>JBEKNN010000290.1:0-11056 GCA_049522755.1 Bryobacteraceae bacterium | reverse complement strand
TCCACACGCCCTCGCGTCTCCGCTTGCGACGTGGCGCCCGTTCTCAACGTGCAGCGTCCCCACTCATGGGGACGCGTCTTTACCCGCGCGAACCACCCGTCCCGAGAGTGGGGATGCGGCAGCCACTTTGACTTTGGCCTGGCCGCGCGATATGGTGGCTACAGCGCGAAGGGCGCAACCAGTCCGCGGAAAGGGCCGTGCCCACCTTCAGCAGTACATCTGACATTACGAAACTTCTTTCAGCCTGACTTGGGCGGACTCCAGGCGAACTTTGAAAGGAGACTCGTATGTCTGACGCACTGCCCCTACCGCCTCGTCCCAACATCGAACAATACAAGAAACTCGCAAAAGATTTCCAATCCGCTTGCAAGTCGAGCGACCCTGGCGCAATCCGCGACTGGGCGGCGCGCTGGGCGGAAGCGATTACCCGGCTGCAAGGCGTGGAAATTGCGCCCGAAGTCCGGAGACAGATCGATAGCGACGCGGAACGGATGGAACAACGCTGGCACAAGTTCAAGCAGACGAACGAGCGCGCTGCGCGGTGCACGCTGGCCGATGCGCAGTTCTTCATCGCGCGCGGTCACGGCTTTCTTAGCTGGCCGAAATTTGCCAGGCACCTCGAAGCGCTGACGCGCGCCGATTCGCCCGTCTCGCAATTCGAAGCGGCCGTGGACGCAATCGTCAGCGGTGGTTCAGCCGCGCTCGATAAGCTGCTGCGTGAGAATCCGGAGCTGGTGCATGCGCGTTCAGCGCGTGAGCATCGTTCTACGCTGCTCCATTACGTCTCTGCGAATGGCGTCGAGGACTTCCGCCAGAAGACGCCCAAGAACATTGTCGAGATCGCGAAGCTGCTGCTGAAGGCCGGCGCCGATGTGAATGCGGAGTCGGACGCCTATAGCGGCCGGTCGACCGCGCTGGGATTGACGGCGACGAGTTGCCATCCGGAAAACGCCGGCGTGCAACTCCCGCTGATGGAGCTCCTGATCGGCCAGGGCGCAATCATCGAGGGTCCGGATGGATGCGGCGCGGTGAATAGCTGCCTGGGTAACGGGCGCGGCCAGGCAGCCGAATTCCTTGCGAGCCGCGGCGCGCGGTTAGACCTGGAAGGAGCAGCCGGAGTCGGGCGGCTCGACATAGTCAAGAGCTTCTTCAATCATGACGGCAGCCTGAAGCCGCCCGCGACGCCGAAACAAATGCAGGACGGATTCGCGTGGGCTTGTGAATTCGGCCGCACCAGCGTTGTCGATTTCCTGCTGCAAAGAGGTATGGATCTGGATGCCAAGCTGAGGCATCACGGACAGACCGGATTGCATTGGGCCGCGTACGGCGGACACGTGGATACGGTCAAGCTGCTGATAGAGCGCGGCGCGCCAATCGACGCGAAGGATGAAAGCTATGAGGGCACGCCTCTGGGGTGGGCGTTATACGCTTGGGGAAACTCAAGGAGCGCCAAACAAGAACCCTACTACGAGGTAGTCGCGCTGCTTGTCCGCGCAGGCGCAAGACTGGACCCGACGTGGTATGAGGCCGCCGAAAATCGGCCAGCCGCGGAGAAAATACGCTCCGACCCTCGCATGAGGGCGGCGCTCGGCGACTGATCCGAATGTGGGACAGGCCTCCTGGCCTGTCCGCCAGTCATGGCTCGTGAAAGACAAGTCCAAGTTCAATGTTAGTGGAGCATCGCCGCGCCCGCCGCCAGGCTCAGAATAGTTATGGGCACGCCCGCCTTCGCATATTCCCAGAAGCCGATCTCGACGCGGCCGCGCGCGCGCTGCACCACAATTAAGTTCGCCACCGACCCCAGCACGGTGAGGTTCCCGGCCAGCGTGGACGACATCGCCAGCGTCAGCCACGCGTGCGCCGCATCCGGCAGGCGCGTGACGAAACTCCGGAACACCAGCACCGCTGGTACGTTGCTCACCAGGTTCGAGAGCGCGGCCGAAGAGACGGTCATGGGCACGGTTCGCTCCATGTGATAGCGCGATGCCACGGCGAACAGGTCGGCCGGGAACGGCGTTCGCTCCAACCCTGCGATTACCACGAAGAGGCCCACGAACAATGCCAGCAGGCTCCAATCGATCTCGCGGTAGATGCGCTCGGGCTTCAGCCGCCGCGTAATCAGCAGCAGCGCGCCCGCGATCAGCGCCGTTTTCGGCGGCGGCCATCCGGCGAAGAATGCCAGCAGCATCGCGCCGGCTATGGCCAGCGACTTCACCATCAGCGCGCGGTTCACCCGCACCTTGGCGGGTTCGACCTGCAGCGCCGTTTCCTTTCGAAACTCCGCCCGATAAACTACGGCGATCACTGCGACCGTGATTGCGAGCCCGATCAGCGCAACCGGCGCCAGCGCTGCGGCGAAGGTGCGATAGCCGATGTGCGAGAAGCTGCCGATCATCATGTTCTGCGGATTCCCGGTGATGGTGGCCACGCTGCCGGCGTTCGACGCCATGGCCACCGCCAGCAGATAAGGAATCGGATTGCGCTGCAGCCGCTCCGTGATTGATATCGAGCACCAGCGGAGTGAGAACCAGACACACCGTGTCGTTCACGAAAAACGCCGACAACACTCCGGAGACAGCCACGATGCCGCTCAACAGCAGCAATGGCCGGTGCGCATGCCGCACCACCCAGGCGCTCACCAGCGCGAAGAACCCGGAGAGCCGCAGGTTGGCTACCACGATCATCATGCCGAACAGCAGAACGATGGTGTCATAGTCGATAGCCGCTACGCCTGTTGGAGTGTTACTACGTTGGCCGCCACCATCAGGCTGGCGCCGATGATCGCCACCCCGGTGCGGTCCACGCGCAACCAGGGCAGGCGCCCGAGAGCCAGCGCGACATGAGTTGCCGCGAAGATTAGTAGCGCGATCGGCACGTTCTTATAATGGATAAGACAATATGAAAGCTAGCCGCATCCTCATTTTCTCACTGGCCACTATGTCTTTCGCTCAAACTCGCGACGCCGATTTCGCCAAACTGGCGGACGGCTACTTCACCGACGTGCTGTTCCAGTACGATCCCGCACAAGGCACCGCCTCCGGCTTCCATCAATACGATGCGCTGATGCCCACCTTTTCGCGGGCGGAAATCCAGGCGGCGGTCGCCGGTTTGCGCAAGTATGAAACCGCGGCGCAAAATTTCGATCCGCGCGGTCTTTCCCCCACCGCCGCGGCCGACCGCGAACTGGTGCTGGCGCAGATTCGCGGGCAGCTTCTGGCGCTGGAACAAATCCGCGGCTGGGAAAAGAATCCCGATAACTACTCGTCATACGCCACCAATGCGGTCTTCGTCATCATGAGCCGAACCTTCGCGCCGCCCGCGGAGCGTCTGAAATCGGCCATCGCGCGCGAGCGCCAGATTCCGCGCCTGTTCCAATCCGCGCGTGAGAATCTCAACAATCCTCCGAAGATCTACACCGATATCGCCATCGAGCAGCTTCCGGGCATTGTCAGCTTCTTCCAGAACGACGTGCCCGCGGCCTTCAAAGCGGTCACCGACCGGCAGCTTCTGGCGCAATTCAAGACCGCTAACGATGCCACTATAGCGGCCGTCAACGCGTACCAGAGTTATCTCAAGACCGATGTTCTGCCGCGCTCCAAGGGCGATTTCCGCATCGGCGCGGATAACTACAGCAAGAAGCTTCTCTACGACGAGATGGTGGATACGCCGCTCGATAAACTGCTTGAGATCGGCTACGCGAATCTGCGCCTGAACCAGGCGGAATTCAAGCGCGTGGCGGCGAAGATCGACCCCAAGCGTACGCCGCAGCAGATTCTGGAAGAGCTGGAGCGCGATCACCCCGCCCCCGATAAGCTGCTCGACGCGTTCCGCGGGACGCTGGGCGGATTGCGCGATTACATTACGCAGCATCGCATCATGACGATTCCCTCGCAGGTGCTGCCGATTGTGGAAGAGACGCCGCCGTTTATGCGCGCCACAACTTTCGCTTCCATGGATACGCCCGGCCCATTCGAGAAAGTGGCTAAAGAAGCGTTCTTCAACGTGACGCTGCCCGAGCCGAACTGGCCCAAGCAGCAGGTGGAAGAGCACATGGCTGGTTTCAACCGCGGCACCGTTATCAGCACCGCCATTCACGAGGTTTACGGCGGCCACTACGTGCAATTTCTGTGGCTCAAGGACGCAGCCAGCAAGGTCCGCAAGCTCATCGGATGCAGCAGCAACGCCGAAGGCTGGGCGCACTACAACGAGCAGATGATGCTCGACGAGGGCTACGGCAACGGCGATCTGAAGCTGCGCCTGGGCCAGTTGCAGGACGCGCTGCTGCGCAACGCGCGCTATATCGTCGGCATTCAGATGCACACCGGCAAGATGACCTATGAGCAAGCTATCGACTTCTTCGTGAAGGAAGGCTATCAGACGCATGCCAATGGCGAGCGGGAATCGAAGCGCGGCACGGGCGACCCGACTTATCTGTATTACACGCTGGGCAAGCTCGAAATTCTCAAGCTGCGCGAGGATTACAAGCAAATGAAGGGCAAGCAATTCTCGCTGGAGGAGTTCCACAATTCGTTTCTGAAGCAGGGCTTTCCGCCGATCAAGATTGTGCGGCGGGCGATGCTGGGGAATGATTCGCCGGTGCTGTAGTTAGCGCTGTCGTTATTGCTATAAGCCCGTCGCATCTTTCGGAGTTTCAGCAGGGGCCGCGAAAAGTCTTGACATTTTATACTGTGTGATATACAGTGTGTATCAGATGGTGTTTGATAAATGGTGTTTAGCGAACGGTACCGCCCATGAATCCGGATCTTCTTGAAAATCTTCGCCTGGAGTTGCGCCGCGGCTGCCTGATTCTGGCCGTGCTGGCGCAGCTCAAAACCGAACATTACGGCTACGCGCTGCGTAAGACACTGGCCGGCCGCGGGATGGAGATCGACGAAAACACCCTCTATCCGCTGCTGCGCCGGTTGGAGAGCCAGGGACTGCTGGTCAGCCAGTGGCGCGAGGAAGACAAGCGCAACAAGCGCTTTTACCGCACCTCTGACGACGGCCGGCAACTTCTGAAACAGCTTGCGGCCGAATGGCGAAGCATCAATGCCTCACTCAACGGAATTCTTTAAGGAGCTCGATATGGAACTGCTCGATCGTTATCTTCAGGCTGTCGGTTTCTGGCTGCCCCAACCGCAAAAGCGTGACATCATCGCCGAGCTTTCCGAAGACATCCGCTCGCAGATCGAAGAGAAGCAGAGCGAGCTCGGCCGTAACCTGGACAACGCCGAGTTGGAAGCCATCCTCAAGAGACGAGGAGCCCCGCTATTAGTGGCGGAGAGCTATCTGCCGCAACGGTACTTGATTGGACCATTGCTGTTTCCTATTTACCGCCTGGTGGTGAAGTGGGCACTGCTCTATCAGGCGGTTGGGTGGTTTCTGGTCTGGATCGGATTCGCGCTGCTCGATCGCACACATGGCAACGCGGATCCGGGCGACGCCGTAGCCGACGCTCTAAGGTCCTTTTGGCTCGTGGGGGTTAACACATTATTGGCGATCACGGCGACGTTCGCACTTATCGAGAGATACCATGCGAAATCGCGGTTCCTCGAACAGTGGAATCCGCGCAAGTTACCCCGATTGCGCCATCCGAACCAGATATCGAGGAGTAACTCGGCCGCCGAGCTGGCATGGAACGGCTTGCTGATTCTGTGGTGGGTGAATCTGCTGCGACTTCCGGAAATCCCAGGGCTGCGAATCACATTTGCGCCTGCTCTGTTACATAGCTTTTACTGGCCCATACCGACGCTTTTCGCAGCCTTGGCGGCGACTGCGTGTGCGAACCTGTTCCGGCCGTGGTGGACGCGGCGGCGTGCGGCAGTTCGCATAGCGATCAACGCCTTCGGACTGATCCTGATAGCTGTCTTGTTCATGACGAAGCCGTGGTTCGAAGTTATCGCCCCACACGCTACCACCACGGAAATCCGCGATATGGCGCAGTGGGTCGACTGGACCGCGGCGGTCTGGCTTCTTGTGTACGCGATGAGCTTTGTGCTGCGCGGCATGCAAGACATTCGGCGAGTGACAGGCAAGGAACCTATTCGACATTGGGCGATGCGGATGCTGGCCGGGGAGTAGACAATCCGATCTACAATGAAACCATGAGCGCGATCACGCAGCTTACGGCCGAGGAGTTCCTCAACCTTCCCGACAGTCCGGGCAAGCAGGAATTGCTGGACGGAGAGTTGATCTCATTGCCACCTGCCACGAATAGTCATTCGATCATCGCCAGAGCGTTCCAGGACCTGCTGCTAACCGCTCTCGACAAATCCCGCGTGTGGTTCTTCGAGGGCTACCAATTGAGGCGGGGTTGGCTGATACCGGACGTCAGCGTGACCTGGCCCGATCAGCCAGTGTCCGAATGGTTGCAGGGCTCCCCGGTGATCGCCATCGAAATCGTTTCCCGAGGCAACACCGCCGCGGAGATCGACCGCAAGGTAAGCGCGTATCTGGAAGAAGGCGCCTCCGAGGTTTGGGTGATCTACCCCGCCACCCGCAGTATGACCGTTTTTCGTAAGGACGCAACGCTACGAGTCACGGATGTCTACCGATGCGAACGCATCGGCGTGACTGTCAAACTGGATGAGCTGCTTCCTCAAGCGTGATCGTCCACGCCACGCTAATGCAAACGAAAATGCGGGAACGAAACTCCGGAGGTAAGTCCTATGGGATTGTTTGACGACGTGTACTGCGAAGCCGATCTGCCTACCGGTCATCCCGAATCGGAACGCTCGTTCCAGACCAAATCGCTCGGCGGTTGCCTGGACAGATTCACTATCACCAGAGCCGGGCAAAGATGCGGGTCCAGGGGGACGCGCGCGGACCAGGGGGTCCGCCCTACTACCTTACAGCAGCCTGATTGCCCAAGCCGAGGCAAGTCCAAGCAGTGTCCCGATGGCCGCCCCGGCGATCACGTCACTCAGAAAATGCATCCCGAGCAGGATCCGCGACGCCGCCACACTCACGGCGCAGAAGAATAATCCCGCTGCCAGTTCCGGATAAAACGCGCTCAAGGATACCGCGACGGCGAAGGCCGTGATGGTGTGTCCGGAGGGAAACGAAAACTGGTCGGGCGGCAGCAGCGTAGCCCAGCAATGCGGTTCGACGGCGCACGGGCGCTTGCGGCCGGTAGCCTTCTTGATGCGCAGGAATAATGCCACGCCCGACCCTGCGGCCAGCGCGGCTGCGCCCACCGCCATGAATCTTTCGTCGCCGCCGAATATTAGCAGCGTCAATCCCAGCGCGTACCAAAGCCATCCGTCGCCGCCGCGCGTCGCGCACAACATCCAGATGCGGATCCAGCGCGGAGCCGGCCACCGGTTGACGCGCCGCATCAAGCGATGGTCGCGGTGATCGATGAAATGGAACATTGCCCCCGCTAGCGTCATGCCGCCTCCGCCATCGGTCTCGCGGCCGAATTCGCCACCCGCGTTGTCCACACCTGCATGCGGCGGGACATCCACCGGCGCGCGAACACGCTCTCTACCAGAGTACACAACCAGGTACACTTACCCGAGAGCCGCATGTGCAGATGCAGTTCGCTCCGCATATTTCGAGTTTGGTCCCTAAATGGCTACAATTCAGTGACATCGGGAAAAAACATTCGTTAATGAGCTTGTTTTTTCGCGGATCGCCGGTACGGCATGGCACAATCGGATCGATGAAGCGGCTGGATTTTCTCTTCTTCGACGCCGGCGGCGGTCATCGCGCCGCCGCCACCGCGCTAAGTCAGGTTATGGAGCGGCAGGGTCTGCCGTTCGAGATCCGGCTGGTCAACCTCCAGGAATTCCTGGATTCCATAGACATATTCCGCAAGCTGACCGGCATTCGCCTCCAGGATATTTATAATCTGGTCTTGAAGAAGGGATGGACCCTCGGCTCCGCCCAAGTGCTCCGCGGAATGCACGGAGTCATCCGCCTGTTCCACTCTCAGCAAGTGCGTTTGTTCGAACAGCTCTGGCATGCAAACCGGCCGGATATGGTGGTTTCGCTGGTACCTAACTTCAATCGCTCGGTTTGCGAAAGCTTGCAGCGCGTCTTGCCCGGCGTGCCGATGGTCACGATTCTGACCGATCTCGCCGACTATCCGCCGCACTTCTGGATTGAGCGCCAGGATCAGTACTTCATCTGTGGATCGGACAAAGCGGTCGCGCAGGCCCGCGCCCTCGGCCACCCCGAGTCGAAGATTTTTCGCGTGTCGGGCATGATTCTTAACCCGCGGTTCTATGAGATCGCGCCGCTCAGCGCCGAAGACCGCGCGGCCGCGCGCGCCAAGCTGGGATTCTCAGCGGATCAGCCCGTCGGCCTGGTTCTTTTCGGCGGACAGGGCGCGGCGGTCATGGAAGAGATCGCACGCAGCCTGCCCGCGCGTCAGCTCCTGCTGATTTGCGGCAACAACGAAAAACTGGCCCGGCGTCTGCGCGAAATGCCGCATGAAGCCCCGATGTTCGTGGAAGGATTTACTAAAGAGATTCCGCGATACATGCAGCTCGCCGATTACTTCATCGGCAAGCCCGGTCCCGGGAGCATCAGCGAAGCCGTCGCCATGCATCTGCCGGTGATCGTCGAGCGCAACGCCTGGACGCTGCCGCAGGAACGCTTCAACGCCGAGTGGGTTATCGAGCAAGGCGTGGGCATGGTGCTGCCCAATTTTCGCCGCATCGCGCAGGCCGTGGACGGGCTCCTCGATCCCGCCGCCTACGCTCGCTATCGCGCCGCGACAGAACGCCAGCGCAATCGCGCCGTATTCGAGATCCCCGGCATCTTACAAAAGATACTTCTCACGCCCCTCACGAAATAACCTGGCCAGAATCCGAAATGCCGTCGTGGCGCACGCACTTTTGCGTGCAGCGTTCACACTCGTGGGAACGCGCTTCTGTTGGCCACTGGGACCGGCCTCCCGGCCGGTCGGCGTGCCAGAGGCACGCGCTCCGCGCGCCGACAAGCACGCAGCCCTGTCCTACGAAATCACGCCCTTGCGCACCGCATACAGAATCAACTCCGGAACCGTATGCAGGCCCAGTTTCTCCATCAAATTCCCGCGATGCGTTTCAATTGTGTACAAGCTCAAATTCAAAATGGCCGCGACTTCCTTATTGCTCTTCCCCTCCGCCACCAGTTGCAGAATCTCGCGCTCGCGCGTGGTAAGCAGCTCGTAGCTGTCTTCGATTTCGCGATCCTGCAACTGGCGCACGTAGTCCTCGACCAGCATGCGGCTCACCGCCGGGCTGAAGAACGCCTTGCCCGCATGGACCGCGCGGATGGCCGCGATCAGATCCGATTCGGCGGATTCCTTCAGCAGATATCCGCGCGCGCCCGCCTTCAGCGCGCGCAGTACATACGATTCGTCGGAGTGCATGCTCAGGATGACCACCGCCACCTGCGGCGCCGCGGCGCCTACCTGCCGCGCCGCTTCGATGCCGTTGAGATTCGGCATGCCGATGTCCATCACCAGTACGTCCGGCGTTTCGCGCTGTACCAGCGCCACCGCCTCGCGCCCGTCGGACGCTTCGCCAACCACCGAAAAATCAGCTTGCCGTTCCAGCACCAGACGCAGCCCGGTGCGCATCACCGCGTGATCGTCGGCGAGCGCGATACGGATTTGACTCATAGCGTCGCGACCGCCTCGGGAGCGGCCGAGAGTGGCAGCTGCATCGATATTGCGGCCCCATGCCCCGATCCGGAATCGATCTGAAAACTGCCGCCCAAATGCCGCACGCGTTCCTCCATTCCCAGGATGCCCATGCCCTTTTCCTGCGACGCTTGAAATCCCACTCCATCGTCCTGAATGCGGACGCACACGCGGGATTGCTCGTGTGTAACGGTAACCCGCACGTGCGTGGCCTTGGAATGTCGCGTGGCGTTGTGCAGCGCCTCCTGCACCACGCGGTAGATGCACGTGCGGTATTCGTCGGGCAAATGGTCGGGCACATCCTCGGCGTCCACTTTGACCTTGATGCCGCTGCGGCGGGCGACCTCGCGCGCCTGCCACTTGAGCGCGGGAACCAGGCCCAGATCGTCGAGCATGGAAGGCCGCAGCAGCAGCGAAAGATTCCGCAGCACCACCACGTTGTTTTCCGCCAGCCGTTTCACCGCCCGCAGGCGTTCCTGCAGCGCCGCGTTCTCCGGCGGCAGCGCCGACCCAAGATTCCCCAGCTCCACCAGCAGCGCCGACATCGATTGGCCGATTTCATCGTGCAGCTCGCGCGAGAGGTTGCGCCGCTCCTCTTCCTGCGCCGAAACCAGCCGCGCCGAAAGCTGGTGCAACTCTTCCCGCGCCCGCACCACCTCCCGGTAGCGCGTGTCCGATTCGCCTTCGAGGGCCTGCACGCGGCCGATAGCAAAGAACGCCAGCGCCAGGCCAAAGAGCGTCGTGAAAAGCGTAGTGATCACCACTTCGCGGCGAAAACTGGTGAACACCGCGGCCACCGTGGTTTCACCCGAAGCGAGCTGCTGCGCATCCATGGCGCGAATGCGGTCGGAGATTTGCAGAAGCTGCTGGCGGCGCGGAAAAATCTGCGTTCGCAGGTAATCGGCTCCCTGGGCGCTTCGCGTATCCGCATCCCAAGTCAGCACCGGCTCCACCAGACTGAAGTAGATATCCACGTCGCGCTGCAGTTCGTCCACCGCGGCGGTTTCTTGCGGCGGGGCGTCTTTGCGGTACTGCCGCAGGCCGGCCGCCACCTCCTGTTCCGTATGTTGAATCTCGGCGCGCCGGCGCTCGGCAAGTTGAGGGTCGGCGTGCAGCAGGTAATCGCGAAGGTCGATGCTCGACCGGTATAGATTGGCGCGCAAGCGGTCCAGCAGATCGTCGCGCTCCAGAAATCCGCGGCGAATCTGCCGGCTCGATTCTTCGATCCGGTTCAGCGCCCGATTGGCGCTCACCGCTACCAGAACCATGAGCCCGAGCAGACTGCCGAAGCCTGCCCACAACACCGCGCGGCTCGACATGCCAATTTGCATTCCGCCTCCATTATAGTGGGACAGACCATCGCCTTTTGTGGTCTGTTATTGCTGGTCTGTCAAGCTCCGCAAGAGACAGACGACACAAACC
>JBEKNN010000289.1:0-11072 GCA_049522755.1 Bryobacteraceae bacterium | reverse complement strand
CGGGAGCAACTTCTAAATGGATGTTTCGGGCATTCGTCCTCTGAAAGCTCCGGTGTTACTCTAATTCAATTGCAGCGTAAGAATCGTCAACGAGTGCTTCGGGAACGTATAGCCGAAGCCTTTCTCCTGTGCGACAGGTTGGAATGCCTTAGTGACAGGCCGCACCACTTTGTCGTTGCCAAAGGTGTGAGTGGCTTTCAAATCGGCATGATTCAGCTCCCATAAGTTGGCGGAGCCGGTCATCGCGCCTGAGACGCTGCCGATCTGCGCGGCGATGTCCTGCCTCTCGCTGCGGTTCAACACATTCAGGAACACGCGGCGCGTCTTCGGATCGTAAGTACACGAGACATCCAGATAACTGAGGGCGCGCCCGCTGTCCGGCTTGTATTCCGGAGCCTGCACTAACACGTCCAGCGATTGGTAGCCGCGCTGCTTCGCGTACTCCGCCAGCGGGAAGTAGATAGTCTGCAGGAAGAGGCCTTGTTTGTTAGTGAAGATCGGGGCAATCACGTTGACTAACTGCGCCAGGTTGGCCATCTTGACCACATCGGCATGCCGGATGAAAGCATTGAGGAACATCCCCATGGCGAGCGCGTCCTCGAAATTGTAATTCTCCTCGAGGCCCGTGCGTCCGATGGCGAATTCCCCGGAAGGGCGCGCGCGATACCAGACATTCCACTCGTCGAATGCGATATGGATCGGACGCGCATTTGGATTTCCCACGCGCGCGGCCTTGATCTGGCCCTCCACCACCGCGATGCGGTCCTCGATATCGCGCGACACCGCCAGGAACTTCTCGAAGTTGTTATCGCGATTTCCAATGTAAGTGTGCAGCGAGATGTAATCGATCTCCGTCTTCAGGCGGTCGAGCACCGTCCGATTCCAGCCCACCCAGTCGGAATCGGGTCCGAAGTTCGATGAGCCGGATGCAATCAACTGGATCGAGTCGTCGGCGCGACGCATGGCCTTCGCGGCTTCCAGCGCGAACGTGGCATAGTCCTCGGCGTTCTTGTGTCCGAGTTGCCAGGGCCCGTCGATTTCATTCCCCAAGCCCCAATACTTCACGCCCCACGGCTTGTCGCGGCCGTTCTTGCGGCGCTGCTCGGCCAGGTAAGTCTTGCCCGGCTCGTTGACGTACTCCACCCACTTACGAGCCTCGTCCACGGTTCCCAGACCGGCGTTGATGCAGAGGTACGGCTCGGCGCCCACGCGCTCGCAATACTTCAGGAATTCGTCGGTGCCGAAGCGGTTCGATTCCAGCGCGCCCCAGGCATCGTCGCGGCGCGCCGGACGCTGGTCGCGCGGGCCGATGCCGTCCATCCAGTTATAGCCGGAAGCGAAGTTGCCGCCAGGCCAGCGCAGCACGGTGACTCCCAGTCCCTGCACGGCCGCCAGCACGTCTTTGCGGAATCCGTTCTCGTCGGACAACGGACTCCCCTCATCGAAGATGCCGCCATAGATGCACCGGCCCAGGTGTTCGGTGAAATTGCCGAAGAGATGAGGATCCACCTCGCCAATGACGCGATCTGTGTCGATCTTGATCACTGCCGGCCGCGACTGTGCCGCCAGGAATCCCGGCAAGCTCTGCAACAGAGCCATGGCGGATATAAGCGCAAAACATCGTTTCATGGCTTCGACGAACCTCCCAGGTACAGTAGCGCTGCGTGCGGCCGGGCACAACCGGGCACGGCATCTTGAAATCGCTCTCACACAACCGTATCGGGAATTGTACCTGAACTCAAGCTTCCCTCACTGCACTTAGTGACGCAAGCGCTTTCAACAACACACAGCCCTTGCAACGAGTTGTGCGATGATGCTTCACATGCGGTTCCCAACTTCGCTCCAGCTATTCCTGAAAACTTCGGCCGCGTTTCTGATGGTGGCGTCGCTATTCGGTCAGGCTGGGCCGGATGGCAAGGCCGGCGATAAGACATACCACTGGGTAGCCACCTGGGGCGCCAGTCCATCGCCTGCGAGTCCCGATGCGGATCAAATGCGCCGCAGGAAAATGGAATTCAGCGATCAAACCGTGCGCGAGATCGTTCATATCACGCTTGGCGGCGAGCAGTTCCGCGTCCGCCTGTCCAATGCGTTCGGCGCCCAGGCGCTCGCCATCTCAGCCGCGCACCTCGCGATTCGCGACCAGGGCCCCGCCATCGCGGCCGGTTCGGACCGCGCACTCACCTTCGGCGGCCGGCCGGCGGTGTCGATTCCGCCCGGCGCCCTGGTGTTGAGCGACCCCGTCGATCTCAAAGCGCCTGCCTCCGCCGACCTGGCCGTGAGCCTCTATCTCGCGGCCGGACCCACGATCGCCAGTACGCTCCACTATTCGGCGCAACAGACTTCGTACCTGGCCGCGGGCAATACCTGCGCCGCGCCGCAGATGCCCACCGATTCGACCGTTTCCTCGTGGCCGTTTCTGACGGGCGTCGATGTGTTGACGCCGAACGCCGGCGCCACCGTCGTCACGTTCGGCGACTCCATCACCGATGGCTCCCGCTCGACCGCGGACACCAACCGCCGTTGGCCGAATATCCTCGCGAACCGCTTGCTGGCGGAGCGCAACAACCGCCTCGCTGTGATCAACGCCGGGATTGGCGGCAACCGTATTTTGCACGACGGCGCGGGCGCCAACGGTCCGCAATACGGACCCAGCGCTCTGGCGCGGTTCGAGCGGGACGTTTTGGCGCAACCCGGGGTCCAATACGTCATCGTCCTCGAAGGCATCAACGACATCGGCCATCCTGGAGGCGCGGCCCCGATGTCCGAAGACGTCAGTGCGGAGGATATGATCGCCGGCCTCCGCCAACTCATCGAGCGCGCGCACGAGCGGGGGCTCAAGATTTTCGGCGCCACCATCATGCCATTCACCATCATGCCGCTCACCGCCGCCACATCGCCGAAAGAGGAGAAGCGCCAGGCGGTGAACCGCTGGATTCGCGGCCGCAACGACTTCGATGGCGTGACGGATTTCGACAAAACCGTGCGCGATCCGGATCAGCCCATCCAGTTTCTGCCGGCTTACGATAGCGGCGACCATCTTCACCCTAACGATGCGGGACACAAGGCTATGGGTGAAGCCGTCGACTTATCGCTATTCTCGCGCTGACGATCGCTTGTTAGTGGTCTGAAAGCTTGCGATACACTTGTAATTTGAAAAGTAAGGCATGACGTTGCGTGTGAGGGGAAAGAAGGAACTCATGGATCACACCAGAGATTACAGCAGACGGGATTTAGGAAAGATCGCTCTAGCCGCTATACCACTGGCGCGTGCGTACGCAGCCATCAACTCCAAATTCTATGGCGTGCAAATCGGCGCCATCACCTACAGCTTCAACAGCATCGCCAGCGATCCGGAGGCGATCATCAAGGCGATGGCCGAAATCGGTCTGGGCGAGGCGGAGCTTATGTCGAACCACTGCGAGGGTTTGGCTGGAGCGCCCGCCATGCCTTCGTTTGGACGGGGCGGGGGAGGGGGCGGACGGGGCAGGGGAGCGGCCGGGGCGACGGGCGCTCAGGCGACGCCGCCGGGACCGGGCGCTGGAGCCGACGCCGGACGCCGGGGCGGCGGAGGGCGCGCCCCGCTGACGCCCGAGCAGCAGTCCCAGATGGATCAGGCGCAAGCGGCGCAGGCTGCGTGGCGCAAAGCTGCGACCGCGGACACATGGAAGGCGGTCCGCAAGAAGTTCAACGATGCCGGCATCGAGGTCGCGCTGCTGTGCTACAACATGAACGACAGGATGAAGGACGAGGAGATCGAATACGGCTTTCAGATGGCCAAGGGCCTCGGCGTCAAGGGAATTACAACCAGCACCACGCTTACCATGGCCAAGCGGATCGCCCCGATCGCCGACAAGCATAAGCTGCTGGTGGGCTACCATGGCCACGATGCGACCAACGACCCCAATCAGACCGCGACTCTCGAGAGCTATGCGACCTTAATGGCTTATGGGAAGTACAACGGGGTGAATCTCGACATAGGCCACTTCACGGCGGCGAATTACGATGCGGTGGCGTTCATCAAAGAGCACCACGCCAAGATCACAAACCTGCATCTGAAAGACCGTAAGAAGGACCACGGTATGAACGTGCCGTGGGGCCAGGGCGATACGCCGATTAAGGACGTTCTCCAACTGCTCAAGAAAGAGAAGTATGGCTTCCCGGCGAACATCGAACTCGAGTATCGGATTCCCGAAGATTCGAATGTGGTCGTCGAGATGAAGAAGTGTCTCCAGTATTGCAAGGATGCCTTGGCGTAAGAGTGGCGCCGGCGGACTTGCCGGCGATGTTTTCCAGAGTAAGATAGGCTCAATGAGATCGAGGTGGATATTGAGACCCACTAAGCAGACGGCTGCCCCCGTGATCGTGGCAGTCGCGATGGCTACCCTGGCGATGGCCCAGCAGCAACCGCAAACTCAAGCCCCGCCGGGCAATGCCGGCGCCGGGGCGCCGCAGGCCGGCCGGGGCCGCGGTGGCGCCCGTCCGGAAGCTTATCCGCAGCACCCGCCGGGCGACCCAGCCGCCATCGATCGCGGTAAGGCGCTATTTGGCGTGCAGTGCAGCTTTTGCCATGGCTCCGACGCGCGCGGCGGCGAGGGTGGTCCGAACCTGATCCGTGCGGAAATCGTCATGCGCGATCAGAACGGCGAAACCATCGCTCCGGTGGTTCAGAACGGCCGCGTGGATCGCGGCATGCCGAAATTCGACCTGAGCGCGGCGCAGATTTCCGATATCGCCGCCTTTATCCATACCTTCCGCGTGGGTGGCTATGACATCTCGCGCGACCGGCCGCCTACCATCGTTGTGGGCAACGCCACGGCGGGCGAAGCGTACTTCAAGGCTACCTGTTCCGGGTGCCATTCGGCTAGCGGCGACCTGAAAGGCCTGGCTACGAAGATGGAAGATCCGCGCTCGTTGCAGCAAGCCTGGCTGATGCCCGGCGGCGGCGGACGGGGCGGTCGCGGGGGCGGGGGAGCGCTTACGATTCCGCCGGTCACGGTGACCGTCACCATGCCATCCGGCCAGAAGCTGGAAGGCCGACTGGAGCGCATCGACGATTTCCTGGTCACGCTGGTAGATTCCGAAGGCTTACCCCGCACCATCCGCCGCGATGGCGATACGCCCAAAGTCGAGATACACGATCCGCTGGAGCCGCATAGGAAGCTGCTCGGGACTTATACCGACAAAGACATCCACGATCTGACCGCATACCTGGTGACACTGAAGTGACCCCAAAAACGCTAATGACCTCAAAGACGCTGATTGCCGGCGCTTCTTTGTATCTGATTACCGGCATGTTTTCCGCCATGTTCTCCAGCACAGCCATGGCGCAGGGCCTGAGTTCCGCCGACTTACTCAAGCCACTTGCCAACGATTGGCCCACTTACTCCGGCGATTACTCGGGGAAGCGGTACAGCAAGCTGACTCAGGTAAACCAATCCAATGTCAAGAACCTGACGCTGGCGTGGACGAGCCGGATGACGGCGGGGGCGGGGAACGCCGGCGGCGGCGGACGCGGCGGCGGGGGAGCACCCACGATTGTCGGCGGCGAGGGCACGGCCGATGCCAGCGCCGGCGGCGGCAACGCCAATATCCGCGCGTCCATTCTGGAGGTGAACGGGATTCTGTATCTCGACACTCCCGATAACGCCTGGGCGGTGGACGCGCGCGACGGCCGCACGCTGTGGCACTACGTCTGGAAGACCAAGGGCGGAACGCACATCGGCAACCGCGGCCTCGGCATGTGGGGCAACTGGCTGTACATGGAGACTCCGGACGATTACCTGGTCTGCCTGGACGCTCGAACGGGCAAGGAGCGGTGGCACGTCGAAATCGCCAATTTCAGCCAGCAATACTTCTCGACCATGGCCCCCGTGGTGGTGGGCAACCACATCCTGGTGGGCACGGGCGACGATCTGGACGAACCGGGCTACATGGAATCGCTCGATCCCGAAACCGGCGCGGTGCAGTGGAAATGGTATTCGGTGCCGATGAAGGCGGGCGATCCGGGCCTCGAAACCTGGTCGAACCTGGACGCGGCCCAGCACGGCGGCGGCAACGTCTGGATACCGGGCTCCTATGACCCGGAGACGCACCTTTACATCACGGGAACGGGCAACCCCACTCCCGCTTACACCGGCCAGAGCCGCGGCGAGGGCGTTAACCTATACACGTGCGCGATGGTGGCCGTCAACGTGGATACCGGCAAGATGGCTTGGTATTACCAGACCTCGCCGCACGACACGCACGATTGGGATTCGGCGCAGACGCCGGTGATGGTTGACGCCGATTTCAACGGCAAGCCGCGCAAGCTGCTGTTGACCGCCAGCCGCAATGGCTACTTCTTCACTTTGGACCGGGTAACTGGCGAGCACTTAGTAACTGGTAAGTTCTCAGATACAGTCAACTGGGCCAAAGGTCTGAATGCTAACGGCCAGCCGGTGCGCAATCCGGCTAAAGACTACGACATAGGCGGCGCTTTGGTCTCACCCAATAACGGCGGCGCGACTAACTGGCCTCCACCCGCCTTCTCACCAGATACCGGACTCTTCTATGTACCGAGCAGTGACAATTACTCGATGTATTATCTGACTGAGACCGATCCGCGCGGAGCTATGGGGCTGGGCGGCAAGGATGAAGTGGGGGTCGCCACGCTGGGCAGTTATCTGACCGCCATCGACTATAAGACCGGCAAGGTTGCGTGGCAGCACACGTATCCGGCAGGCGGCGCTGGAGGCGGCGGAGGCGGCAACGGTCTTCTGACCACGGCGGGAAAGCTGCTGTTCGGGGGCGACCGTGGCGGCAGCCTGGTGGCTTACGATCCGGCCAACGGGAAGATTCTGTGGCACTCGCGCATCGGACAGGTTTCGAACGCTCCGGAAACCTACATGCTCGACGGCCACCAGTATATTCTGGTGGCTGCGGAAGGATCGCTTTTCGCCTTTACCCTCTATTAGGCGGCGGAGGGTTACCATGAATATATGGGCGGTTTGCGCGGGCCAAATCTCTGCGGTTGGCAGGCGAAAGCGCCTGCCCCACTCTGTGTGATCGCGGCAGGATTGCTGCAGCTTGGTTGCGGGATGTCCGGCGCGCCCGGTTCCATGCCCGTTGGCGCGCCGATTCAGATCCACGCTCCGCTGGGCCTGCCCGCAGCGCCGACGCCGCCCGGAAATCCGCCGACAGCCGAAACGATCGCTCTCGGACGCAGGCTGTTCTACGATACTCGGCTCTCCGCTGACGGCTCCATCTCCTGCGCTTCCTGTCACGACCCCGGCCGCGGCTTCACCGACGGCCAGGCAGTCGCCAAAGGCATTCGCGGCCAGAAAGGGTTGCGCAGCGCGCCGTCGCTCTTGAACGCGGCTTACTACCCGATGGAATTCTGGGACGGCCGCGCCGCCAGCCTCGAGGACCAGGCCGGCGGTCCCATGGCCAACCCCATCGAGATGGGCCAGCCGCACGATGTATCCATCCGCAAGCTCGCAGCCGATCCCTCGTACGGGCCGCTGTTCGAGAAGGCGTTCGGCCGCGGCCCCATCACCATCGACAAGATCGAGAAGTGCCTCGCCAGCTTTGAGCGCACGCTGGTGAGCGGCGATTCGCCGTTCGACCGCTATGAGTATGGCCACGATCCGAAGGCGATGAGCGAAGCCGCGATCCGTGGCCTGGCAGCTTTCCGCGATCCGGCGCGCGGTAACTGCGTCGCGTGCCACCTTATCGGAAAGGACTACGCGCTGCTCACCGACGGCAAATTCCACAATATCGGCGTGGGCGTGGATCCGACGGGCGAGTTGACCGACCAGGGCCGCTATATGCAGACCAAAGTGGAAGCGGACCGCGGCGCATTCAAGACGCCGACACTGCGCAATGCCGCTCTGACCGCGCCTTACATGCACGACGGCAGCGAGAAGACTTTGCAGGAGGTGGTGGACTACTACGCCGGCGGCGCTAATTCCAACCCGCAGCTTGACCCCGCCATCCAGCGCATTCATCTGAGCGCGCAAGATCGCGCCGACCTGATCGCGTTCCTCGAGGCTCTCACCGGCGGCGTGCCGCCCGATTCGGGTCCGCCTAAGACGGAATGAGGCTTGAGTTGCGAGGCGAAGAGCGGGTCCGGGGGGACCCGCGCGGACCAGGGGGTCCGCCCTACGACTGAAATTGCGGTTTGAGGGGAGTAAGCGGATGTCGGGGTTCCTGAGAGATTAGTATAATTTGACA
This sequence comes from Bryobacteraceae bacterium, assembly GCA_049522755.1. GTDB lineage: Bacteria > Acidobacteriota > Terriglobia > Bryobacterales > Bryobacteraceae > PALSA-243. The sequence continues at coordinate 2,858 of JBEKNN010000289.1, read as the reverse complement.
TAATATTCGTTATCGGAAGTGGAGCCCTGTGGCGAAAGAACCGGCGGCAAAGACCGCCGGCGTTACCGGTGGAATTCCAATTTGCTTCGGGATTCGACTTTTTCGAACTCCATCGGATAGCTTTTGGCGTAATACCAATCCTGCCACTCGTCCCGGTAGTGCCTTGAGAGGATCTGGCCCGATTGGCCCGTCAGCACGTTCAATAGCGATTTGTCCCAGTCGCCCAGGTCCGCGTCCATGCGCATCGACGGCGCAATCTTGGCGGTGGTCTGCTTCACCGTGGTCGGACCGCCGCTCATGGGCGTGCCGATAATGTCAAAGTACTTGCCGATATAAGGGATGCGGTGTACGACCGGGTTTTCCACGGTGACGTTCAGGTAATTGCCCCAACGCCAGCGCTTCAGATCGCGGCCTTGCATGCGCCGGCCCTCTTCGAGCGCGTCCACGAAAGCGCGCAGCAGCATGGCGTCGTAATCGCGGAACCAGCCGGCCGGCCGCTCGCGCAGCAGCATCTCGACCACGGCGGCCGACATTTGAGGCTCGTAAACCGCGCCGTTTCCGGGCGAGGCATTCTCCGCTATGGCGGTGCGTACGTAATGAAAGATCAATTCGGTCAGCAACGGCGCGGCCTGGTCTTTATCCATCTCGCCGTTCCACTTGCGCAAGAGCGCGACCGCAGGGTCCAGGTCGGGATCTTGCGCGTGGCGCTGATCATACGCGGCGATTACCTGCCCGGCGAGGAATTTATCGAGCTCGGAGTATACGTCCTTCTGCACGGTCAGCATATCTTCGGCGCGCCAACCCTTGCGCGCAGACAGCAGGGCGCGCACCTGCCGCGCGCGATGCGGCGATGCAAAACTGCCGCTCACCGTATAGGCGTAGTCCGCGGGAAACGGATTTTGATTCGACGAGGCGATGATACCGCCGGGCGGATTGAAGACCGACGGCAATTGCTCGAACGGAATGAAGCCCTCCCATTCGAACTTGCCCGAGGGCCCATCGAGCGGCACATCGCCGCTGAACCCGTGACGCTGCGGCAGCATTCCCGCGGCGTGGTAGCCGATGTTGCCATCCACGTCGGCGTAGACGAAGTTCGAACCTGGACCGGGAAACCGCGCCAGTACGGCGGTGAACTGCTGCCAGTTCTGGGCGCGGTCGATATCGAGAATCGGATACTGTAACAGGCCGGGTTCGGCGGCCACCCAGCGGAGCGACATCACGCTGCCGCCATCCTTCACGAAGATGGGACCGTGGCGGGTCACCCAGATGGTCATCTCCACGGAGCTGCGCCCCTTCACGCGGATGATTTCGCGCTCTTCCCTGGCCTGCTCGATCTGACCCTTGTATACGTAGCGGCCGGTGCGCTCGTCGAATTGCTCGAGGTACAAATCCTGGACGTCGAAGCCGAGGTTGGTGATGCCCCAGGCGATGCGCCGGTTGTGACCCACCAGGATGCCGGGCGTGCCGGGCAGCGCCACGCCCGAAACATCGAGGCCGGGAGCTTCGAGGCGGGTCATGTACCAGATGCCGGGCAGCGAATACTCGAGGTGCATGTCGTTTGAAAGCAGCGGTTTTCCGGAAGCCGTCAAACTGCCCGAGACCGCCCAGGCGTTGGACCCGGGCTGGAGGTCGAGGCCGGTGCGGGTGGGAAACAGAAAATCCACCTTTTGCGGATTGCCCGTTGCGAGCATGTTGCGCTTCACGATATCGGTCTTCCATGTGGTGGTGAGATCGCGAAACATGTACAGGCCGATGATGAGTGTATCCACGGCGCTCCAGGGGCGCGGCTGATACCCCAGCAGGCTGAACTCGACGGGCAGATTGCCGAGATGGGTGGCGATGAAGTGGTTGACGCCGCGCGCATAGGCGGCAGCGGCGGCGCGGTCGCCTGGCGGCAGGGTGACGTAAGCGTCCTCGGCGATGCGTCGAACGCGCAGGCGGCGCGCCTCCTCATCGGCTTCGAGAGCGCTGGGCCCGATCACTTCGGCGAGGTCGCCGGCGGAGTATCGGCGCAGGCCTTCCATCTGCCACAGGCGGTCTTGCGCGGTGACGTAGCCTTGCGTGAAGAGTGCGTCGTCTATGCTGGCGGCGTGAATGTGCGGCACGCCGCGGGCGTCGAACGCGACCTGAACGGGCGCGGCGACGGGAGCCTCGATAACGCCCGAGCGCTGCGGCAGGGGCCGCCACGCGAACCAGTAGACAATTCCCAAGGCGGCCACCACGGCGATTGCGATGACAATATTCAAGATGGTGACGATGCGCCGGAGCGGGGATTGTGTCATGGGATGGCGAAACTCAATCATAGCGGGAGAAGGCGGGTGGGAGCGCCGGCGTGCCTGCAATTGGGGCGTGGATGTGGTTCATGCGGGTAGGGCAACACGAAGCGCGTTCATGCGAGTGTGAACGCTGCACGCACGAGTGCGCGCGCCACGATTTGATTCCCTTGCAAGGCGGCGTCAATTGCTTCCATCGGGGTCTGGGATGGGCCTTGGAGCGGGTTGGCTGGTAAGCGGTCCGGCAGGCGGCGGCGCGTCGGGTGGTTTTGAGGCTGCGGCAGGCGGGGTTTTCAGATTTTGACGGAACGAACCCAATTTCGCGGAACTGGTTTTGGATTGTTCGGGTTGCGGGGGTGCGGCGGGGGGAGCGGGCGCGGTTTCGGGTTGCGGGGGCTGCGGCGGAGCATCGGGGTTGGCAGGCGAAAGCGCCTGCCCCACTTTGGCTTGGAGTTGCTCTAGGGCGCGGTGGTAAATGCGCTCGCAGGAATTGGCGACCCGCTGGAGGCGCTCGAAGGTGGGAGCGGCCGTGGCGAAGGCGTCGCCGGAAGTGCAGGCCGGAACTTCGGTATTTGCGGCCATGAA
>JBEKNN010000288.1:0-11096 GCA_049522755.1 Bryobacteraceae bacterium | reverse complement strand
CAGAGCGCCGACGGGCTCGACCTGGCGCGCGTTAAAGTCCGCACGCCTATCAGCCGGCTGATCCGGCTGAGTCTGGGAATGACGTTCGCACAGGTGGCCGCGCATGAGCGGCGGCATCTGGAACAGGGTTGGCGGGTTCGGAAGCAACTGCCGGGGTGAAGCGGGCTTTCAACGCGAGACCCTCGTCGTTACGATCCCGCGGATGATCCTAGCCGTTCCAGTAAGTGGTCGCCGACCCGGAGAGCGTTCGCCATGATGGTCAGGCTGGGATTCACGGCGGCAATCGACACAAAGAAGCTTGCATCCACTACGTACAGGTTGTCCAAGTCGTGCGCCTTGCAGTTCACATCCAGCGCCGACGTCTTCGGGTCGCGGCCGAACCGAACGGTTCCGGCCTGGTGCGCCGTGCCGCCGATCGGAATGTCCTTGCCCAGATAAAGCGAACGATCCATCAGCTGATCGTGACAGCCGATGTAGGTGAGCATAGACTCGAGCTTTGCGGTCAGGCGTTTGTGTCCTTCCCGGTTGGTCTCGCGGATGCTCAACACAATACGTCCATCCGGGCTGACTGTCACTCGGTTATCGGGATCGGGCAGGTCTTCCGACTGCAGCCAGAAATCGATGGAGTGTCCCGCCAGGTAGTCCAGCGCAAACTCCGGCTTCCAAATTGCCCAGCCGGGCGCTTCGCCCTTGAGCATCTCACCATCCGACTTACCGAGCATCTGGATCTCACCCAGAGGGTATTCCCAATCGTCGGAGCGAAAATAGAAATCGTTCAATGCGAGAGTCTTCTGGAACACGGTAGGATTCGGGTCCTTGGAAATCGCCATGACGGCGGAGCAGTTGTGACGCATGTAGTGACGGCCGGCCACATCGGAGCTATTCGCCAGGCCGCCGGGATGTCTCTCGTTGGCAGAGCGGAACAGCAGGGCCGCGGAATTAACCGCCCCGCACGACACTACTACGATATCCGCGGAGTACTCTTCGACGGCGCCGTTGCGCGAGACAATTACTTTGGTCACTACGCGTCCGGATGGGCTGGTTTCGAGACGCTCCACATAGGCGCCCGTCAGCAGCTTGACGTTGGAGCGCTGCAGTGCGGGGTCCACGCAGATCACCTGAGCGTCCGCTTTGCCGTTGACCAGGCAAGGGAATCCATCAAACGCGGCACATCGCACACAGGCGCTGTTGTGAAGAGCCTTTCCCTCGACTTCGTCCAGCAGGATGCCTAGCGGCAATGGGAACGGGTGATGGCCAAGCCGACGGAAATCGTCGAACAACTGATGAATGCGCGGCGAGTGGCTCACCGGCGGATAACTATAAGGCGCGCTGGCCGGGCCCTCCGTAGGATCTGTCCCCCGCTGCCCATGAACGTGATAAAGCTGCTCCGCTTTTGTGTAGTAGGGCTCAAAGTCAGCATAACTCAGCGGCCATGCGGGCGAGATGCCGCCGTGATGTATGACTTCTCCGAAGTCCTCCTTACGGAACCGTAGTAAGGCGGCGCCATAAACCTTCGTGTTGCCGCCGACGTAATATTGAATGCCGGGTTGAAATGCTTTGCCATCCTTGTCATACCAAGTCTCTTTGGCCCTGTACTTCGATTCGACAAAGACAGCCTTAGACTCCCAGTTGTCTTTCTCGCGCGGCAGATAGTCTCCACGTTCGAGGAGCAGAAGCCGTTTTCCCGATGGCGCCAAATGGTAGGCAAGTGTTCCCCCGCCAGCTCCGGTTCCTATGATGATGACATCGTAATGATTGTCTGTAGTCATACTCTTTCTATCCGAATACCGGCGCTAACGATATGGATACCAGACCCAGGACAAATAGGGCGAACATCAGCGCGAGTAATCGCCTGACTCCAATGCCGGCGCCGTGAAACTCTCTCCACACAAATACTCCCCAGACTGCGGAGATCATGGTATTTCCCTCGCCAAGCGAGAACGATGTTGCGGGCCCCACCATGGGTGTATAAGCCGCAACAAAACTGCAGACGGTCCCGGTTCCCCAGATGAGACCGCCCAAGACTCCCCAGACATGAACCGCGAGTCCGCCCTGGAAATAGTCTTTGACGGCAAGCCGCGATCCGCTCACCGGCCACCGCATGAAAGCATAGTTTAGAGGGAAGTTGGACGCCAGTGCGCCAAGCGCAAATACGAAGTACACGGTATACGGCCCGAGATGGTTCTCTCCCGTCAAGGCTTTCGCGACGAAAGGATAAAAGAGCCCGATGACCACGCCGCACAGGAGACTCAGGATAATCCCTTTCGCCTCAGCCTTAGCGCCTTTCGACAGTCCACGATAGGCCATTGCATTAGCGGCGATGGCGGCGGACACCAGCAGAATACCGCCAAAGAGGAGCACCGGATTGCCCTTCGGCGAGATGGCGTAATCGAGAACCGCGCCGATGACCAGTGCGAGGCCTGCGCCCAAGGGAAACGCGACCGCCATACCGGCGACCGAAATAGCGGCTACGAGGAGCAGGTTTCCGAGATTGAAAATCATGCCGCCGGCGAACGCTTCCACCAGGGAGCGAGTACTGGCACTGCCCAGATTGTGAAAGAAACTTACCGGAGCCGCCGGATTGGTCCGGCCCATTGTAAGACCGAACAAGAGGGCGCACGCCAGAATGCCCCACATGTAGTCCCAGTAGAATAACTCGAATCGCCACGCTTTATCGATCTTCTGCATGTTAGCCCAACTGCCCCAGCACAGCATGCTTGTGAGCATCATCACGAGAGCGACCGGGTAAGTGTGTGGAGTGTACATTAGTCAGGCGACTGACACCAGTCAGGGGACCGATACGAGAAAGTCGCAGCCTTCCCATGACTCGCTTGCCGTCCAGAAGAAAGTAAAACGGATTGTCCGCTGCGGCGCAAGAATCGGAATGTCGACAAAAGCGACTTCCAGCGCGTTGGTGGAAGAGAGAGTGTCCTTCACAGTATGCCATTCGTCGTCCGACCAGTGCAGACGGAAGGAAGCCTGCGCTTGAATGCGAAACACATAACCGGGCTTTACGCTCCGCACTTGGCGGGTAAACTTCCAGACTTCGAATAGTCGACGATTCGCGCGCTCGCCGAGATACCGTTTCGCAACGTCGTCAATCAGATCGGACACCTTGCCATCGTGGACAGACCGAAGAAGCTTGATGTACTCTCCGTGAGCCCACATAAGCGGCATGGCCGAGCCGGTGGGCTTTCCGCAGTACATATAGGCTTGGGGCTGATCCGGACCATCCCACGCCTGCTCAGGCAAGAGGCCGGTGGCCGACGCCAGGCTTTCCATAGCCCGAACGAACGGCTTGACGTCGTGCCCGGCGGCCAGCTCGTAGTGACCTCGTTCGCCTGTAAGCAGCGGCCACGCGCGCCCGCGGCCCCAGCCGACAAAGGGGCCGCCATCGTCGCGTTGTCCGTATCCATCGTGGTTATAACGGCGCCAGCAAGGGCCGAATGGAGTGTCGACTTTCAACACGGCGTCCACGACCTTGAGGGAATCCACAATGATTGGATCATCGGCCTTGCGGACTCCATGACGCACCAGTTCCAGAAAACCTGCGTCCACCACTTCCTTGGCAGGAAAGACACTGCGTGCGCCGGGCGCGCGGTTCGCAATAGCGATGTCTCCCCGATTCGGGTCTTCTTCGGGGCTATGATTATCCACGCGCTCCGGAAGGATCCGCAAGTAATGCCGAGTCACTCCTGGAAGCAGCGTCCCTTCGGTTGTGACAGTCCAGCTCTCGATGTGGCATTCCAGGAAATCGGCGTATTCCTCGAGGTATGCCGCTGTCGCCTCATCGCCTCGTCCGCGAGCAAAGCACGCAGCGCAGATTAGAGCGGCAATGTTGGACGCCAGCGTAGACGGGGAATATCCGCTGTTCTCCTCCCAGCGCTCCTGCGGAGTCATCGGCCCATGGCGGACCAGGTAAGCTGCCGCCCGCAAAACCATCGGGTATGGGTCAAAGTCTTGGAGAGCGCTTTCCCGTTGGAGCCGCCAGGCAAGCAGAATGGGAAAAGCGACTTCATCCAGTTGGATTCCACGCCAGTAGGGCCTGCCGTCGACCCAGAAGTTCTGGGCGAAACCACCATTGTCTTGCTGAGAGACATTGAGATAGATCAACGCCCTTAAGGGAGTGATGCGATCTCCGGCGGCCAGCATGGCATTCGCGCTGTTGACCATGTCTCGGGTCCACACCAGGTGGTAACCACCCTGGTCTTCATCGCCCACCGCTTCACCCCAAGGAATGGAGAGTGAGGCGATAAAGGCGCCTGGATACAACTTGTCTTCATGAGCGTGGAGTAAGTTGAAGCTGGTGCGGTATAAGTCGCCTTCGTCGCCCGAGGCCTGCTCCAGCGGCAGGATGCCGGCGCTCGATCGCGCCCACTGCGCCGCATAGCGTTTGCAATGCTCCTCGAAAGGAGTGCTGAGCGATTGAAAGAGCGTCGAGACGGCGTGGTGTTGGCTTCTGCCTAACGCCAATCCCAAGGTGAATTCACGGGCGCCGGCTAAGTCCAATTCTCCGGTGAGCGCAATGTTGCCGTCGGGCGCCTGATCGAACTCCCAGTCCATTTGAAAATTGCCGTCGAGGTCGGTCCACCCGTCGCTGCTGCCAACATAACCACACGAAACATGGGAAAACGGAACTGTGGCCGCCAGCGCCAGCCATGTTCCGTTTCGCTCGGCAAGCAGGACTGTACGGCCCGCCACCCGCGCCACATAGCCGTTGTTGCCCCAGCCTGCTACCTCAAGATGAGGTGCGCAGAGGGCGTAAAGCCGGAGCTGGGAGACGAACGATTCGTCGCCAGTCAGCTTAGTGTGCTGAAGAATACAGGCCAGGTGCGGGTCGGCGATGATCTCTTTGACAATCGCATAATGTCCGGCAGGGTCCGAATTCGTGTAGCGGTATCCCAGACAGTGATCCGGCAGGTGTTCCACTTTGGAATCGAGATTACGCTTCTCCTCGTGGAAAAAGCTCTTACCGTCGGTGATGAGATACTGAAGGTCGCGGAGCTGGGGCCGGTCCACCGCCGGATAATACACTTCGGTGACAATGCCGTTCCAAACGGTAAACCAGATCCGGCTGGAAGCTGCGTAAGCGGTTCCAACCCCATCCTTCCCTCCATGCGTCCATCTGGGCTCGATGCCCGGCCATCCAAATGCCTGTGTCTGATTTTTCTCGTTAGTGAGTTTCATTTCCCGATAGGATTGCCTTGATCTACTTGCCGGCCGAGCCTGCGGCGAATAATGCGAGAACACGAACGGGGTGAACCTGGACGGTCGCGACATACCGCCAAGGGTCGCGACTGCGCCGTGTCTATTGGACGGACACAAGAATCGTAATGAGTACGACACCCACTAAGAGCTTTGTACTCAAGACGGCTGAAGCTTGCCTGGAGGGCGCGTCGGGCCACGCGATGACAACCGCGCGACGACAACCACGCGACGACAGACTACCGCTTTTTGTCGTGCGCCTGGAGTTCTGCTTCCGCTTGCAGCCAGTCATCCAATTCAGATCCGTCCCGTCCGTTTCGTTGCAGGTAGATCTGGTGAGCGCGCTGCCGAATCTGCTCTTCGAGGGGCAGCGCTTCGGGTTCATCCTTCTTGGGTATTGCTATCGCTCTTGCAGCCATAGTATAAGATTTCCTCGCTTTAACATCGTATAGAGAAAATAGTCCAGAGCGGAACACGTCTCGCCATCGGCAGTGTGCGAATCCACGCACACAAGGCCGCACGGCGTTAGGGGGCAAACATCGCCGGGGATAACGCCGCCGGGAACTTTCTGGCGCGGATAGTTTCTAACCAATATGCGCGCACTGGAATCCTTGGCCCAGGACCTTCGCTACGGGACCCGAACCTTCCTCCGCCGCCCCGGCTTCAGCCTGGCGGCAATTGGCTCGCTGGCGCTCGGCATCGGCGTGACGACCGCCCTTTTCACTGTGCTGAACGCCGTCGCCTTGCGCCCGTTGCCCTACGCGGACGCAGATCGCCTGCTCTGGATGACGCAAGTGGTGCGCGCCAACAGCACCGACGAAGTCACCATTACTCCTCACTTTCTCGAATGGCGCAACCAGAACCGATCGTTCACCGCTCTCGCCGGCTTCAACTATGCCACGCGCAATCTCACCGGGATCGATGAGCCCATGGAAGCGCGGACCGCGCGCGTATCCGCAACCCTGCTGCCGCTGCTGGGCGTTCGCCCCGCGCTGGGACGCAATTTTACCCAGGATGAGGATTATAAAGACCGCGACCAGGTCGCCATCCTGACCAACGAGATGTGGCGGCAGCATTTCGGAGCAGACCCGAACATCGCCGGCCGCTCGATCACTCTCGATGGCCGTCAATACGCTGTGGTGGGCGTGCTGCCGCGCGACTTCCTGTTTCCCGGACCCGATCCGGTCCAGGCGCTAACTCCCCTGGCCAAAGACGAAGCCGCGGAGTTGCAGCACAAGCAAACATCCATCATCTTCAACGTGATTGGCCGCCTCAAGCCGGGAGTCACGGCGCGACAGGCGCTGGCGGAACTGACGGTAATTCAAGAGCGCCTTGAGGTTCTGCCGTTCCATCCCGCCATCAGCATCAGGATGGAGCCGCTGCGCGAACATCTCTTCGGCAGCGCCAAGACCGCGAGCCTGCTACTGCTGGCCGCCGCGGCATTTCTGCTGCTGATCGCCAGCGCCAACGTGAGCAACCTGCTGCTGGCCCGGTTGATGCAGCGCGACCGCGAGCTCGCCGTTCGCAGCGCGTTGGGCGGATCGCGCGCGCGCCTGGTTTCGCAGCTACTGGCAGAGAGCGCGCTGCTCGGCATGGTGGCGTGCGCGGCGGGCGTCGCGCTGGGGTATTGGCTGCGGATTCCACTGCTCGCGTTGAGCCTGTATCGCCTGGCCGGTCTCGACCAACTGCCGTTCGACGCGCGCGTGATCGGCTTCGGAGTGGCGATCGGTATGCTCACTACCTTGATCTTCGGACTTGCGCCCGCGCTGCGCGTTACCGAATCGCGCCTGGCTGAGGCGATCAAGAGCGGGGCCGCATCGATTACCAGCGGACGCGGCGCATTGCGCGCGCTCTCGATGGTGGCCGCGTGCGAAATCGCCACGGTGCTGATTCTTTCCACCTGCGCCGGGCTGATGCTGCAAAGCTTTTGGAAACTGCGCTACGCCAATCTGGGTTTTGAGCCGGGACATCTGGTGACAGCATCCATCAATCTCTCCGCTTCGCACTACCGCCAACCGGCGGAGCAACTCGCGTTCATCGGGCAACTGATGGAGCGCGCGCAGGCCATTCCCGGGGTGCAATCGGTCGCGGTGACTCAGGCGAGCGAACTGCCGCCGGGCGACTGGCACGCCACCAATCTCTTCGAGATCGAAGGGCGCGCGCAAGCTCCACAAGGGCAGCGGCCCTTCGCGCGCTATCCGTCCGTGAGTGCCGCTTATTTCCGCATCATGCGCATTCCGCTGCTTCGGGGCAGGCTATTCGATAATTCCGACAATGAGAACGCAGCGCCTGTTGCGGTGGTGAATCAAGCGCTGGTGAGCCGTTACTTCTCTCGCGAGAATCCGATTGGCCGGCGCATCCGCACGGGGGGACCCGACACGCCCTGGCGCACAATCGTCGGCATCGCAGGCGATGTGAAGACATCCGGACTGGCCGCCGCGCCCGAACCCACGGCCTACTTTCCCTACCGCCAGACCGGGCTTGGCTCTGTGGGCCTGGTGCTGCAATCGGCGCTCGATAGCGGCGTCATTGCTGGCGAGCTGCGCAAGCAAGTCGCGGCCATCGACGCCAGCCTGCCGGTGGCTTCCATTCAAACTATGGACCAGCGCCTCACCGAATCGGTCTCGAAGCCGCGCTTCACGGCGGCGCTGCTGGCGGCGTTCGCGGCGCTGGCGCTGGTCCTGGGGGTTGCCGGAATTTACGGCGTGATGGGCTGCCGCGTCCGCTGGCAATTCCGCGAGCTGGCCGTGCGGCAAGCGCTGGGCGCGCAACCCGGCGACATTGTGCGCCACGTTCTGTGGCAAGGCGCCGCCATCATCGCGCCGGGATTCTGTGTGGGTCTGGCGGGGTCGCTCGCGGCCACGCGATGGATGCGCAGCATGCTGTACGAGGTTTCGCCGGCCGACCCGGCCACTTTTGCGGGCGTTTCCGCGGCGCTGGTCGCGGTGGCGCTGCTGGCATGCTGGATACCGGCGGCGCGCGCGGCGCGTATGGATCCGCTGGCGGCGCTGCGCCAGGATTGAGCTTCATTACGACAGCCGCCGAAATCCGTCGCGGCCGGCCGCTTGATGCTTGCACTCGATCCTTGCTTATTGAAACAACCTTCGCAAGCTCGTCTATGCTAAGCGAAAGTCAGGCTCACGGCGCGATGGCGGGCGATATCCCGCAAGATTGCTCGCAAGGTTCCGACGGGCATCGCCCGCTTACGCGGAACAGTCGCATGATGCTCGCCCGCTTCGAGAGAGGTAAGCCTCAGGTGGCTCCCGGTCTGCCGGGTTTGGCGGTAGCCAATTCGCGCCAGCGCTTTCGCACGGTAGAGAAATATGTCGCGATCCATCACTGTCCCCACGTAACCTTTTCCTGGATGGCCAGTATAACTATAGGTGAGCATCAACCTTCCAGCCGACCTCAAATACGCCCTCCGCGAACTCCGCAAACGCCCCGGCTTCGCCCTCACCGCCATTCTCTCCCTCGCCCTCGGTATCGGAGCTACCAGCGCCGTCTTCAGCGTCATCTATGCCGTCCTCATCGACCCCTTCCCCTACCGCGACGCTGACCGCATAATGACCCTCCGCACCATCGACAAAACCGGCAAAGAGCGCGGGCGCGGTCTCAATGGCGCTCAGATCTTCCAACTCCGACACGCAAAAGCGCTGGAAAATATCGTCGCCATGGATGAGTGGAACCTCACCACCACGGACAGCGAGATCCCCGAAGACGTCCCCACTTCTTTCCTCTCGAGCGACGCCGCGACTCAGTTCGGCGTCACGCCCCTCCTCGGCCGATGGTTCGTCAAATCCGACGCCCCCGATGGCCAGGATCCCCAACCCGTCGTCGTCTTGGGTTATCAGTTCTGGCAGCGCTATTACGGTGGCGAACGCAACGTCGTCGGACGCACCCTGCAACTAGTCCACAAGAACTACCAGATCGTCGGAGTCATGCCGCCGCGGTTCCGCTGGTACGACTGCGACATCTACGTCCCGCAGAAGCTCACCGCCAATCCGAATATCTACTTCGACATCTCGCTGAAACTCCGCCCCGGCGTCACCATTGCCCAGGCCAACGCCGAACTCCAGCCATACCTCGAACAATTCGCGAAGCAATACGGCAACTATCCGCAGGGCTTTCGCGTCAGCCTGCGGAGCATCACGGAGACCTTCGCCAAACCATTCGGCCCTGTCCTCTATCTCCTTCTCGGAGCCGTCAGTCTACTCCTCGTCATAGGCTGCGCAAACGTCTCCATCCTCCTTCTCGCGCGCGGCACGCAGCGCCAGCACGAAATCGCGGTCCGCGCCGCCGTTGGAGCCAATCGCTCGCGCATCGTCACCCAGTTGCTCACCGAATCGCTCATGATCGCGCTCACCGGAGCCGCTCTCGGTGTGGCCATTGCATGGAAAGGCCTTGCATTGATCGCTGCCGCCCTCCCGCAGAACTCGTTCCCCGCGGAATCAGCCATCCGGATGAATCTGCCAGTCCTCCTGTTCAGCACCGCCCTGGCCTTCGTCACGGCCCTGATCTTCGGACTGTCGCCCGCCCTTCAACTCTCCCGCCCCGATATCGCGGCTCTGATGCAGAGCAGTCTTCGCCGCGTTGTCGGAGCCGTCCACGGCAGACGCACCCACAACATCCTCATCGCCTCGCAGGTCGCCCTCACCGTTCTTCTTCTCACCTCCGCGGGAGCCGCCGGCAGAGGCTTCCTCCGCATGCTCAACGCCAACCTTGGCTACGATCCCCGAAACACCATGTCCGTCCCCATCCCGGTCCACCAAAACGCCCACCTCGCCTGGGCCGACCGCGCGCAATACTTCGAGCGACTCCGTGCCGCGGTGGCCGCGCTTCCTCAGGTCGAGGTCGCCGGCATATCCACCAATGCCACGCCCCCCTCCAACGGCAATACACCCAAAGCCGAGATTATGGGCAGCCAAACTCGCGATGAGCCGGACATTCGCCTTAATTTCATCAGCCCCGAATATTTCTCCGTCCTGCGCATCCCGCTGCTCACAGGCCGCCTTTGGAACCATGCCGAAACAATGCGCGGAGCTGCCGTCGCCGTCGTCAATCAGGCCATGGCGCGCCGCTACTGGCCCAACGGAGATGTTATCGGCCAGGCAGTCCGTTTCCCCGATATGAAGGATTCGCCGCCCTATGGCCCTGCCGCGCCCGGGAGCGATGGCTGGATCAGAATTATCGGCGTCGTGGCGGACGCGCGAGACGACGGTCTTCGCAATCCCGTCAAACCCGGCGTCTACGTCCCTTATTCGATCGCCATGCGCATGAACACCCAGATTCTCGTCCGCGCGCATGTCGAGCCGCTCACCCTTCTGCGGGAAGTGCGCACGGCGCTCCTCCAGGTTGATTCCGAACAGCAGGTTATGAAAACCCGCGACCTTAGCGAGTGGATCTCCACTCAACCGGAATTCGCCCAGCAGCGTCTGGTCGCATCTTTGTTCGGAATCTTCTCGACCCTCGCGCTGATTCTCGCCTCCGTCGGACTCTACAGCGTCGTGTCCTACGGAGTCGCGAACCGGACCAACGAATTCGGAGTCCGTCTGGCTCTCGGCGCGCGACGCATGGATGTCCTCCTTATCGTCTTCGCCGCGACGTATGCCAACGTAGGCGCGGGCATCGCCGCCGGACTCGTCCTCAGTTTCCTTCTCGACAAAATCGAAGCCCACTGGATCGTCGAAAGCGCCCGCGATCCCCTGCTCCTCGCGGGAGCCAGTGCGCTCCTGATCGCCGCGGCCTCGCTCGCCTGCTTCATTCCAGCCCGCCGTGCGGCCTCAACCGACCCGATGGTTGCTCTCCGCTACGAATAGCGTGGCGGACGCGTACCTTGACTAACTCACAATACGCTCTAAGCTTCTGGCGGCGTGCTACAGACGGGTGGGCCG
>JBEKNN010000287.1:0-11108 GCA_049522755.1 Bryobacteraceae bacterium | reverse complement strand
CGGTCTACCCCAAACTCCTCGTCACCCCTGAACACTTCTGTCAACCCGTCTGTGTAGGCAAGCAGCCGCCCGCCCTCTTCTAATTCGTATCTCTCACTGGCATACTGGGCGGAAGGCAGCAATCCGATTGGAGTTCCGCTGGATTCGAGCAATGCCGGACAGTGCGCCGGCGCCGTCCAGAGCAACGGCGGATTGTGACCGGCATTCACAACTTCGAGTACGTTGGACCTAGGATCGAGACGAAACATTACGGCAGTAACATAACGGCGCCGGGCCTCCGGTCCCTCGGCATAATGCAAGGAGTTCAACTGTTCCGCTGCGTCGGCCAGCGGTACACCCGCCATAGCCATGGCGCGAAAGGCTGCCCGGAATGAACTGGCAATCATTGCCGATGTCAGCCCTTTGCCAGCCACATCGGCGACGATCATAACCTGCTCACCAGACGGAAGGCGCAGCAAATCAAGATAGTCTCCGCCGACCTCGTAGGAGGATACCGAACGGATAGCAATGTTATAACCGATTAGTGTTTGCACCGACGACGGCAGCAGGCTACGTTGGATGATCCGGGCGCTCGCCAAATCCTGCTCCATCCGTTGCAGGTGTAAAATCCGCTCGTGATTTCGAGCATTTTCAATCGCGATTGCGATTTGCAGAGTAAGCCGCTCGAGAAAATCCGACTCTTCCAGCGTCAACGCCAGCCCTTCACGCGGGATTACGACAAGCTCGGTCAAGACTTCGCCGGCTTGGTTCGGCAGCGGAAAACGAAAACTTCCGCCGCCCTGTTCGGATTCGCTTCGATTCAGGAGAACATGCGGCGGAATCCGGCCTTCAGAAAACGGAAAGGAGGTGAAATATGCGCCATCCATCTCGAGTTCACGCACTACGATCTCAAGAGCCACTCGCAACACCTCGTCGAGTTGTATGGTTGCGTGGATGCGCCGGCTCACTTCTAAAAGCGCTTGCAGGCGCGCTATGTTCTGTTGGAGATTAAGCGTCTCGACGTCGTTCATGAACGCTCAATTCGCTGCTAATCGATACAACAATTGCCTATGGTACCATGCGAAACATGCGCCTTGGTTCGCGGCTATTCGCTTCAACGGCGCTAACGTTACTGGCATCGGCGGCAAGCCCGGGGCAGGGCGCGGATACTGCGCAACCAAGAGCCTCGTTGGATGCGAGGCGCCTGGGCGAGTCGATCAACCTCTCGGGCGATTGGGCCTTTCAGCCCGGTGACGATTTGCGGTGGTCCCGCCCGGATTTCGATGACTCGCATTGGCGCATCGTTTCCACCGAACAGTCGTGGCAAGATCAAGGCGTAAGCCGGCCTCGCAATTTCTTTTGGTATCGCCTACACGTGAAATTACCGCTGCAGCACCCTCCGTTGAGTCTCTTATTCAGCTATTCGGCCTTTCCATACGAAATCTACGTCAATGGCCAGCTAGTCGGGCATTATGGCCGATTGCCGCCTCACGAGAGAGTGGATACCGCTCTGGTGCGTGTTTTCGAAATTCCTCCTTCCAGCGGCGACATCACCATTGCCATCCGATTCCTGTGTTGGTGGCGATGGGAATCGCGGTATATCTGGGGCGGAATTGTGGGAGAACGCGGACTCGCGCTCGGCGCCACTGACTCCATCAATGACGAATACCACGTTTGGCAAAGCGAGAGGCGGTATGAGTGGCTGCCGGATTATAGCGTGGGGTTCGTATCGATTCTTTTCGCGGCTGGATTGCTGGTTCTTTACCGGACTCAGCGTAGCGAGAGCGAGTATCTCTGGATAGCGGCATATTTTGTTTCGATAACCGGATGGATCTTCGTCAACGATTTCCAGTCGGCGTCGCCTGTCTCGGTTCAAGCTCTAAAGTATCTCGAGGTTGGTTTGATGGCTATCAGTCAAGTCTTGCTACTGCAGTTCGTTTTCGCATTCTTACGCCAGGGTATTCCGCTCTGGTTTCGCATTTATCAGTTGCTGCTGTTGGGGCTGCCTTTGGCGGTTGCCGCTTATTTCGCGGGCTTGATCAGTTTGAGCGCGTCTGACGTGATAGTGTTGCTCTGCGGGCTTCCTTATGCATTTGGGATTCCGGCCCTTCTCTTGTGGCGGTATATCCGCGGGCATAAGGAAGCCGGATTTCTTGTTGTTCCTCTCGTTCTCCTTAATCTTAACGGCATCCTGAATAGTCTGGCTTGGCTGCTTTATGAGCTCAAGCTGCGGAGTACCGATGCGGAGTTCGTTCCCACTTTCCAGTTAGGTCCGATTCCCGTCAATATTGGGCAAATCGATGGCATGCTGTTCGTGCTAAGCATCGCGGCCGTCCTGCTGCATCGCTTTCACAAAACCAGCCGTGAGCAGGAGCGCGCTCAATCGGAGTTGGAGGCCGCTCGCGGCATGCAAGAGGTAATGATGCCCCAACAGATCGGTCCCACGCCTGGTTTCGCGATTGAGGCAGTTTACATCCCGGCGCAGGAAGTCGGCGGCGATTTCTTCCGGCTGTTCCCGGGCCCCGATGGATCTCTTCTAGTCGTCATCGGAGACGTCAGCGGCAAGGGAGTCAAGGCTGCCATGCTCGTTAGCCTCATAGTCGGACTGCTGCAGAAGATCGTCGAGGTAACACGCGATCCCGCCCGAGTGCTCAACGACTTGAATGCTTCACTCTTCGGGCGCACCGCTGACGCTTTCGCGACCTGTTGTTGCGCCCTGATCGGGCCGAATGGTGACTTGCGGATCGCAAATGCGGGCCATCTCTCCCCGTACTGTCACGGCCGCGAATTGGAGACCCCGGGTGGATTACCATTGGGCCTCGCGGCCGAGATGACCTATGGTCAGGTTGATTTTCGACTTATGGCTGACGATCGCTTAGTATTCCTTTCCGACGGTGTCGTCGAAGCGCGCAATAAGTCCGGCGAACTCTATGGGTTTACGCGCGTCGCCGCCGTCAGCAGCGAACCCGCCGACCTGATTGCTATGGTGGCGCAAGAGTTCGGGCAGGAAGACGACATTACGGTGCTGAGCGTGGAATTACAACCACAACCGGCTTTGACATAAAGAATCGGAACTGAAGGCAGCTTGAAATTCAAAGCTCGAGTCTGGCGAAAAATTCCTGCACTTGGGGTGCAAGGGCCAGCATCAGTTGCGTATTGCGCTGCTTGTCAAGGTCGGAGATGAAATAGACCAGATAATCGCGGGTTTCAAACGCTGAGATTTCAAAGCGCTGAACCCCAACCTGATACATTGGAATACCGGACTCGCTCAACGCCGGTAGCATATCTTCGGCGCGGAAAGATTCCCGATTGACCTTTCGGGTTATCACCCATGACAGCATATTCGAATTGTCCATTAGGGACAGATGAATGAACTCGCGGCCTTTATAAGTGCACTGATGTGCTAACGTCAGCCGATAAGTTTCTGGCACAAGGCTGCGGACGATCGGAGTTAGCCCGGCATACTGCGGGGATATCGCCTTGACGCCATCTTCGGGCGTTGGATGGAGGAGTTCTTCGGCTGTAGGTAGCTTCCTCGGGTACTTGCGGAAGACCGAGCAATGGATGTGGTCCTTCAGTCCAATGCTCATAAGCGCGCCTACACGGGTAGAGACTAAAGCAATGGACCAGGTCCTGCAACTCCATGTGCTTAGCCGCGAGCGGTTCCTTGCGATATGGTTTGCTCTCTCTCTAGTATCGGGTCTGTATCTGTTAGGTCAACTGCGACTGCTCGGCAGCCATGAGACCGAGACCGTCGGGCTCGGCCGGGTTTTAGCGGGTACAGTATTCGTGGCGTTCGCAATGAGCTTGCTTCCTCGGATGTTCGGCGCGAACCTTGGTGAAATTGAATCCTTTCTGCCGCAACCCGATGGCAGTTCTGCACAAACAGGACCGTCTGCCGCGCCGGCAGGCCCTGCATGGATCGAGAACGACTTGGCCGGGGCGATCGCGAAGGCCCGCAACGAACACAAGACTGTCTTGGTCAGCTTTAGTGGATACGCATGCACAAACTGCCACTGGATGAAGGTCAGTCTTTTTCCGCGTGCGGAAGTCGCCCTTGCCCTACAGGACTTTGTTTTAGTCGAACTTTATACGGACGGAACCGATGAGGCCTCAAAACGCAATCAAGCGATCGAGGAGTCCCGGTTTTCCACGGTTGCTCTTCCGTTCTACGCGGTGCTGGATTCGGATGATAGGGTTCTTGCGACACGTGCCGGATTGGTGCGTTCATCTTCGGAATTCTTGTCATTTCTGCACCACCGTCCCGCGGGTTCCTGAACGAGGTGCTTCAAAGCCTGCGAACCCGTTCAGTGAGCACCTTCGCGTCTGGTCCAGCGTAACGACACATCCCTAAGCGCCCGGGCATGTCTGCGGTCTCTAGCAAATTACGCGCCTCGAACGATAGGCGTCTCTGCAACTCGCGGTGGAACGGGAACCAAAGCCCTGGGTGGTGATTCGCCGGTCCTGTTCCAAGGCGTTGTCTTCCACCAACTGCCGGGTCAACACTTCATGCCCCAAACCTCCAATACCGCAACAGCCTACATGCGGTTTCGATTGCGGCCCTATCGCCCGCCACCGTAAAGCTGAAAGAACTGTTCATTTAACTAAGGTACGCGCCGCGAGCGTAACTTTTCGAGGTGATCGCTCCGAATTCAGAAGTGGAGGCGTGGAGAAGTACTCCCGCACCGAAAGGAAATCATGTTCAAGTTGAGCTTTCTTACGACTGTGATCGCTTTATTCGCTGTACCGTTGGTTTGCGGCGCGGCCGACGACGGGTCTGCCCGTATCCCCGTCCTGCTGGAGCTCTTCACCTCCGAGGGATGTTCCAGTTGTCCCCCGGCCGACCGCTTACTGCAAGTTCTCGACGACAAGCAACCCGTGGCCGGAGCCGATCTGATCGTCCTGAGCGAGCACGTCGATTATTGGAACGGTCTCGGCTGGAAGGATCCGTTCTCTTCGCCGCAGTACACTGCGCGCCAGCAAGACTACACCAACCGCTACAAATTCGACGGCGTCTACACACCGCAGCTCGTGGTGGACGGGCGCTACGGTTTCGTCGGCAGTGACGGACGTGAAGCTTCCGCCGCCATTCAGAAGGCGATTCGCGAGGCCAAGATTCCGATCACCGTCTCCAATGTTGCGCGCAATGGAAATCAGGTCACTGCGCGCGTCGAATTGCCGGCGAACGACAAGTTCAAAGGCGCGCGCGGGATTTTGTATGTTGCCCTGGCCGATGACCGGCAGGAATCGCACGTGGCACGCGGGGAAAACGGTGGACGCACGTTAGCGCACGTCGCGGTCACGCGGGTCCTCAAACAGGTGGGTCCGATCGCCTTCGACGCCGCTTCCTCCAGAGAAATCATGCTTCCGGTTCAAACGGGAGCGGCGAACGGATTACGGCTCGTCGTGTTCATTCAAGACCCCAAGTCCGGCCACGTGCTTGGGGTAAGCGAACAAAAACTCTAGCAAAGACGATGGCTCGTTCGCCAAAATGAGATTCGCAATGTTACTCCTGCCTGCGGCCTTGTGCCTTGCTCAAAAAGATACACCTGGCACGAACGAACTGGCTTCCGGATTCGGCGGCATTCCCACGTTGGCTCAAATCAATTCGCCGAGCCTGAACGTAGGCTCCGCCGAACTCCAATATCCCCATCGATTTTAGGCGGGGCAACACAACGTTGTCGCCACTGGGACTTCGTCCCGCGTTGGCATTAAGGAGTGGAGTGGACATGGTAGAGCTTCCATACTCGTCGGTGACACCTAAGAGCGTCTACTTCACGCGACGCAGGTTCCTCGCCGGCGCATCTGCAGCTATTGGTTTAGGGAGTGTCATATCGTTCGCGAATACGAAACTTGACGCAGTCAAGAGTCCATTCAGCACGACAGAGAAACCAACTCCGTATCAGGACGTCACCAGTTACAACAACTTCTACGAGTTCGGAACCGGAAAGGGCGATCCTGTTCGCAAGGCGAAGAACTTTCGCACGATTCCCTGGACCGTTTAATCGAAGGTGCAGTCGCCAAACCGCAAGTGCTCGATCTGGATATGCTCCTGAAGGTCGCGCCCCTCGAAGAGCGTATTTATCGTCATCGCTGCGTCGAAGCCAGGTCGATTGTCGTTCCGTGGATCGGTTTTCCGCTGAGCGCCCTGATCAAGCTCGCCAATCCTCTTTCGAGCACGAAGTACGTCGCGTTCCAGAGTCTGTACGATCCGAAACAGATGCCAGAGGGTCGCAATGCGGGTATTCCCCTTCCCTACGTCGAGGGCCTGCGGATGGACGAGGCAATGCATCCGCTTGCGCTCCTCAGTGTCGGATTGTACGGAGAAGTGTTGCCGAATCAAAATGGCGCGCCAATACGGCCCGTCGTTCCGTGGAAGTACGGCTTTAAGAGTATTAAGTCGATCGTTAAGATTCGGTTCGTCGAGAAGCAGCCTCCCAGCACGTGGAACAGTTTGAGTTCCCACGAGTACGGCTTTTACTCGAACGTGAACCCAGAAGTTGATCATCCTCGCTGGAGCCAGGCGAAGGAACGGCGTCTCGGGGAACTGCTCAAACGCCCGACGCTGAAGTTCAATGGCTATGCCGACCAAGTTGCTAGTCTGTACGCTGGCATGGACCTGCGAAAGAACTTCTAGCCGTGAAAAGCATCCTCGCAAGCCCGTGGACAAAGGGGGTCGGTTTCCTGATCTGCCTGATGCCATTGGCGACGTTAAGCTGGCGCGCAGTGCAACAGGATCTGGGCGCAAATCCCGTCGAGTTCATTACACACTCGACGGGCGATTGGGCGCTACGATTCGTCCTCATCACGCTCGCCGTTACACCTATACGCCGGATTTTCGGCCTACCGCAGGTCGGGCGCTTTCGCCACTTGCTCGAACTGTTTTCGTTTTTCTATGCGTCGATTCACTTTCTAACGTATTTGTGGCTCGACAGTTCTTCGATGTCGCGGAAATTTTGGGCGATATCGGCAAGCGACCCTTCATTACGATCGGATTCACGAGCGTCATGCTGATGGTTCCACTCGCGGTGACGTCAACAGGGAGGTGGATCAGGCGGCTCATGACGTTGGCAGTGGCTGCATCGGCTCATTTATCTCAGCGGCATCGCCGCTGTCATTCACTACTACTGGCTCGTAAAATCAGACATCCGCTTGCCCGCGTTTCATGGTGCAATCTTAGTGGTTCTGCTCGCGTTCCGACTCGTTGCATCTCGAACCGGCCCGGCAACGAACAAAACGACTTTGAGTTTGTTGAGCATCAAGCAGGAAACCAGAAATGCAGTGACGCTGCGTTTCCCTGTACCTTGGAAACGTCAAGTTGACCGCGAAGCCTGGACAGTTTCTGACATTCGATTGGCTGGTTGACGGCAAGAAGGGTCCCCGATCTTATTCCCTATCTTCTTCACCGCTCCGCACCTCTTATATCGAGATCACCGTTAAGGAGCAAGGCATCGTTTCTTTCTTTTTTGAATCGCGAGGCCCAAAAGGGCCTTACAGTGGAGGCGCACGGACCTTTTGGGCAATTCTATTTCGACGAAACTCGTCACCGAAGCATCGTTCTGTTCGCCGGAGGCAGCGGGATAACACCCATTATGTCCATGCTGCGATACATCGAAGAAGCTGCACCGAATGCCGAGATCATGTTGTTTTATGCAGTCCACACCGAACAAGACGTGATCTTCGAGGGAGACCTGGAACGTTTCCAGAAACGGCTACCGCGATTCCGTTGTCTGACGATCGCAAGCAAGCCTGCTTCGCAATGGCAGGACCCCCGCGGTCACCTGAATCGCACGGTGATTGAACACCATCTTGGGGAAGTGCGCCATCAAACGTTCTTTCTTTGTGGGCCGGCCACTTACATGACCGATGTGACGGATATCCTGTTGTCCCTAAACGTTCGCTCCGAACAGATCCTACAAGAGCGCTTTACGATCAACGCGCCCCCGTCGGCGTCTCTCAATTCTTCGACGTGCACTGTGACGTTTTCGAGATCCGGTCGAGAATTGCATGCTCCTCTGCCGATACGCTGCTCATAATCGCCGAAAGGAACTTGATAGCTGTTCCCTCAAGTTGCCGCGTAGGGCAGTGCGCAACCTGCGCGACGCGCGTGCTCGATGGCGACGTCGAGATGGAGGTTGAGGATAGGCTTGAGCCCGCACTTCGCGCGCAGGGCTATCGCCTCTTGTGCGTAGGCCGGGCCCGTGGTCCGGTGACGCTCGAGGCGTAGCCGCTATCCGGATCTCTAGGGTCTCAGCAAGGCTCCTTTTGGGTATTACCGCAGCCGTGGTCTCCGTGCGGCAGACCGACAGGGTGGGACAAGTGGCGGCGGAGAGAATGCTCGAAGGAAGTCCATTTGAAAGGCGGTCGTGACCCGACCCGACCCGACCTTTGCCGGCGATGGTTGCATGAGACTAAAGCACGTAACTAATCAGGGTGAAATTCCGAACCATTATGTAGACCGATGTTGAGACGGAGAGTAGAGGGCTATAAGATGTGCGCAACAGTTTGAGAATGCGAACATCAACCGACGAGGCGCGGAAGCTTCTGAAGCGCCTGCACCGCAATCACATTTAGCGGAAACGGATCTAATCCGGCGATTACAGGGAGGCCCCGAGACTGCCTATCGCGAGTTTGTCGAACGATACCGAGCCGACGTATACCGCATTGCATACGGAATAATAGGCCGCCGCAATGACGCCGACGAGGTGGCACTGGAGGTTTTTGCGAAGGCGCATTTCTTCATCAAACGATTCGACAGGTTTAGCTCTCTCTACGCATGGGTCTATCGCATGGCTGTCAACGAGTGTTACGGATTTCTGCGCAGGAAACGACGCGGCACCGCCGACAGTCACGACTCAGCCAGTCAGGGCGCGGTACTTGATGGGATCGGCTCGCGGAGAGACTTCCTCAACAAATTACTGGACCGTATTCCGGAAGAGAATCGCTACCTGCTGCTCCTGCGGGAACTCGAAGGTTACTCCGTAGCCCATCTGGCTGAGGCGACCGGACTGAATGAAAACACGATCAAGATGAAGTTGCTGTGGACGCGACAGGCACTCGCTAAGTCTGCCAAGCGATACCGTTGTCCGTCATAGGGTCGCGCCTCCTGCGCGAACGCTGTGATCGAGTAGGGCGGCCCCCTCGGCTGAGACGGCAGCAATTCCTTGGTGCGACAACCTGCCCTATCGGGTCTTGGCGAATTACCAGCCCCGATAAAGAGGACCGCCAACAGAAGGGCGATTGCAGCCGTAACGCCGGCCCTCCAACAAAACGTTAGAAATGTTCGAACGCCTTACTCAGTCCAAGCCTACCCGGCAACACAAAACCAACCTAATTCCGACCAGCCGGCAAACCACTTTTCGACCGTCGCGGCCAATTCCTCAGGCACGATGGAAGTTGAGCCATCGGAAAGGGCCCTCTCGATCGCCTCGCCGATCGACTTGCCACCGCGCAGCCCTTCGAGCGCCACGAACTCGCCGCGATCGAGCCGGCGGTAGTAGACCTCATTTTCTTTGCGGTGTACGGCCAAGTGAACAGGCTCTGGCCGGGCGCGGCGGAAGCGGCGGGCCAGCGTGCGCCGTTTGTAGCTTCCCACAGCGTTGCTTGCGGCTGCGTGGTCCTCGGATGAGAAGTCAGCGACCGCAATGCGGAAGTCGTCTACGGGGTAGCGAAGAGCAAGCAGCGTGAGGTGTGGCTGCAGCGCGAGTTTCAGATTGGGGCCCGGCTCCAGCAGATCCTCTGGGCCTAGCGGTCTGCGCGCGGGGCCGTCGAACGCCTCTATGTGGGCCCACTCCAGCCGCGCCATGTCAACAGCCAGATCGAGAACCGGCTTGGCGAATCCGGCATGCGCCTCCAGCCAGGCAGGGAGACGCGACCCCAGATTGCGCATGGTGTATGACTGCGACGGGCACTCGGTCAAGTAAGCCCGCGCCAACCGATGGAAAGCACGCTGCCCCACTACCGCGACCAGGCCAGGGAAATCGTCGTAGAGCCCGTCGAGAATGCGGAACCAGTAACTCCGGCTGTAGATTTCGAGGCGTTCGAACGATGTGAGCTGGGCGTTGGGCTTGATCAGTTCGTTTACTTCCGCGCGCATATTCTTACCTCCGACGGTTCGAGGCGCGACGGAATCCAAGCCGGTTAAGGGGTTCATCACGGCGGCGGCCACGCGCGATTGCAACTCGGCCAGGTTCATCGGGCGCCCACCGTACAAGACGCCTCAAGGAATTTCTCCGCTTTGCGAGCCTCGGCATGCACCTCGTCGAACGACGGAATGCTGTCGTCCCATTCGAGTAGGGTCGCCGTTGCGCCGGTGCGGCGGATCGCGCGGTCATAGAGCTGCCAGACGGCGTCGATGACCGGATGGTCGTGAGTGTCCAGAATATAGCGTTCGAACTTGGAATGTCCCGCGATGTGGATCTGCGCCACGCGCTCCGCGGATACGGCGTCGATATATTCGCGCGGGTCGAAATCATGATTCTGCGACGAGACGTAGATATTATTCACGTCGAGCAGGATGCCGCAATCGGCGCGCTCCACCACTTCGTTGAGGAACTCCCACTCATTCATTTCAGACACGTGGAACTCGGCGTAGCTGCTCACGTTTTCCACGGCGATGGGCACTTCAAGGAAATCGCGGGCTTCGCGGATCTTGCGCGCCGTCACCTCGGCTGCCTCGAAGGTGTAAGGCATTGGAAGCAAATCGTGGGTGTAGCGTCCGTCAACGCTGCCCCAGCAGAGATGGTCGCTGAGCCAGGGGGTCTTGGTGCGCTTGACGAGAGTCTTGAGGCGCCGCAGATGTTCGCGGTTAAGGGGTTCGGCCGAGCCGAAATACATGGACACGCCGTGCTGCACGACGCGGTACTGGTCGAGAATCCGGTCGAGCGTGGCGAGCGCGCGACCACCGTCAACCATAAAGTTCTCGGATATGATCTCGAACCAGTCCACCACCGGTTTGTGTTCGAAGATGTGCCGGTAGTGAGGGACGCGGAGACCGATGCCGATCCCGTAGTCGCAGTGGCCGTTAAATCGGTTAGCAGGCATAAGGAAATTGGAAAGTGCGAAATCGGGGAGCGACCCGCCGAGGCTCGTCCCCGAATTTCGCGAGATCGTAGAAGCGGGCTTAGGAC
>JBEKNN010000286.1:0-11109 GCA_049522755.1 Bryobacteraceae bacterium | reverse complement strand
TGCATGCCGAGATCTTTGAGATCGGTGCAGGCTTGGATCGCGGTGTCGGAGCCGGGGTAATTCTTGATCACAGCGTTGAACTCCGCGATGGCGGCCGTACGCTTACCCAGCGCGACCAGGCTCTTGCCCTTATACTCATGCGCCTGCGGCGAAATTGTTTGGGTATCGGGGTATTTTTCGAGCAGCGTGTCGAAATCGGCGGCGGCGGCGTCGTAATTCTGTTGCGAGTAATGAATCGAGCCAATGTAAAACTGCGCGTAGGGCGCGTAGTTGGTGTTACTGAAATACTTCAGGTAGCTGGCGTATTCCTGCAAAGCAAAATCCAGCTTGCCGGATTGATGATCGGCCCGCGCGGAATTGTAGAGATCGGTTGCATTCACCGGGGGCACGGACGACGCGCCATCGGAAGCCGGAGCGCCGCCCGCACCCGTCGTCTGGCCCGGAGGTGGAGGCGCAGGCGGCGTTTGCAGCACCTTGATGGCGTTGCCGATATCGGTCAGTTGCGCCTGGATTCGGTTGAGCGAGCTGGTGAGATCGGAGACCGCCTGCTGCAGCGTGCTGACGGAGTTGGTCACCTGGTCCATGCGCGTGCTCAGGCCTACCACCGGTCCCACCACGTCCGTCTTCAATTGGTTGCCGCTCTGCTGGAAGCCGCTCTGGATCACGGCCACGGCGGTGTTGGCGCGGTTGGCGGCATCGAGCGATTGCCGCACCATTTCGCCGAGGGCGGCAAACTGCTTGTCCTGCGACTGCTGTATCTGCTTGACCAAGTCTTGCAATATGGCAACGTCGCGCTGCAACTCTTGAATCTCTTTACTGGCAGCGAACGCGAAAGCGGGCGAAGCGATGAGAACAAGTACGCAAAGACGCCGGATCATGTGCAGCTCTCCTTATGGTGCGGGCGGAAGCCTGTGGCCGGTCCGCCCGCGGCGATCTAGTCTAATCTTACCCATCTTCTGTAGAAGATGAGTCTTACTGCCCGGGCGAGAAGTGCGCGCGCCGGTTCTTCTGCCAGCACGATTCGTTCTCGTCGGTACACTGCGGCCGCTCCTTGCCGTAGCTGATGGTCTTCAGACGGTCGGCGGGAACGCCCAGTTGCACCAGGAAATCCTTGGCGGCGCTGGCGCGGCGGTCGCCCAGGCCCAGGTTATATTCGGCCGAGCCGCGGTCGTCGCAATGGCCTTCCACCACAATGCTGGCATTCGGGAAATCGGCGAGTATGCTCTTGAGCGCGGCGGCGTCCTGCTGCAGCGCGGACTGGGCGTCGGAGCGGATGTCGCTCTTGTCGTAATCGAAATAGGCGTCTTGCACGGCCGAAAGACGATCCGTAATCGTGATGGTCGGCGCAGGCGGCGCAGGCGGCGGGGGTGGAGGCGGAGGCGCGCTGACGCTCACCGTCGCGCTGGCGGTAGTGGAGCCGCCCGGACCCGTGGCGGTCAGCGTATATGTAGTCGAATCGCTCGGGAACACGCGGCGGTTGCCGGTGTTCTGCACCGTGCCGATGGTCTGATCGATAGCAACGGAAGTGGCATTGCCGTTCACCTGCCAACGCAGCAGGGAAGATTGACCGCGCTGAATGGAAGTGGGCTCCGCCGTGAACTGTGCGACGACGGGCGCAGCCGGTGGTGGAGGCGCGGGCGGGGGCGCGGGTGCGGGCGCCGGTGGTGGCGGCGGCGGAGCCGGTGGAGCTTTCTTCTTGCAGCCTGCGGCAAAGAGGGCCAGCGTGGCGGCAAGCGTGATGGCAGCGATTTTGCGTTTTTTGAACATGAACAATCCCTCCTGGTACGTAGGTAATTCTACTGAATCCGTTACTTTCCCCATACAGGGCTGAAATTCAGGCCCTGCACCGTCAACCTTGTGGGCGGCTGGCTTCCGTCGCCCAGCATGGTGTAGATTTGGGTCCGCCCGGTTCGTGTGGAAGCAAATGCCAAATGCACGCCGTCGGGGGCCCAACTTGGATTTTCGTTCTTTCCCTCATCGTGGGTCAACTGTATATAGCGGCGCGAAGCCACTTCCATGGTGAAAATGTTGAATTTTCCGGCGGCGAAGCCGCGGGTCCAGGAGAAGGCGATGAGCTGCCCATCGGGATGCCAGGATGGGTTGGACGCTTCGCCGGTGCCGTCGCTGAGGCGTTCGATATCGCCGCCGTCGATGTTCATGTGGTAAATCTGCTGCGGGCCCGACCGCCCGGAAACGAAGACCACGTCGTTGCCCGTCTTGGGATTTACCTTGGGTTCCGTGTCGATGTACGGCGAGTGCGTGAGGGGCTTGAAGCCGCTGCCGTCCAGGTTGGCGGTGAAGATGCGGCAGCAGCCTCCGGCGGACGACGAGTAGAGAATCTGTTTGCCGTCGGGAGTGAACGACGGCGCCGAATTCACCGACGCCGACTGATTGTAAAAGTGCAGGTCGCGGGCCGGATCCACGGAAAATACATAGATGCCGGGAGTGCCTTTGGCGTAGCTGGTAAACGCGATCCTCGATCCGTCGGGGGAAACGGAAGGCTCGATGGAGAGCGAATTGAAATGCGTGACCTGGCGTTGATTGCCGCCGTCCCAATCCATCACCCAGATCTCCTTGGGCGCGCCGGCGGCGGCCTGATGCACAAAATAGATATGCGTGCCGAAGAGCGATTTGCCGCCGAACCTGGCGATGATGTCGGCGGCGAATTGGTGCGCGGTCTGGCGCGCGCCGGCTTCATCCACGGAGCCGAGGTAGTTCTTGCCGATCACCTGCGCGGCCGCGGGCGTAGCCTGGCTCAGATCGAACAGCCAGCCGCGCAGCACGAAAACGCCGTTCTGAATGGCGGTGTAGCCGAAGGCCAGGTAATTGGCGGATGCGGGCGGCGCGGCCCAATCGGACATGGCGCGGCCGCCCAGGTTTTGACCGGGCGTGGAATTGGAATCGAAATCCGAGGGCTGCTGCGGAACCGTGAGCGGATAGGAAGTCTTGGGGACCATCTTCAAGAGGCCCGATCCGTTGACGTCGTTCCACAGGGTCTGGTTGAAGGCCGCCATGAATTTTTGCGCATCGCCGGAGCCGCGGAGATCGGGGATAGCGATGTGGGGCTGCTGGCCTTTGGAGATGACGCCGCTGAAATCCTGCGCGGCCAGCGCGAGCCAGAAGGCCGCGAGGGCAAACGCCGATACGAGAAGCTTTTTCATTTAACGCCTCAATTCGAATCGCAGCTCAATCTGCGCGTCGCTGCGAGGATAGGCCGCGGGGAGCGAAGGGAACGGAGCGGCGTCCATGACGGCGCGCTGTGCGGAGA
The DNA here is from genome assembly GCA_049522755.1 of Bryobacteraceae bacterium. Classification (GTDB taxonomy): domain Bacteria; phylum Acidobacteriota; class Terriglobia; order Bryobacterales; family Bryobacteraceae; genus PALSA-243. The sequence goes on along the minus strand of JBEKNN010000286.1, from coordinate 7,841 downwards.
TGTCTACGGGAAGAATACCGCTCGATTGCGCGATTTTGATAGCATTTTGCGGCACGGAGCCGTCGCGATTAATGGTGAAGGTCACGACCACCATGGGCGCGGTCTGGATGCGGGCATTGAGCGTGGTGGTCTGCCAATGTTGCGCAACGCGATCGATGATCAGTTTGGCATAGGCGCCGAATTGCTGCCCCAGCGGCGAATCGCTGCCGATGCCCACGCCGCCCGCGCCGGGCATTTGGACCATGGGCGTGCTCAGCGTCTGGCCGCTCTTGCTATACACCTGATTGGGCAAATCGAGCTGCTGCTCACGGAATTTGTTGGGTGCGGCGGCTTCGATGGGTTGGGGCTTCTTGGGCGCGGCCTTACTCTTAATAGGGATGGCGTCCGGTTCCGGCGCCTTCACCTTGGTAATGGGCTTGGCTTTGGGCGGCGGCGTGGGGGCTTGCGATTCGGTCGGATTTGCCACGGGGTTAGGCGGGGCGTTGCGCGACGGCAGCGGGATGGAATGGACGGCATTGACCGCCACTGCGCCCATGCGGCCGCCGTCCGCGTCGCCCATCGTAGGCTTGCGGGTTGCCTCAAATGCGCTGTAACCGAGCAGGGCGACCGCGACCGAAACGTGCAGCGCTACCGATCCCCAGAAAGACCCGGCGACGCGCTCCGTCTGGTCGAGGATCTCGATGCGGGCGGTCATCGCCTTCTGCCTCTACCGGTCTCATCGATGGGTTGGGTGACCAGATTCACCTGCAGGCCGACGTGCCCCAATTCGTCCGCGACCTGCGCCACGATTTCGTAGGTGGTGTCCTTGTCGGCGCGAAGGTAGACGGCCGTCGCCTTGCCGAACCTCTGATGAATGGCGGAACCCAGTTCGTGGTAGTTGGTCGCCTGCTCATTCAGGTACGTGGTTCCATCCTTCTGGATCGAGACGACTGGGAGTTCCTTGGCAGTGTCTCTGACGTACTGCGTCTTGGGGACATCCACCTGCAAGCCGTACTCCATCACGTGCGCCGTCAACATGAAGATGATCAGCAATACCAGGACCACATCGACGAACGGCGTGACGTTGATTTCCGCCAGGGGCGCGCCGCCGCGGCTGCCGCGCCGCGATCCCAAGCCACCGCCATTTACGGAAAAGGACATGCTATTCTCCGAAGCCGCGCTCGGCCAAATTGAGGAACTCGAGGGCGAAATCGTCCATACGCGTGCCGATCTCGCGGATGCGGCTGCCAAAGGCGTTGTACGCGATGGCGGCGGGAATGGCGGCGAAAAGACCGAGCGCGGTGGCATAGAGCGCTTCCGCGATGCCGGGTCCTACGGCGCGCAGGCTGGTTGTGCCCTGAGTGCTGAGCGCGTCGAAGGCGCGAATGATGCCCATCACGGTGCCGAGCAGGCCGACGAACGGCGAAACGGACGCTACCGTGGCCAACACGCTCATGCGGTGTTCAAGCCGTGTGAGCTCTTCGCTGATGCCGAGTTGCAAGGCTCGCTCCACGGCCGGGCGATTGGTGATGGCGCCGCGCGATTTCACCTGCCGCTCCACCTCTTCGTAACCGAAATCGAAAACCGAAACCAAAGGCGAGGGACGGAATTGCTCGCTGGCCACCACCACCGCTTCGAGGTTGGCGGCTTTGCGGAATGCGCGCACAAAGCGGGCGTTGGTTTTCCGGGCGCCGCGCAGTGCGCCGAACTTGGCGAAGATGACGGTCCAGGAATAGACGGACAGGACGAGCAGGGCCGCCAGAACCAACAGGCCTGCGGGTCCCTCCCGCTGAAGGATGGTATCCAGAATATCTATTTGAAGGAGGAGGGCTGCGAGAGTCTCAAAACTCAATTCGGCTCCTAATCTCAAATCTAACATAGAGACGCGGGGGATTGCCCGAAAGACGGTTTTCGACGCAGAGACGCTGGGACGCTGAGATGGGCGCAGAGAACGCTAAGTGAAAACCCCTCCCAAGCCATTGATCCGCTTTCTGCATCCCAGCCGCCCTCGCAACTGCCGGTATGGAGCGCCCAAATCGAAGCGCGTTCACACGATTGTGAACGCCGCACGCATGAGTGCGCGCGCCACGATCCGCTCTATATGCCTCATGGCGGCTACACTAGTTGTTTGATGCGTCTGTCTCCGGCCGCCGTGGTGGCGGCGTTCCTCCTCAACACCGGGTGCGGTTATATCGGCGGCACGCTGGCTCCACTGGCTAACGTGCCAACCGCCCCGGCCGATTTAGCCGCCATACAGCGCGGAGCGAGAGTGATCGCTCACTTTACCGAGCCCGATGTGACCACCGAGGGCTATCCCATCAAAGGAGACCTGGACCTGGATCTGCGCGCGGGACCGGCGCCGGACGTGTGGAACGAATCGGCGTGGGCCGCCCAGGCGGAACGCGTTGCGCCGGTGCGTTTTGGCAAGCTGCCGCCGAACAAGCCCAACGGAGCCCCGCTGACCCTGGCGGAGTACGAATTCTCTTCGACGGCGTGGACCGGCAAGACCATCATCATCGCCGCACGAGTGATTGGTTCGAATAAGAAGGAGTCCGGCTGGTCGGTGTTACTGACGCTGCCGGTGGTTGCGCCGTTGCCGAAGCCGGAGCAGCTCGTCGCGACGCCTTTGGCCAACGGCATTCGCCTGACGTGGCGCGGCGGCGGCGACCATTTCCGGATACTGCGGCGCGCGGAAGGCGACGGCTACGCTGAACTCGCTACTACCGCTGCGCCGGAATATCTCGATGCCAGCGCCGAGTTCGGGAAGACCTACACCTACCAGGTGCTGGCGTTCGCCGCAGTGGCGCCGCAAAGGGAAGCGCAGAGCGACCTTTCGGGCGAGGTGACGATACCGTACAAAGACGAGTTCCCACCGGCGACGCCTGCCGGACTGACCGCGACGCCGTCGCCGGCTAGCGTCGAGCTCTCGTGGGAAGCCAATACCGAGCCGGACCTGGCGGGCTACCGCGTGTACCGGTCCGTCGATGGCGGCGCGTTTGAAAAGGTCGCCGACGTGAACGAGATTCCGACGTATTCGGACCGCGCGGTGGAGCGCGGCAAGACGTACCGCTATATGGTCACCGCCATGGATAAATCGGGCAACGAAAGCGGGCGGTCGGCGGCCGTGCAAGCAGTGCTGCAGTAAGTCGGCGGCGCCGGCGGCCGCGCCGGAAAGGCGCCCGGCGGCTGCGCGGGACAGGCGCTCGGCGGCTGTGCTGCCTACCGGAAGCGTTTCGAAACGGCGTGGGGCGCCGTTATGGGCAGCGCCGATCGACTCACGGTAATTCCGCGGTTCCGCCGGAGCGAAACGGCCCCTTCACGGCGAGCGCCAGATCGCGTTCGTCGCGGTTGTCCAGCACGAAGACCCGATAGCGGTCGCCGCCCGGATAGACGCGGACCACGATGTGGCCCGGCGGCCCCGCGAGTTGCGTCGCGCGCTGCCCGATGACGATCCGCGCGGCATCCCTCAAATCGGTCGCGAACACCAGGCGCGGAGAAGGCGGCAGGCGGCTATTCATGATGCGCTTCAGGACGTCCGGAGCCGGGTGGCTGGGCGCCCAACTCGGCACAATCAGCACGGTGGAGCGAAGGGATTGCAGGAACGGCTCGCTCTCTTCTCCCATGGAACCGTGCTGATTCACCACGTGTACGTCGACCCGCCCGATTACGGACGCTATGGCGGCCTCGACGCCGTGCCAGGCGGGGAAACCGGGATCGGGCGTACCCGGAAGGTCGCCTCCGGTAAAGTATCCGAAGCGGCCATAGCGCAGCCGGAAGCCCAGGCTGCACATGTTCTCATTTGGCCGGTCGGCGGGCGCCAGAGTCTCGAGCGCCGGAAACAATTGCCGCGTCGCCTCGCCTGAGCCGGTCCACATTTCGCCGTTGGCGATGATGTTGCGGATCTCGAACGCGGGGTATTTCGCAGCGTCGCGGCGAAGGCCGATCTGAGTTGACGACCCTGGCTTGAATCGCTCTACCGCCATGCCGCGCTTGCGGCGCGCTTCGAGAAACCGGCGATAGTTCACCATTGTTTCATCGGCGGCCGGAACCAGATAGGAGTAATCGGGCCAGCCCCGGTCGAACAGGGTATAAATGGGAACCGCGTCGCCGACCTCGGTGATTCCCGCCAGCTTGTAACTTCCGGTGGCGTCGAGCGGCGATGACGCTCTGAGCTGGCCCATGTGGTCGGAGTGAAAATGCGTGATCAACGCGTAGTCGAGACCCGTGGCGCCGGGCGGCAGATGCCGTTCGATGTAGCGCGCGATCCACGCCCCCGGCGTCCGCGATGCGTTCGGATGCGGGTCCGTCTCGGGAATGCCGTCGCCGGCGGCTCCTGCGTCCACCAGTAGCGTGGCGCCGTCGGGCAGGATGAACAGCGCCGCGTTTCCGCGACCGGTCGCGATCTGGTGAATGTCCAGCATCCCCGGCGTCCAGGCCGGGAGCGGCGCGCCGATTTCGCCTTCGCTTTGCGCCCAAGCCAGGGCCGTTGAGGCGATGCAGAAGAGACCAACTGCGGCGATGCGTGGCATGGGTTATGGAACCGGAGGCATCGACGGCGTCGCCAGTGAAGTGGCGGATCGCCCGCGCTACGAATCCTTCTGAATCATCACCTCGGTGGATTTGACGACCACTTTTACGGAATCGCCCTTCTTCAATCCGAGCTCGTCGGCGCTATTGCGCGTGATCACGCTTTCGATGAGGTGGTCGCCTACCTTCACGACAACATGCGCCATGATGTCGCCGACTTGAATGCTCTCGATCACGCCGGGCAGTTGATTTCTCGCAGAGAGGGGCATGCTTCACTTGTACCAGGAAATCCGGCCCCGCGTCAGGCGACGGTGTTGCGCAGCGAGCCGATGCCGTCGATGGCGATCTCGATGGCGTCGCCGGATTGGAGCGTGAAAGTATCGGGCGGAATAATTCCGGTGCCGGTGAGCAGGAAGCAGCCGTTGGGGAAGCTGGTTTCACGGAACAGATACTCCACCAGCTCGGCGGGGCGGCGCTTCATGGCGGCGAGCGTAGTGGCATCGGCGAACACGCTGGCGCCGGCGCGCAGGATGTTCATGCGGATTTCCGTGGACGGGGCAAGCGCCTCGGGCGTGACCAGGATGGCGGGGCCGAGGGCGCAGGAGCCGTCGTAGCTCTTGGCTTGCGGCAGGTAGAGCGGGTTCTCGCCTTCGATGTCGCGGGAGCTCATGTCGTTGCCGATGGTGTATCCCTGAATCTTGCCGCCGGGCGATATCAATAGCACCAGTTCCGGCTCGGGCACATTCCAATTGGAATCGCGGCGGATGCGGACGGCGCCGCCGGGTCCAACGACGCGGTGCGGCAGAGCCTTGAAGAAGAGCTCGGGGCGCGCGGCGTTGTAGACGCGATCGTAGAAACTGCCGCCGCCGGCGACTTCCGATTCCGCCATGCGCGCGGTGCGGCTGCGGAAGTAAGTGACGCCGGCGGCCCAGACTTCCTGCGATTCGATGGGCGCCAGAGGCTCGCCGGCGGCGGTGACAGCCGGGGCGCTGGCAGCGGACTGTTGCAGATATGCGTGGAGGTCTTCGCGCGTGGCGATGCCGCCGGCGGGCAGTTGCTTGCGGACGCCGTCGGTCTCGAGTTCCCAGCCGGTTGTTGTTTTGTAGATGAGCATGTCAGTCTCCCAGTTTCGCATTGAAGCGCGTTCGCGGGAGCGGGGCGAGGGTGCTTAACAATTTTGGGGCTGCGCAGTTCCGTCGCGAAGATTGTCGCTCAGAGGGCTATTAGACATGTCGCGTTCACACGAGTGTGAACGCTGCACGCAAAGTGCGTGCGCCACGGCAGCCCTCAGCACACGGTGGGATACTTATCTCCAGACTCAATTATGCACGGCGGTATAGAGGGTCTGGCTGCCGGTGTTGCCTCCGACATTGAACGTCAAGGGCACGGTATCGCTGTTGGCGAGCGACGTCGGCACTGCGACGTTGAACTGGTAGAGGCCGACGTAATTGGGAGCAAGGCCGAAATACGATAGCGTCCCCTGGGTTCCGCCGAAAGCCATTTGCATCGAATTAGTAAGAGAGTTCGACTGGGTGACGATCACGCCGGGAGGGATCTGCGTGCCGCCTGTGGCCGCTGGACCGAAGCCCACGCCGTAAATCACGATTGTCTCTCCGGGCTTGGCGGGGCGCGATGTCAAGCCGAGCGTCGAGGTGGTAGGCAGCGTGTAACTGCCGTCCGAATTGAACGCCACGACGTATTGCTTACCGCCGATGGTGAATGAAGACGGCGCCAGTAAGCCCGGCTCGAGTGCGTTGAGCGTCAGCGTATATGGCGAGCTTGCGCCGTTGAAGTTCGAAACAATCAGCGTCGCCGGTCCCGTGCCAACTCCATTGGGAATTTGCGCATTCACTTGTCCCGCGCTCACATAATCGACGAATGCCGATTGCCCATTTATCTTGACGCTCACGCTCTGGAGCGCGGTAGGGGCGTTGTTGCCGTTGAAATTAATGCCTTGCCAGGAATAACCATTGGAGGGCGCAAGATTGGATCCGTAGACTTCAATCCACGATCCCGCTGTAGCCGCAGCGAAGCCACCGAAGGCGCCGGCGCTAACGATGCCGCCCGAAGAAATCGTGGGCGGAGGTCCAGCGGCTGCCGGCGTCAGCGTGTAGGTGGTGGCATAAATGTGATCGCCAGTCTGAATCGGCGGATTCCCCACGCCTGCGTTTCCTGCCACATAGATAGTGATGTTGCCTACGCTGGTTGCGGGCGGCGTCCACATAAATGTATAGGTGTAGGGCAAGCCGTGAGTGATGGAATTCGCATATCCCCCGACGGAATTCGGAAATAACTCTTGAGTACCAGTCTGGTCGACGTATTGCAGCGTGTAGCCCGACTTACATGCTGTGCCGCTGGTATTCAGATAGGTGAAGACTTGAAGATTTGGTTGCGAACAGATAATCTGTGTGTTGGTATCTACCGCTGCAAACGTGCCGGCCATTGTATTCGGCGAAGAAGCAACGCGCGCGGTTAGCTGAAAGCCAGCGGCCTTCTGCGTAGGGGCCGGATCGGCGATGGTGACTGTGATAGTCTCTGAAAGTCCCGGGATATAAATAGAACCGTTTGAAAAATTGGCCGTGACACTTCCCTTATTTGCCGGATCGTTGGTGGTCCCTGTGTGGCAACCCGACGTAGCGCAAGTTTGGCCCGCATTTTCAGTCGGAACACCTGTATATCCCGGATAGGGCCCATATTCATAGGCCCACAGAAGAACCGGCAACATCCCCATTACCATTGCCGCCTTCGCAAGAACAATCTTTCCCCGCCGCGTCATAGCTCTGTAAACACCAGTGTCCCCCGTTTCACTCGCCTATTTCGAAAAGACTAACGAAACTTAACAGAGGCCTACAGCACCCGCGCCAGTTTGAGCGCCTTCCGCGCGGTAGTACTGAGTGGTAAATCGCACAGCTTCTCCGGATCGAACCATGCGAATGGTCCGCGCGGAGCCTGGGCCGCCGCCGCTGTGACTTGCAGCGTGTAGCGATGATGCGTGATGGCGTGGCGGATCTCGCCGAAGCTCTTGCCCGTGCGCGCGCCGGGCAGATCGGCGGGCGCGGGCAAATCCCAGAATCCGGCCATGCGGCGCGCGTCCGGTTCGCGCTGGCGCAGCAGGACTCGCGCGCCCTTTCGCACAATCAGCAGAACGCCCTCGATCTTCACCGGCGCGGCGCGGCGCAGTTTCACGGGTAATTGAGCTACTGCGCCTTGCTGCAGCGCTTTGCATTGCGCCGCGAGCGGACAGAGCGTGCACGCCGGATTCCTGGGAAGACATACGGTGGCGCCCAGCTCCATGATGGCCTGATTGAATGCGCCAGCGCCCGCGCGCTGCGCGT
>JBEKNN010000285.1:0-11114 GCA_049522755.1 Bryobacteraceae bacterium | reverse complement strand
GAGCCAACTCAGAAAACCCAATAATTCCGTACTGTCCTTTCTGATTTGCAGAGCCCCCATCAATAGTGCGATGCCTTCTTCCACGCGAGCCAAATTCCTCTCCCGAACCTCGTGACAGGAAGATGAGGGAATCAATAGCTTACGCATCGGCAGCTTAAGATCAGCCTTTGCGATTGCCAGATCATGCCAGCTACCTTGAGCATCGATGGCAGCGACTGCACAGATTAACTCTGGATCCTTCGGGTCTGCAGCGAGCGCCTTCCGGTAGTAGATCTCGGCTTCATCCACATTCGGCCGCTGGGCAGCATATATGGCCCAACCTATATTCTTCAGCCCATCCGGATAAGACGGATCCAGATCCAACACCTTCCTGTATGCACTAATGGCCAAGCGACATCGTTCTTCGTCCATACCGCACCAAACATCGACAATCGCGCCGATTGCGAAATGCGCCTTGGTCATTTCAGGGTTGAGATCGACGGCTCGCTGTAAATGCTGAAGGGCCAAATCAGGATCGCCTTTCTCGTTCGCTAACATACCGGCCGTGAACTCTGCTTCAGCTACGTCAACCTGTGAACCTGCGGCCGGGACAATCAGGCCAAAACACAGCGCAACGCTCAGAAAGGCGACAACTCGTTTCATTAATTCTCCCGAAAACAGTCCGCACGGCATCTCGGAACTGCATCAACGTATTGTAGAAACCAGGAGTGCGGCGCCAGTTCCCGCGGGCTGAAGGCCATGAGGTCACCACTGCAGAGTCGGGTGACTGCGGGCGATATTTGGGCTTTTCGGAAACTTGCCCTTGGGTCAGTCGGCCCCACTTTGCCGCAAACGCCGTCGATTTATCAGACCGGTTAGGCAATCCAGCCTAGCCCTCAAACTAGCCGCCTACTTCTTAGCGTTCTTGTCGATCCAGCTCGACCAATATTCCTTCCACTCCACCTGCTCGCCCGCGGGCAGCACGTGGATCGGATTGAGTCCGTCGAGCATCACAGCGTACTCGTCGGTGTGCGTCTTCTTCGACTGATTCGCCAGCGCCTTGGGATGCGGCCCGTGGTGGATGCCGCGCGGATGCAGCGTGGCGTAGCCCGGCTTGATGTTGTCCTTGCTGAAGAAATCGCCGTCGTGGTAGAAGATGAACTCGTCGTAATCGGTGTTGCGGTGGAAGAAGGGGACGCGCATGGCTTCCGGATCCTGCTCGAAGGGCCGCGGCAGGAAACTGCACACTACCGCGCCTTCGGTGACAAACGTGGAATGCGCGCTGGGCGGCAGATGCACGCGGTGGCTCATGACGGGGCGGATGTCGCGCATGTTGAGCTTCCAGACCGTGAGGTCGCCCTTCCAGCCGACCACATCGAGCGGGTTGAACGGGTATACTACCTTCGAAATCTCGTCCTCGGCCTTGATCCGGACCTCCCATTCGCGGCTGTCGTCGAGGATCGGTGTGGCTTCCGGCGTGATCACAACTCCGGGATCGTACAGCGCATGGTGACCGAGCAGGCCTTTATCGGGCGGGTTGAATTCGGTGCGCGATTGCACGATCAGAAAAAAATTATCCGACGTTTCCGGGATCAGCCGGTAGGTGACGGCGCGCGGCACAACCAGGTAGTCGCCGGGCTCGAAATCGAGCGGGCCGAAATCGGTTTCGATTGCGCCGCGGCCGCGATGCACGAAAATCAACTCGTCGCCGTCCGCGTTGCGGTAGTAGAACGGCATGGGCTGCGAACGGCGCGAGACATAGAGCGTAATATCGCGATTGCCCAGGAACGCAACCGGCATGCCTTCGGGGTCGTGGCTGTCGGATGGGGCGAGTTGGTTCAGATCGAACAGGTGCGGCCGCAGTTTGCCTTCGAAGCGAATCCAGCCCGTGGGCGGGTGCGCGTGATAGAGATGCGCGCTCTTACCGTAGAAACCCTTGCGGCCATGTTCCTCTTCGTAAGTCCCCGCGGGAACGGCGACGTGCGCTTGCGGCGAGAATTTGCCCTTCTTGAGTGGATACATAGCGGCCTCTCACTCCAGCATACCTGGACGCGGGACGGAGCGACTCAGCCGGCGATCGGCGATTAGGATATGCTCACAAAATGACACAGGAAGCCACCCAAGAAATACGCCAGTTTCTGTTGCCTCAATTGGAGCAAGAATCTGCTATGACGCGCAAACTGCTGGCCGCCGTGCCCGCGGAAAACTGCGACTATAAGCCGAGCGATCTCTGCATGACCAGTCTCGCTCTGGCAAGCCACATCGCCCTCAGCGAGGTGTTTTTCCTTCGCGGCGTTCTGAACGGCGCGTTCGAATGGAAGCCCGTCGCTTTTCAAACGCCGGTGGAAGCGCTCGCCTATTATGACGAGCACGTTGCGGCGCTGATCGCCGAGGTGGGAACTCTCCCCCGGCGAGAAGCTCGCCCAGCCGATTACCTTTGCGATCTGGACGGAGCCGGCCGTGGCGTACCTGAATATTGGACTGAAACATACCGTTCATCATCGCGGCCAGCTTTCGTCCTATTTGCGGCCTATGGGGGCCAAGGTGCCCTCCATCTACGGACCCAGTGCGGACGAGCCGCGAAAAGCGGCAGCCGGCAGCTAGCAGCGTGACTGTGTGGCTTTGCGCTCTTGCGGAAAATCACTCCCTTACGGTCGTGGCTCCGATTGGGACCGGCGCGCCCGAAGCTAGTGCCCGGTCGCGGTGGCGAAACGGCAGGAATAGACGACAGCGGGAGGGAAGTTGCGAAGCACGTGGTCGGTGGAGATTCGATGAAAGTATTGCCGCAGGAACTCTTCTTCGGAGAATCCGTGCAGACCCAACACGCGCATCCAGCGCGGACCACCCCTTGAGTGCCAATACTGGAATTGCGACAGTACGCCGCCTGGAACCAGGCATCGCCGCATCTCATGGAGAATCTGCTCGCGCTGGTGGTCCTGCATCGTCGTCAGGCCGAGCGACGATATGATCGCGTCCGCCTTCCGCACTCCGTGCTCCCGCAGGATCTCCCCTAGATCCTCGGCCGCACCCACCAGCGGCACGAGCCGCGGATCGGAAATGGTGTCGCACAGGAACTGGATGAAACGGGCATTAATATCGAGCGCATATAGCCGGGCATCCGGCCGCATCCGCTGGAGCAGCTCGATGGTCACCGCCCCGGTGCCCGCCCCCAACTCGACGATCACTCGCGCCCGTTCGAAATCGATCGGGCGCAGCATTGCGGAGGCCAGGTGCTTCGAGCTGGGCAATACGGAGGCCGTCGTGGTAAACGACCGAAGTGACTCGGTGAGGAACACGCCCCAATCGGAGCGGCCGACGCTGCGGGGCGCTTGTGGCATTTATACGAGAGGCTTCAGTATATCAAACGGCACGGCCGGAGTCACACCCTGGCGGTTACCTTTGGTCTACCTGACGTGGCCATGCCGGGAGTGTGGGATGTCGAAAACGGCGGGCATCGGGCTCATTGCCGCGCTCTGGCCGCTCAGTTTGTCAAAAGTAAATGCTCCCGCGCAGGCCCCAGGCGTCGAGCCTGCAAGCCGATTTTGAATAACGTGCCAAGTCGCCAAGCCGCAGCCTCAGCATGGTGCGCTTGGATGCGAAGGACGATTCGAAGCGCGTTCACACAAGTGTGAACGCTGCACGCACGAGAGCGTGCGCCACGATTTGGTCCGTATTGGGCTTAACCAATCCCCGCCAGATGGAGAATCGCCCGCATTCGCGACGCTGCCAGATCCGGATCGAGCAGCACGCGCGCCTGGTCCGCCAGCACGAATAACTCCCCCAGGTGCGCCACGGAGCGCGCGCTTTCCTGTCCCCCCAACATGCGGAAGTGGCGTTGTAGGCCGTTCAGATACGCCAGGAACACAAGGCCGGTCTTGTAGTAATACGTGGGGCGTTGGAAGATGTGCCGCGAGAGCGGCAGCGTGGGGTCCAGCAGTTCGTTGTAGCGCGCGAAGTCGCCGGCGTCGAGTGCGCGCAGGGCCAGCGCCGCGGCGGGCGCGATGCAGTCGAAAATGCCGAGCAGCGCGTGGCTGTAGCCGGCCTGGTCGCCGCGGATCAATTGGGGGTAGTTGAAATCGTCGCCGGTGTACATGCGAACGCCCTCCGGAAGGCGGCGGCGCATGCCGATTTCGAGGTCCTTATCGAGCAGCGAAATCTTGACGCCATCGACGTGCTTCCGGTTCTCCTCGATGATCTCGAGGCAACTCGTCATACACCCGGCCACGTCCGCGCCGCCCCAGTAACCGGCAAGTGCGGGGTCGAAAGCCTCTCCCAACCAGTGCAGAATGGCGGGACGCTCCAATTGCGGCAGAAGGCGGCTGTAGACGCGGCGGTAATCCTCGGGACTCTTCGCGCATCGGGCCAGCGAGCGGCTGGCCATCAGGATCACGCGCCCGCCGGCGGCTTCCACAAAGGCGCACTGCTCCTCGTACGCGGCGGTGACGGAATCGAGGGTGGGCGCGTCGCGCGGATCGAGCTGATCGGTGTTGACGCCGCATGCGATCTCACCGCCCCCTTCGGCGCAAGCGCGGCGGATCAACTCGCTGGCGCGCGGCCAATCGAGACCCATGCCGCGCTGGGCGGTATCCATGGCCTCCGCCACCGCGAAGCCCATCGACCACAGGTAGCGGCGGTAGGCGAGGGTGGCGTCAAAATCGATGACGGCGCATTCGAAGGGATCGGCGGATGCAATCGGATCGATGACCACATGAGCGGCAGCATAGGCCGTGCGTTTCACGAAGGGATCGCCAGTGGCGATGGGTAGCGGATCGAGCTGTGCGAGCCGGTATTTCTCGAGACGGCCGCCAGTCCGGGGAAGCAGAATTTCCATGTCTATTATTTAGTTAGCATCAACGCCGAGATTGCCGGGTTGACAGACGAAAACGTCTGTCCCACGTCTTATGGAACGGGCTGGTTCACAGTGAAAGAGTACAAACTGTCTCCGGCAGCCACAAGTAAGTACTGCTTACCATCCAACATGTAAGTAATGGGCCCGGCGCTGGGGGTAGCCATGAGTCCGGCGTGCCATAGGATCTTCCCGCTGGCAGCCTGGAAAGCGACCAGATTCTGCCCGTTACTGGTGAAGAGCAAGTTACCCGCCGTGGACAGATTGTTGACCACTCCGCCGCCGCTCGGCCAATCGTGCCGCCACACAGTCTTACCGGTCCGGTAGTCGATCGCCAGCAGCGCATTCCCATCGCTTCCGGCGGCGCTATCGAGTCCTCCCCACCCTTCCGGATGATCGTCCGTGTCAGTCAGGTAATACATGCTATATGACCGGCTGGTACCGACATAGAACAATCCTGTCTGGGAACTGAAACTGGGGGCCTGCCAGTTAGTAGCGCCGTTCGACGAGGGCGAAACCAAGACGCCGTCAACAGTGGGAAACTTGGCGGGGTTGCCGATAGGTTGGCCCTTGGCGTCGAATCCTTTCGCCCAGTTCACTGTATCGATGAACGGGCCGCCCACGAGTCTCTTTCCAGTGGCCCGGTCCAGCAAAAAGAAGTACCCGTTGCGGCTGGCTTGCGCCACCAGTTTGCGAGGCTGCCCGTCGATGGTTCCGTCGAGTAGAATGGGCGTCTCCACGGCGTCCCAATCGTGGACGTCATGCGGCGAGGCCTGGAAATACCAGACCATCTTCCCGGTGTCCGGATTGAGGGCCACGATGGAGCAGGTGTAAAGATCGTCGCCCTTGCGGCTTTTTTCCGCCATCACCGGATTCGGGTTGCCAGTCCCCACGATGTAAAGGTTCAGCTCGGGATCGTACGTGCCCGGAATCCAAGCCTGTCCGGTGCCGTGCGCGGAGGAGTATTCGTCCGGCCATGTCTCCATTCCCGGTTCCCCCTTGCGCGGGGTAGTCCACCACTTCCATTGGAGCGCGCCGGTCTCCGGATCGCGCGACTGGATGAAACCGGGGTTGTCCATATGATCGCCGCCGATGCCGACGATGATGTGATTGCCCACGACGACTGGCGCGACAGTCGAGGTATAGTCCAGTTTAGGGTCGGCAATGGATACCTTCCAGCGCTCTCTGCCAGTCTTCGCGTCCAGGCTCACCAGGTTGCTGTCGGGCGTTTCGAAGTAGAGCCAGTTCCCGTACATGCCAAGGCCGCGATTGCCGATGGTGCTGCCCGTGTTTGGCGGGTATTGATAGTGCCACAGCTCATGGCCGGTGTGGGCGTCTGCGGCCCATGCATTGTTCGGCGAGGTGAAGTACAGGATGCCGTTCACCAGCAGCGGAGTGGATTTGATTTGGACGCCGCCCGCGCCGCCAGTGCCTGGCGCCGCCGAGAAGCGGGTCGCCCAAGCCAGGGATAAAGTGTTGACGTTGGAGGCATCGATCTGAGTCAGAGGACTGAAGCGCCGTCCGGAATAATCGCCGTTGTAAGTGGGCCAGGAATCGGCAGGTGGTTTGAGCAGTTCGCTGGGCGTGAGCCCTTGCGCGAAGACGCCCTGGGGCGCAAAGGAGGCAGCGAAGGTTACTAATGCGGAGAGCAGGAATCGCGAGTTAGTCATTTGAGTGTCACCAGATAGGCAGTTACATTGTGGATATCGGCATCCGCGTACTTTGCGAGCAGGTCGGTATGAGCCTTCAGTGGATCATGAATCTCGACCGCCGGGACCGCGCCCTCGCGCGTGAAGGAATGATAATCGCCGGAGGAGTCGCGAAGGGAGACGCTGAAGTCGTCGACGCGGTCGAGGGTCCCCGAGATTTTTTCGCCGCTGGCTAGCGTGACCGTGACCGTGATCGCGCTCCGGCTCTCATCAGGCGCAGCGCCGCGACCGCCGCCGCGACCGCCTCTGCCACCCCCGCCGCCACCGCCTCTGCCACCGCGGGGCTGCAACCAGTGGGCCTGCAGGGCAAGGGGGTCATACCGGCTGCCGATACCTTTGAGGTCGCCGGTGGCGGAGTGACAACCGCCGCAGGTGGCGCTGAAATAGGCCGCGCCCTTTTTCGCGTCGCCGGTGAGGATATCGTGGAAAGCGTAAGTGGTGCGGTGGCCGGCGGCGTAGGTCTGCAGGTGAAGCCAGGCGACAACGTCGGCGATCTGAGGTTCGGTGAGGTTCGGCTTGGGCATGCCTTCATCGGGGCGGCCGTTGCGCAACACCGGAGCGATCAGAATGCCCTTTTCGTCGTCCAGCACCAGCAACGAACGGAGCAGATCGGGCGCGCCGACGCCGCCTCTGGCGGCAGGTCCATGGCAGCCGGCGCAGTTTGAGGCGTAAAGCTTCGCTCCCCGGTCGACGGCGGCGGGATCTTCCTTGGAGCCGGCGAGGGCTGCGGCGGTGGCGCCGCCGGGCGCGGTTCCGGCGCCGGCGACGGCCGGTTCCTGAGCCGTCGAATACCGGAACGCGGCCACAAGCAACAGGATCGGCAGAGCGCTGCGTTTCAGAACATGCATGGTTCTTCCCCTAAGAAATAGTTTACGATGAGCGGCAAGCGCCGCAGGTCCGATATGCGACCGCCGGCCAGTTGACGATTGCGGCGCCTTCGTCGCCCGGTCATCGGGAGTCATTGGTAAAGGCGCCTGAAGAAAGCACGCTGGTTACCTCTTTGATTCGGCGCGCTTCCGACCGTGCCTCGCGCCGCTCTCCCGAAAAATGAATCTTGCGCCGGCAAGTTGCTATGCCTCCACGGTCTTCTCAAACACAAACTCGTTGCACCCGAGACTGCCGCCGCACGTGCGCAATTTCGTGAGCGAGAAACCTCGGCTGCGGTAGAAATCGAAGATCTGCTCCGGCGTGGCCACCTCGAAAGGATACCCGCCCACCCAGTCGATCAAATCGCGCCAAAATGACATGCCGCGCTCGCTGCCTTGGCCGCGGATGCTTTGGAACGGCCTGCCGCGCAGGAGATCCTTGACCATGGAACGCCAGTTCAGGATCCAGAAGGATGGCCAAACCACCAGAAAGCGCAGGGGCCGCGGCAACTCGTTATAAAGCTGCTTGACCTTCTTCCAGCGGCGGCTGGCCGTACCCTGGTCGTTGTAAATCGCGATGAATAGCTTACCGCCGGCCTTTACCGGGAGGGCGGCGTTGCCCAAAGCCTGCCACATGCTTCCGGTGTGGTGCAAAACACCCCAGGAATACACTACATCGAATTGGCCGAGCGAGCGCAAATACGATTCGTCGAGCGCCGAGCCGGATTCGACCGTCCACGAGCTATCGCCTGGAAAGTAGCGGTGGTTCAGCTCGCGCGTGCAATTTACCGAGTGGGGGTCGTAATCGAAGGAGTGCACGCGGGCGCCGAGCCGGCGAGCCGCCAGACTGAAGAGACCACTGCCGGAGCCGATGTCGAGGAAACTCGCTCCGGATAAGCTTGTGACGCCGAGCATGTTCTGCAGAGACCGCTCCGCTTCCGCGATTCTGGCATCGTTCAGAGATTTGAGAAAAAATGCCCAATTCTTACCGAACTCGAATCGCTCTCCCTGCGCTACCTCGGCGGCGTGTGAATCCTTTGGCAAAGACCGATTGTCGCATGCCGCATGATGGCGGCGAGTAGATCGCCGCTGACGGATATTAAGCCGGATGTTAAACTAACCGGGATAATGACGTTCGTCATGCTGCCACTGGCACTATGAGAGCTGGATAGGGAACCGCTTGAGCGATGTCGATGAATCGAAGATCGGCGGTTTGCCGCGATGAAGGTGGTTCAGCTCGGGCCCTATCCGCCCCCACATGGGGGTGTGCAAACGAATCTGGTAGCGATTCGCGAATACCTTGAACGTCACGGCCACTCGTGCGCCGCCATTCACCTCACTCGCGCTCGCGGCAATGCGCCGGGAGTGTATTATCCCACAAGCGCGTTGGAATTGGCCTGGCTGCTGATCAAGTTGCGCGTGGATATCCTCCACCTCCATTTAGGCGGCCATCTCACCATGCGCCTGCTGGCACTGGCGCTGTTTTGCACGCTGTTGCCCGGCCGAAAGACAGTTCTGTCGTTTCATTCGGGCGGCTACCCTTCCTCTTCCGCCGGTCGGTCGGCGGGGTGGTGGACGCTGCGCGGCTTCATTCTCCGGAGGGCCGACGGCGTGATCGCCGTGAATGACGAAATTGCCGCGATGTTCCGGAAGTTCGGGATTCGGCCGAATCGTTTGCGCACCATTCTGCCGTTCGCGGTCCAATTGCCCGATCCAGCGTTACCTCTTCCGGTTCGCCTGCAGACTTTCATGGCGAGCCACAAGCCATTCTTGTTGACGGTGGGGCTGCTCGAACCGGAATACGATCTTGGCTTGCAGATCGAGGCCATGGCCGACATTCTGGAGCGCTTCCCCCGGGCGGGCCTGGCGATTGCGGGCGCAGGCAGCCTCGAAGAGAGCCTGCGCCGCCAGATAGCCGCCAAGCCCTATGCCGAAAGCATCCTGCTCTATGGCGACATGCCTCGCGCGGTAACATTGCGGGCCATGCTCGAATGCGACGCGCTTCTGCGAACTACTCTCTACGACGGCGATTCCGTGTCCGTCCGCGAAGCCCTCTACCTGGGAATTCCCGTCATCGCCACGGATAATGGCATGCGTCCGGACGGCGTGCGCTTGATTCCGATTTCGAATCGGGAGCGTCTCAGGGATGCCATTTACGACGTTCTGGCCGGCGGACAACCACGAAAGCCCGTGGCGGATGACGGTCAGGAAAATCTTCGAGCAGTGGAACGGCTCTACATGGAACTGCCGTGAAGTATCCTTCGTCGGATCGAGTTTGCCGATCTCGGTCGCCATTCCACAGGCAGCCCAGCCGCCCGCGAAGCGCCTGCACGCATCCCGCCAGGGAACGCAATTCCCTCGCGCCGAGTCTAACCGCCATGCGTCGGATTGTTGCCATTCTCTGGGCCGCCACACTGACCTAAGCGCAGGACCCCGTGACTTTCCGCGCCGGCGCCTCGATCCGGCAGCCTGAGAGTGGCTGAAAAATACGCGAGATTCTGCAACGCTCGCCGTGGGCACTCTTCTGAACGTAGCGTATCTGCGTTAGTCCTCATGCTCCACTTCCGGCAGCACATCGCCGTCGCCCGCCACCCACACATACAAGGTCGGCAGCAGGTAAACGCCCAAAATCAGCGCCGCTACCAGCCCGCCCACGATCACGATCGCGAAGGGCCGCTGCGAATCCGAGCCAATCCCGCGCGATAGCGCCGCCGGCAGCAGGCCGAAGCTCGCCACCAGCATCGTCATCATGATCGGGCGCAGGCGCTGCACCGAGCCGTCAATCGCCGCATCCAGGATGGGCTCGCCGCGCACGCGAAGCTGGTTGATGTATTCCAGCATGATCACGCCCGTCTGCACCGCCACGCCGAACAGCGCCAGGAATCCGACGCCCGATGAGACGCTCATATGCGTGCCCGTCAGCAGCAGCGCCAGCAGGCCGCCGATGGGCGCCATGGCTACGTTGGCCAGAATTAACACCACCCACTTGAAAGTCTTGAACATGGTGAAGAGGATCATACAGATCACCAGCAGCGTCAGCGGCACTACAATCATGAGCCGCTTGGAGGATCGCTTGGCGCTCTCATATTCGCCGGCCCAGTCCAGGGTGTAGCCCACCGGCAGCTTCACCGATGCGGTCACCCGCCGCATGGCTTCTTCCACCGCACTGCCCAGGTCGCGCCCCACCACGCTATACTTCAGGGCCACGTAGCGCGAATTGCCCTCGCGATAAATCTCCGAGGCGCCGTCGCGTACTTTCACTTCGCATAACTGAGCCAGCGAAACTCGTTCGCCAGAGGGCGCCAGCATACGGATCTTCTCAATCGCTTCCTGCGTGCTGCGATACGGCGCCTGATAGCGCACCACCAGGTCGTAGCGCTGCTCTCCTTGAAGAACCTGAGTCACGGCCTTGCCGCCCACGGCGGTTTCGATGGCGTCCTGTACGTCGGCAACATTCAGGTCATAGCGGGAGGCCTGGGCGCGATCCACCGTGAATTCCAGGTTGGGCTGCCCGATCACGCGGAACAAGCCGAGATCGGATATCCCGGGAATGGTTTTCATCACGTTGACAATCTCTTCGCCCTTGGCTTCGAGCGTCTTCAGATCGTCGCCGTAGATCTTGATGGCCAGTTGGCCCTTGACGCCGCTGACGGCTTCTTCCATGTTGTCGGCGATAGGCTGCGAGAAGTTCCACAACGCGCCGGGAAGCTTCTC
>JBEKNN010000284.1:0-11152 GCA_049522755.1 Bryobacteraceae bacterium | reverse complement strand
CGACAGCGATGACGACAGCCGCCAGCGCCGTCAGAGCGAAAGCCCGCGAGATTCTATTTCTTTTCATAATGCCAAAACTATATCACTGGCGCGGCCGGGGGATGCTTTCCGCAATCCCGGCCAATTCGCGTGTCCGGATATTTGCCGGCCCACCGGTCAATAATAGAAGAACCTTGCCTGTTCGAATGAAAGACATCGCCCGCGACCTGGGCGTTTCGCAGATGACCGTCTCCAAGGCTCTGCGCAATCACAGCGACATCAGCGAGAAGACGCGCGAGCGCGTGTTGAAGCGGATGCGCGAGCTCAACTATCAGCCGGATTGGATCGCGCGCAGCATGGTCACCAAGCGCACCTACCTGGTGGGCCTGGTGCTGCCCGACCTGATGCACTCGTTCTTCGCCGAAGTGGCCGGCGGCGTTACGCGCAAGCTGCAGCCGCTGGGTTATCAGGTAGTGATCTCGAATACCGAGGAGAACGCCGAAACCGAGCGCACCCACGTGGCGAACCTCATCAACCGCAAAGTGGATGGATTCATCATCGCCTCGGCGCAGCGCAGCGGGCAGGAGGAGCCGTTCCAGCTGCTCGACAAGAGCGAGATTCCTTATGTGCTGATCGACCGCCTGATTCCAGGCGTGGACGCGACCTACGTGGGCGTCAAGGACGAGGACCTGGGCGAGCTCGCCACCGGGCATTTGATCGGCCTGGGGTGCAAGCGGATCGCGCACATCCGCGGACCCAACGTATCCACCGGCGTAGGCCGCCTGCGCGGCTACCGGAAGGCTCTCACCAAGCGGAAGATGCCGATACGCAGGGAGTACATCGTCAGCGGGCAGTATGGCGACAGCACCGGATACGACGCCATGCTGCAACTGCTGAAAGTCAGTCCGCGGCCCGACGGCGTGTTCTGCTACAACGACCCGGTGGCTGCCGGAGCCATCAAGGCGGCGCTGGAGCTCGGGATGCGCGTGCCGGAGGACATCGCCATCATCGGCGCAGGCAACGTGCATTATTCCGATCTGCTGCGCGTGCCGCTGTCCACGGTGGACCAGAGCAGCACGATCATCGGCGAGAAGGCGGCGGAGCTGCTGTCCGAGCGCATGGAATCGAAGAAGCCGCTGCCGGTGGAGCGCGTCTTTATTCCGCCGCGGCTGGTGCTGCGGGAATCGAGCAACCGGAGAACGGCGTAAATCCGAGATCCGCGCGGCAGCTCTCCGCAAACTTTTCCGCCCCTCCGGCGTCTTTTCTAAATACAGCGTCAACGACACAACGGAGCTACGCGTCATCCTATGAGAACCATGCCCGCCCAAGTCTTGTTCGCGTTTCTTCCTCTCGCCTCCTGCGCCTTCGCGCAATTGACCTCGTTTCCCAAGCCGCATTATTTTGCCGAAACCTTCGCCCGCGCCCAGACCAGGGTGGAATTGCAGCCGCCGGTCAAGCTCGAGGACTTCGTCGTCGACGGCAAACTCACCCTATCCCTCAAGGCTTACCTGGAGCTGGTGATGGCCAACAACACCGATATCGCGATCCAGATGCTCAGCGTGGAAACGCCCAAGAACGCCATCATGCGCGCCTTCGCCACGTGGGACCCGCAGGCGCAGGCCAGCTTCACCGATCAGAAATCCACCACGCCCTCGGCCGGCGCCCTGGCGGGCGCAAGCACTGTCGTTTCGCTCAGCCAGCCGGCCAATTTCAGCTATTCGCAGACGCTGCCCAGCGGCATGCAATACTCCGTTTCTTTCGGCGCAAGCAAGAGCACCACCAACAGTTCGTTTGCCACTCTGAATCCGGAGCTCACCTCCAACCTAAGCGTCACCATCACCCAGCCGCTCATCCGCAACCGCGGCAACTACGTCAACCGCCTCAACCTGATGATGGCCCGCAGCCGCCTGAAGGGCGCCGAATACTCGCTAAGAGCCAATCTGCTGCAGTCCGTGAACACCGCCGAAAACGCCTATTGGGATGTGGTGCAGGCGCGCGAGAATCTGCGCGTGCAGGAAAGCGCCCGCAAGCTGGCGGATGAATCGCTCAAGCTTTCGCAAAAGCAATTGGAGCTGGGCGCCATCTCGCCCCTCGACATCTACAACCCCGAGCAGCAGCTTGCCACCGCTGAGCTGGGCGTGTCGCAGGCGCGCTATGCGCTGGCGCTGGTGGAGGACACGCTGCGCCGCCAGATGGGTGTGGATCTTGACCCCATCGCCCGCAAGTTGCCCATCGAGGTGACGGAGTCTGTCGATCTACCTCTCGATACGATCCGCTACGACGCCGAGCGGGAAGTCGACAAAGCCCTCGCCGGCCGGCCGGAGTTGAAAGCGGCCGGCGTGAATCTGGACATCGACGATATGGGCATCGCGCAGGCCAAGAACGAGATTCTGCCCAATTTATCGCTGGTCGGCCAGTACACCACTCAAGGCGTAGGCGGCACATTCTATGAGCGGACCAACGTATTCGACAATAACGGCAATGCCTCGACCATTGTGACGAAGATTCCCGGCGGCTTCGGCGACACTCTCTCGCAGATGTTCGGATTCGGCTACCCGGTATACTCCCTGGGCGCTACTCTGTCGCTGCCCATCAAGTCGCACGGCGCGGTGGCCGATATGGCGGACGCGGTGGTGAGCAAGAGGCGCGACGCACTGACGCTGCGGACCACGCAACAGCAGGTGCGCCTCGACGTGCTCACCGCCATGACCAATCTGGAGATGAGCAAAGAATCCGTGAAGCTGGCCTCGGTGGCGCGCGATTTCGCGCAGAAAAACCTGGACGCGGAAAACCAGAAATATCAACTGGGCACAGACCCCGTACTCTTCGTGCTGCAAGCGCAGAATACGCTGGTGCAAGCCGAATCGGCCGTAGTGACGAACCAGGTCAACATGCGCCGCAGCGTCTTGAATCTCCTCACCCGCACCGGCGAGCTGCTGGACGAACGCGCCATCGTGATTCAGTGAGTGAGTGAGTCACTATAGAGGCTTTGAATTTTGACGCAGAGACGCTGAGACGCAGAGATTACGCAGAGAACACTTATCAATGTCTTCTCTGCGTGGCCTCCGCGTCTCAGCGTCTCTGCGTCGAGTCTTAACAAGCCACAATATATACATGCCGGAACCCACCCGAAAGGCCGAGCCCCGATGGCCGGCCGCGCTCGCCATGCTATCCATCGGTGGTCTCTACTACGCGCTGCCGTCGCAACTCTCGGTCGGCCCGGACTGGATGGTGCTCGTGCTGGTCGCCGTTCTGACCATTCCAGCCGTGATCTCTCATCGCTATGGCAATTGGCGGTTGAGCCAGCTATTAGGCTACGCCGCCAGCGGGGTGGTCACTATATCGGTGGTCATTTCCCTGGCGCTGCTGATCTCGCGCCTTCCCGCGCAGAAGCAGAACCCGGCGCAGTTGCTACGCGCGGCGGCCGCCCTCTGGATGTGCAACCTGCTGGTATTCGCCTGCTGGTATTGGCGGCTGGACGCGGGCGGTCCCAATCAGCGCGATTTGCGCCGCTCCCACACCGATGGCGCGTTCCTCTTTCCGCAAATGGTACTGGACCCGGATCTTCGCGCTGAAATGGGCGAAGATCAATGGAGCCCCGGTTTCGTCGACTACCTGTTTCTCGCTTTCAACACCAGCACCGCTTTCTCGCCCACCGACGTTCCCGTGCTCTCGCGCTGGGCCAAAATCCTGATGATGCTGCAAGCTTCCATCTCGCTCGCGACTATCGCAATCCTCGCGGCCCGAGCCGTGAACATACTGTAGCTGGGGCAGGCGACGTTGCCGCCTGCGACCCGGTTTTGAGCCCGCTTTCAACTGGCGAGAACAGGCCATGGCGCTCAGCGAGAGATCAATCCTCCTCAGGCGGGTTCCGCTAATTCGGCCACTCCTAAGTTACCCCTAACGGCGTTTGGGGGAGACGCCGCGGGCAGGCTTCCCACATCGCACATCGCGACTTTGGGGGGATCTTCACAGAGTGACATGCCATGGACCTCCAGGCCTGAGATATGCTGGTTATCAATCCTTGGGTCCGCTCTGTACGAGTAGCGCGTGGCTCGACCACTTCCGTTCCGGCGCGCGCGGCAGCGCATCGAGAATTTGGCGATCGGACCCTGGTCCAGGAGGAGATCTACCAGATGGACAGCATGAATACTTTCGAGGCTCTGTGGCGGGACGTGCGATACGGCTGGCGCAAGCTGTGGAAGAGTCGGGGGATTACGGCGGTGGCGCTGCTCTCGCTCGCGCTCGGCATCGGCGCGACCACGTGCATCTTCAGCGTGATCTATGGGGTACTGATCTCGCCCTATCCGTACGTGAAGGCAAATGAGATTTGGGCTCCGGAGATTCGCGACTCGAAGAATCCGAAGAACAGCCGCGGCGTATTTCTGCCTTACGAGTTCGAGGAACTGCAGAAGCTGCCGGGAGTTTCGGCGGCGATGGGAACGCGCCCTGAAGGAGCGCTGCTGACGGGAGATCGGGTTCCGGAGACGATCCTGACTCCGCTGGTGACGCCCGGAGCGTTCGATTTCCTGGGCGTGAAGCCGTTGCTGGGGCGGACCATCGGCGAGGGCGATTGGCAGCCCAACGGAGATCCAGAAGACGTGATCGTGCTCTCTTACAAGGCGTGGTTCCGCTATTTTGACGGAAGTCCGGGCGCCTTGGGGAAGACGCTGGTCATCAACGATCGCAAGGTAGCGGTGATCGGCGTCATGCCGCCGCGGTTCGGCTGGTTCACCAGCGATGGCGGCTGGATGCCGTTCACCAAAAAGCCGACGCCGGAACGCTGGGTGCTGCCGATTGTGCGGCTCAGGCCAGGGACTACTAGCGCAGTGGTGACGGAACAGCTCCAAGCGGTCGAAAACCGTTTGCAAACCGCGCATCGAAGCGATTTTCCGGGAAATTCCAGCGTGATGATTCACTTGAATAACTACATGGACATCACGGTGGCGTCCGGCGATATGAGCAACAGTCTGACGCTGCTGTTCGGCGCGGTGGGATTTCTACTGCTGATCGCGTGCGCGAATGTAGCGAATCTGCAGATGGCGCGGGCCACCTCGCGATCGCGCGAGATCGCGCTGCGCATGTCCATCGGAGCATCGCGCGGAAGAGTGTTGCGGCAGCTGCTGACGGAAAGTATGCTGCTTTCGGTCATCGGAGGCTTGTTGGGAATCGCGGTAGCTATCGTTTTGACCAAGGCCGTGGTCGCAATCATGCCGGATTTTTACGTGCCTAACGAAGCGCGCATTACGGTGAACGCATACGTGCTGGCATTCTCGGCGGCGGTTTCGATTGCGACGGGCATTTTGTTCGGGTTGGTTCCGGCGCTGCAATGCTCGAGGCAGGACATGGTGGAGGATCTGAAGGGTACGGGCAAGGGCTCGGGCGATTCAAGCGCGGGCGGCAGAACGCGCGGAGCGCTGGTGGTGGTCGAGGTCGCGCTGTCGGTGGTCCTGCTGGTAGGGGCGAGCCTGAGCATTCGCGGCTTCGTGAATCTGCAGCGAGTCGAGCTGGGGTTCAATCCCGACCACACGGTGATGGTCAGCGTTCAAGTGAATCCGAAGAAATACGCGACCTACGACCAGAGGGTCAATCTGATGCGCGAGGTTTTGGCGCGTGTGAAGACGCTGCCGGGAGTAACGGCAGCGGCGATCGGCAACGGCGGATTTCCGTTTGGCGGGTGGCGATCCACCTTCGCGATCGACGGCAAGCCCGCGGACGATTCGCAGTTCCTGTTCGGATCAATGGTTAGCGATGGCTACGCCAAGACCCTGGGCGTCGCTGTGCGGGCCGGCCGCGAAATCACCGAGCAGGAAATCGCGCATGGCGATCACGTCGGCATGATCAATGAAACGCTGGCCAAGATGTGGCCCGCCGGCGAGAATCCGATCGGACGCAGACTGCGCGTGGATGCGCTCGGCAAGGCAATTCCCGCGTCGCCGCCTCCGCCGGGTACGCTGGATCCGTACATCATGGTTGTCGGGGTCTTGGCGGACACGCGCAATGCAGGACTGCGCGAGCCAACCACGCCCGCGGCCTATTTCCCGTATACGCTCGCTGCTCCGTCGGGACGGCTCTTGTTATACCGGGCACAGGGCGATCCGCTGTTGTTGTTGAATGCTGTCCGCCGGCAGGTGTTGGCGATCGACAGGGAGCAGCCGCTCGGCAACCCCTACACTCTGGAACAGCTGCTGGGATTCGAGACGGTCCAGCCGAAGTTCAATATGGCTCTGTTCACCTCCTTCGGAGTGCTGGGGCTTACACTCGCGACAGTGGGAATCTTCAGCGTCCTTTCCTATATGGTGGCCCGGCGGACGCATGAAATCGGCCTACGGATGGCGCTCGGGGCGCAGCCGAGCGACGTGATCCGGCTGACGATGGGATCTGGAGGAGTGCTGGTTGCGATCGGACTTGTGGTCGGTCTGGCTGGCAGTTTCGCGCTGGGAGCCGCGATCCGCGCCACGGTGTTCGCCGTGCCGGTGACGGATCCGATAGCGATCGGCGGCGTCATCGTCGTGCTGAGCGTTTCCGCGGCGCTTGCGTGTCTGATCCCCGCGCGCAGAGCGTCGCGCGTAGATCCGATGATCGCGCTGCGGAACGAATAGACCTCTCTATATCATCGCAGGCGGGCGTGCATGTCACTTCGTGAGGTGGCAGCCTGACCTGCGGTTGGCTCTTGTTGGGGTAAGTTTGCAGGCGTCAATATGCGCCGTCTGCTCTCGAGAACGATCGGTCACCATTTCGGCCGGTCGAGCCACCAGAAGGAGCGAAACCGTTATGACGAAACTCGTGCGCAAGAGCTGGCTGATAGCCCGATGGCGCCTGTCCGCAAGCAAGAGCTTCTGGAAAAATGCTGCCCGTAATCCGTTCTACCGGCCGGTCGCTGCGCCGCCAGGGCAGATGCTATCCGCCGCCAGCCCTACTGCACCACCACATAGACCTGATCGTGGAACGCATTCGCAGTGCTGATCGCCAGCGGGAAATTCCCCGTGCTCGAAAGCGACATCGGGATGGTCACATTCAGTTGGTACAACCCCGGAAAGCCCGGCGCCAGACCGCTGAACAGCACGGCCGCCAGTTGATCCGCGACATAGACCGTCGGGACCACAGCCTGGTTCAAAGGCTTCCCGGTGCTCGCCGTACCGTCGGTGATGCTTGGCGTCACGGCGCCCATGCCCGTCAAGTACACCACCACGGTTTCGCCGGCGACGGCTGGGTTGGCCGCGCTCACCACGGCGCCGTTGGCGTGCTCGATGGCTCCCGCGCCCGTCCCGGATTGATCCAGCGAATAGACGCCGGGCGAGGTAACTCCCACCGGGACGGTGACGGTGTTCGAGTTGGCCCCGCCATTCTGCACCTGAATTGTCGCGGTGGCGCCCGCGGTGCTGTAGGGAACCAGGCAGTTGATCTGGCCCGCGCTCACAAAATAGATGGGCGCAGCCTTGCCGTCGATCAGCACGGTCACGCCATTCAGTGTGGCCGGATAGGGCGGCGCGGCGGTCTGAGTACTCTTCGCCAGGCCGGTACCAAACAGCGCGATGAATTCACCGGGCGAGATGGGGTTGCCCGCGGGCGCAAAACTGGCCGCACTCGCCACGCCCTGCGGATTCAGGAACACGCCGCTGCCGCTGAGCGAAGTCATCGGCGCGCCGAAATCGATCTCAAAGCCGCCAGGATCGGTGGGGTCGATGGCCGCTTCCACAAACGTGCCGCCCGCGCCCAAACCCACTTGCGACAACTCCACCGTCAGCGAGCCCCCGGTGTTGAGCGAGTACGTATTCCACGCCGTGAAGTCGGTTGTGCCCGCGCCAAGCGCTTTCAGGCGCTGGTAGAACGTGGTGGAGCCCGCTATCCTGACCGCGAGCGACCCGACATTCTCATCCCACGCCGGCTGGCCGGTGGCGGATTCGTACCGCAGGCCGGTGGTCCACATGGTTCCGTTCCAGCTCGACGCTATGGGATTGGGGAGAGCCTTCACGCCGATCATGATGTCATGCGACCCGGCCGTGGTGGAGCCGCCGATCAACACGTTCCCGTCCCCCGAGAGGTATACGTTCTTGCCGCCGCTCAGCAAGGCGGAAGTGGAAGCGGTCCCGAAGGAGAGCGTGCCGGTTCCATCGCTCGCCACCGAGTAAGTTGCGCCGGTGACCTGCTGCGTGGTGGGAGCG
This sequence comes from Bryobacteraceae bacterium, assembly GCA_049522755.1. Classification (GTDB taxonomy): domain Bacteria; phylum Acidobacteriota; class Terriglobia; order Bryobacterales; family Bryobacteraceae; genus PALSA-243. The sequence continues at coordinate 3,008 of JBEKNN010000284.1, read as the reverse complement.
CCGCTCAAGAGCGAGGCCGCGTGGCCATAAACGCTGATGGCGGCCAGTTGACCGATGCCCGCGCTGTTCATGCTGAAGAAGGTATTGCGGGCGTTGGCCACCAATCCGCCGGGAAACTCCAGCGTCACCACCCAATAGGGCCCGGTAAGTGCGGCCGCGCCGGTGGGCTCGGGAATCGCCACCAGCATGTCGAACGTGTTGTCCGTAGTCTCGGTGCCCGACCCGAACAGGGCCTCGACGCTTAGCCGCGCATTCACCTTGTCGCCCGTGCGTATGGGGCTATCCATGGTGACGTTGCCGGCGGGGTCCACCGAGTAAGCGCCGGTTCCCGTGGCGGTGGCCGCGGCGGCGCCGCCGATTACCTCCTGCCCGTTGAAGCTGTAGTTTCCATTGCCATCGAAGGTGATCGAGCCCAGCAGGCTGCGCGGGTCCGTCGCGTTGCCCGAAGAATCAGACCCAATAGACACATAACGGAAGAAGAACTTTCCGCTTAGTGACTGATTGCTAAGGGTTTGCGCTGAAATGATGGATGCGCCCAGCAACGCCGCCAAGGAAACGCAAACCAAACCTGCTGACGATCTCATATAGTATCGAACCCTTCCGTTGCGGCTTTGACCCGGCGCTAGCATTATTTTCCAAGCTAGTATTTATAAGCTACCCCGCCTATTGAACCCGCCGCTTCGGTAGAGCCAGTATCTTACTCTTTCCCCCGCTCGACGAGAGAAGGCACATCGAAAAATGCTATAAATATTACTCAATCATAAATTGTATGTTAACAAACATATTTTGATTTCGTTAGAGTATTATTTCGAACATTAGGAGTGCCGAAGAATCTTAATGAAACGGCGCCGCTTTTCGCCCGCCATTTCGATAACGGCCCCCAGACGGCTCTGCCCACGCAGACAGGAACCTCTTCCATCAAGGGAACCGTGACCGGCGCAGCCGGCGTTCCCATTTCCGGGGCAAGAATCGTATATGGCCGCGCCGTTCCGGTCAAGAGCGGCGCGCCGCAGATGATGGCGCCGCCCTCAAGCACGACAACTACCGCGGCGGACGGATCTTTCGCCATACAAAACCTCCCCGCGGCAACGTATATCCTGTGCGTGCAGGCAGTCAATGGCGCCTATCTTGATCCGTGCCATTGGTCTACCGCGGCTCCCACGTTTAAGCTGGCGGCCGGGCAGGCCGTCTCCAACGCCGTTATCCAACTGGCGCAAGCCTATCAATTGCAGATTCGCGTCAGCGATCCCCAGCAGCAGTTGCAAAACGAAGGCAAAACGCCTGGGAGTTACGTCAATATTGGCGCATGGGCGCCTTCCGGCGCTATCCACATGGCTTCCATCGTGGAAAGCGACACAACCGGAAGGACCTACTCCGTCCCCATCCCCTTCAACACGCCGGTCAATATTTCGGTGCTGGGCGGAGGTTTTCAGATCGCAGATGCAAGCGGCGTTTCGTTGCCTTCGGTGGGAGCAGGCACGTCCTTCACGGCTCCCTCGACCGGAACCGTACCGACTCTGACCTACACCATCAAGGGCGCCCCGTAAGACGCCAGGGCGCCCCATAAAGCCGCGCTTCGACGACACCGTAACACCTTCCAGAGCAAGCTGTGACTAAAACCTACTCCGACCGCGAAAATACCGTGAAACGATCCGCCGTTGCGCGGTTCCGCATCCGTTTGAGCCAGGAAGAGCGGGTCCAGGGGGACCCGTGCGGACTAGGGAGTCCGCCCTACATAAGAACAGTCTTGGGGTTAGCTGCGATGGTGCTGGCATTCGGCGCAGGCCGGCCCTTGCTGGCACAATCTCTTTCGGTTGGGCTGGCCGCGCCCACGTCGCCTTTCTCGAGCCAGGCCGGCACGAGCCAGAGTTTCACCTTCTCTCTCTACGATTCCGCGGGCATCGCCGATATGAATTCGGCCGACCTGGCGTTCGGGAACACGGCGGATTCCAACATCTGCTATTTGATCTACTTCCCTAATACGCACACCCTCAGCCTTAATGCCGACAGCTCCAGTACGGGCGTTGTGTCGGGCAATTGGACTTATGGCGCGCCGGGCGTTACGGGAACGATCAATAACAGCCAGTGCTCGGTCAACCTTGGCGCCTCGGCCGAATCGTACCCGAACGGAAGCGGCGGTACGACGGTCAATCTCACCGCCGCCGTCACGTTCAACGCGGCTTTCGCGGGAGGCCAGCCGATGGCCGGAGTGTTGTACAACAATACCCAAGTGTCATCCGGTCCGTGGACGCCGCTTGGACCGGGGGTGTGGGACGTAATCGCGCCGGGCGACGCGGTCAGCTCCGTTTCGGTGAGTCCCAGCAACGGTTCCGGGCTCACGAAGACCTTCACATTGCAATACTCCGACACCGCCGGGGCCACCGCTATCTCTACGGCCTGGGTGTGGTTTAACGCGGCCTACTCCTCCACCGGCGCACCCGGTTCGTGCATGGTCTACTACGCGAGCGCCACGAACCAGTTGTTCTTTCTCAACGACGCCGGCACGGCCTGGTCGCCCGCAACGCCAGGGGCGGCGGCGACGCTGAGCAATAGTTCGTGCTCGATGAATGCGGGGACGGCGAGCGTCACGTCGTCGGGGACGAATCTGACCTTGAACCTGCCAATGACATTCACGACGGCATACACCGGCGTGCAGAACGTATTCCTATACGCCAGCGGATCAAGCGCCAATAGCGGCTGGGACGCGCTCGGACAGTGGAACGTGTCGACCGCCGCGGCGGTATCGGTCACCCCGTCCCTGGGAAGCGGCTCTTCCCAGACCTTTGCTCTCAACTATTCGGATAGCTTGGAAGCCACCGACCTTGCCAGCGTATGGGTCTGGTTCACCGCGAATTTCAATACGGCGTCGTCCGCCAATTCCTGCATGGTCTACTACGCGAGCGCCACGAACCAGTTGTTCTTTCTCAACGACGCCGGCACGGCCTGGTCGCCCGCAACGCCAGGGGCGGCGGCGACGCTGAGCAATAGTTCGTGCTCGATGAATGCGG
>JBEKNN010000283.1:0-11158 GCA_049522755.1 Bryobacteraceae bacterium | reverse complement strand
TGGCGGTGCGCTCGCCCTCTTCGATTTTGCGCTTGAGCTCGCCCACCTGCGCCTTCAGCTTCTCGCTGGCGGCCTTGGCCGATTCGACGGCCGTCTGCATGGAGGCGACCTGCTGATCGCTTTCGGCCTTCTTGGCGAGCGCCTTCTTGGCGAGGTCTTCATTGCCCGCGTCGAGCGCCTGGCCGGCGCGGTCTTTCCATTCCTGGGACTGGCGCACGTATTTCTGATACTCCGCGTCCAGGCGGTTGTAGTTGCTCATCCCCATAGCGGAGGCGCGCACTACGTTATTCAACTCGGTCTTCATGTCGGCGACGGTCTGGTTAACCGTTGCCTCGAAGGTGGCGTCCTCGATGGTGTCCATCCCCTTATTGGCCTGCCCACGCGCCACGCGGCCGGCCCGGCCGAACAAATCCGATAAAAATGCCATATCTTTTCTCCGTTTACGCTTTCAATCCGGCGAGCACGCGGCGCGCCGTCATCACATCCACCAGCAGGAAATGCACGCAAGAGAGGATGTCGTCCTCGTCGTCGGCGCCCAGGTCCTGCAGCTTGCAGAAATTGCTGAGCGTGATGGCGACATTGCCGCCCGTGGCGTCATAAAGCGAGAAGTGAGAGGTGGAAATGCCGTTGTCCGCGGCCAGCATGCGCGACATGATGTCGGCGGTGAGCGACGCGCGCGGAACCACGGTGCAGGTCAACGACAGGAAGAGGATTTCCCCTTGCAGCACCGCATGGACGGTAACGCCGCTATCGATTTCCCGGATGGTCAGGGAATCGGGCGACGACTCGGAAACTTCATAACCGCGCTCGGCAAGGAGCGCGTGAATGTGCCCCAGTTCGGGGCTGGTAGTTGCTGTCATAGGAGACTCACTTGTCGATACGACTTCCGGGCGCCGGAAGTTCCTTTCAACTGTAACACCCGGCAACCATTGTAATGCGCGAGACGCCCGATAGGTGGAGTATGCTTTACCTTGTCCTCGGCGGTTCCGGAGGGTAGAGCCCGTTTTGAAACCGCTCTGGGGCCGCATGACGGCGCACCAGACGATCTGCCATTTAATCGACTCGTTTCTTGTGCCGATGGGCGCCAAGGCGGTGAGCATGGCGACCAGCCCGATGCAGCGCACGGTGGTCAAGTTCCTGGCGTTGAATGCTCCGGTGAAGTGGCCGGCCGGGGTGAAGACGCGGCCGGAGGTGGAGCGAGGTGCGGGCGGAACGGCTCCGGGTGAGTTTGGAAGCGATCGCCGGAGTTTGATTGCGGCTGTGGAGCGCTTTGCGGCTGCGAATCGCGATTTCGAATGGCCGCTGCACCCGGTTTTCGGCTACGGCGTGCGGCCGACTTAGGTCGGTGAAGAGCGGGTCCAGGGGGGTCCGCGCAGACCAGGGGTCTGCCCTACTGAGTGGCTACTGGGTGGCAGCATCAGTGAGCAGCGTGCGGTTTGCCTGCCGGTTTGAAGCGCCGGACTAGAAACATCAGTGGAACCGCGGCTAGCGTCAGCCATCCGATGACGCGGAAACAGTCCATGAAGGCTAAGAGACTGACCTGGTGCTGCAGTTGTTGGTATAGGTGCGCGTACGCCGCAGTGGCGGCATCCGGGCCCGAGAATCCCTTCTGAATCAGATAGCTCGTCAGTGCGCTCGCTCTTTCACTCAACTGTTGGGATGTGGAACCGAACGCAGCGGCAACATTGGTTTGATGAAACTCATGCCGGCGCTCGGCGGCGGTAGTGATGAAGGCGATCCCAAAGCTGCCTCCCCAATTCCGGAACAGGTTGGTGAGACTGGATGCCTTGTTGTTCTGATCGGGCCTCAGCTGCGAATAGGCGATGACGTTGACGGGCACGAAGAAGAATCCATATCCGAGCCCTTGAAACGCCCTGGCAAGGGCATAGTGGCGGTAATCCGTGGCGAGATTGAACGTGCTGTAATACCACATGGCCGAAGCGCCGGTGAGCAGGCTGATCGTGACCAAAATGCGCGGTGGCACGATCTGGCGCTGGATGAGCCGCGCGGCAACCGGGGCCAGCATGGTGATGACCAATGCGCCCGGACCCAGGACCAGGCCGGCGTCGATTGCGCGGTATCCGTAGAGCGACTGGAGCATCTGGGGAATGAGTGTGGTGCTGCCGAAAAGTCCAAATCCAAAAACGAAAAAGAGGATGCTGGCGATGGCAAAGTTGCGATTGGCCAGCAAGCGAAAATCGATGACAGGCTCTTTGATACGAAGCTCCCACACGAGGGTCGCTATCCATCCAATTACGCCGATGCCGAGCATCCAGCAGATGAACGGGCTGCCGAACCAGTCTTCGATCTGACCGCGATCGAGCGCGACTTCGAGCGCCGCCGATGCTAAAGCGATCAGCGCGATGCCGATGCCGTCAACGCTCAGTCTGCCGCCCTTGCGCACGCTGGCGCGCTCCAATTCGAAGGCGGGCGGATCTTTCAGGACTCTTGCGCTCAGGATCAGCGCCAGGATGCCAATGGGTATGTTGATGAAGAAGATCCAGCGCCAACTGTAATTGTCGGTGATCCAGCCGCCTAAGACCGGCCCGATAGCTGGAGCTGTGACGATCACAATTGTATAGAGAGCGAACGCGGATGCCCGTTTGGCGGGTGGAAACGTATCTACCAGGATGGCCTGAGCTACCGGAGCGAGGCCGCCGCCTGCGATGCCCTGCAATACGCGGCTGGAGAGCATAAGGCCGAGAGTGGGGGCGATACCGCAGAAGAAGGATGTCAACGTGAAGAGCGCAACGCAGCCGAGATAGTAGTTCCTTCTGCCGAAGACCCTGCTTAGCCAGGCAGACATAGGCAGGACGACAGCGTTGGCGACCAGATAGGTTGTGAGGATCCAGGTCACTTCGTCATAGCTTCGGCCGAGGCCGCCGCCAATGTAGGGAAGCGACACATTGGCGATGGATGTGTCGAGTAACTCCATGAAGGTGGCGAGCGTTACGGTTATGGCGATGAACCATGGATTGATTGGCTTAGTGGACATGGGGTTTTGCCAGTTAGTAAGACAAGCGCGTTCACACGAGTGTGAACGCTGCACGCATGAGTGCGTGCGCCACGGTACGGTCACTTATTGGATGCTCACGGTTGGTTCGACTGACATGCCGGGGCGCAGCAGGCGTTGCGGATCCTGGTCGCGATCGAATCGGATTCGTACGGGGAAACGCTGCACCACTTTGACGTAGTTCCCGGTCGCGTTTTCTGGCGGGAAGATACTGAACAGCGGGCCTGCGGCCCCCGGAAGGCTTTCGATTGTGCCGTTGAAATCGCGGCCGAACGTATCGACGTGAATGCGGACGCTTTGGCCGGGCCGCATCCGTTTGAGCTGCGTCTCCTTGAAGTTGGCCGTGACCCAGATATCGTCGAGCGGCACTATCACCATGAGGCCCTGGCCGGGCTGCAGGCGGTGGCCCAGCTCAACGGTCTTGCGTCCAATCACGCCGCTCACAGGAGCGTAGATTTTCGTATAGCTCAGGTTGAGCTGCGCCGTATGCAAATCCGCTTTAGCCCGATCCAGGTGTCCGGTGGCCGATTGCGACCTGGCGCGGGCGTCGGTGACCTGCTGGGGAGCGGTGCGGGCGGTCTCTATTTGCGCCTCCCGCCGATCAACCAGACTGCGGGCCCCCGCAATCTTTTGCTCAATCGATTTCACCAAAGCGCGATCGGATTCCACGGCCTGAGCGGCCGAGATAGCTTCGGTCTCGCGAGCATCGTAATCGGAGCGGGAGATTTCGCGCTTTTCTACGAGCGCCTGATATCGAACGCGATCCCGCTCCGCGCGTCCGTGGATGGCCTCATGTTGGATTCAGAAGAGACCGAACGGTCGCATTTATTTTGGCGATATTGTTTGGAATGCGACCGAACGGTCTCAAGCCACATCTTACTGTTATGATGGAAAGCGACCACTCGGTCCCGGACATGGGAGTCAAAGGCGAACAAATGACGAAAGGCGAGCAAACCCGCAGGAAAATTGTGGCCGCCGCCGCGCCGATCTTCAACCAGCATGGTTACGAAGGCAGCTCTCTCGCGGATCTGATGGCGGCGACAGGACTAAAAAAGGGCGGCATCTATCGCCACTTTTCCAGCAAGGAAGAGCTGGCGGCGGAGGCATTCGATTACACCTGGGAAGCGGCCTGGAAGGCCCGAATGCTGCACGTGGATGAGAACGCGACCGGCATCGAACAGCTCAAACAGTTGATTGCGAATTTCATCGATTATCGGTCTCCGGTTGTGGGCGGCTGTCCGATATTGAATACCGCCGTCGACGCCGATGACGGAAACGCCGTCCTTCGCGCGCGCGTTGGCAAAGCCCTGCGATCTTGGGTCGCGCGGTTGGAAGCGATCGTCAAGCAGGCTGCGGAACGCGGCGAGATACGCGCGGGCGTCGACGCGAAGACGGTGGCGGTGTTGATCGTGGCGCCACTCGAAGGCGCGCTGATGATGAGCCGCTTGGAGCGTAGTGAGTTCGCTTTGCGAAGCGTGCAGCAGCACCTGAATCACTACCTTGACAGTGAGGTGGCAGCGTCCCGCCGTGCGCGATCTTCGGCGAAATGAACGAAGGCGAGGATTTGCAGCCTGGTCAGAAAGCCGCCTGAAAGGCGGCTGGAGTCAAGATTGCCTGCCTTACAATTAGTAGACTATTCACATGAGATGGAGCGCTTTATTGATCGCCATGGCGGTCTCGCTGCGCGCGGAGAGCGGCAGCTTCACGATCCACATGATTCTCCATGCAATTGGCGAGGAGCGCTACGAGCTTGCGGCGGGCGACGGCGGCCTGACGCTGAATTCGACTTGCGAATATTCCGACAGGGGCATGAAGCGCTCCACCGGCGTGACGCTGCGAATGAAGAGCGACTACACGCCGGAGGGGCTGGAAATGAAGGGCGGCGCGGTGCGCACGGTGACGGTCACGGGCGCCACGGCGGCGGTGCAGGAGGACCAGCAGCAGCGCAACGTCGAAGCGCCGGCGCGGTACTTCTCCATTTTCGGTTCGTTGCCCTTCGCGGTGCAGATGGCGATGATGCGGTATTGGCTGGCGCACGGCAAGCCGGCGGAACTGCCCGTGCTGCGCGCGAATGCCGCGGCCGATCCCATTCGGATTGAAGCGGCGGGGCGCGATTCCATAACGGTGGACGGCAAGACGGCGGCGCTCGACCGGTACACCGTGGCTAACCTGATGTTCGGCCGTGAAATTCTGTGGATGAACCGCGACGGGCAACTGGCGGCGGCGATGACGTTCGCGGGCGGACTGCCGATGGAGGCGGTGCGCAGCGAATATGAAGCCGCGCTGCCGCAACTGTTTCGCGCGGGCGTGGCGCAGGAGATGGCGGACCTGGCGGCAATCGAAAAGCAGGTTCCGCCAGAACGGACGGGCAGCTTCGCCATAGTGGGCGCGACGCTGGTGGATGCGACGGGCGCGGCGCCGGTGGCGGATTCCGCGGTGGTGGTGCGGGACGGGCGCATTGCCGCCGCGGGGCCGCGCGCGCGAGTGACGATTCCGCGCGGCGTGGCGGTGATCGAAGCGAAGGGGCAGACGCTGCTGCCGGGGCTGTGGGAGATGCACACGCATTTTTCGGGAGTGGAGTTCGGGCCGGCGCTGCTGGGCGCGGGGATCACGACGGCGCGCGATTGCGGCGGCGAATTCGACTACCTGGTGGCGCAGCGGGATGCGGTGGAGAAACACAACGGGCTGGGTCCGCGAATGGTGCTGGCGGGGTTGGTGGATGCGGGCGGGTTGAAAGCATTTGGGCACGTGACGGCGGAGACGCCGGAGGAGGGGCGCGCGGTGGTGGACCGGTACCACGCGGCGGGATTCCAGCAGATGAAGCTCTATACGTTTCTGACGCCGGAGGTGATTTCAGCCATCGCGGCGGAAGCGCATCGCGTGGGAATGAGCGTCACCGGGCATGTGCCGCAGGCGCTCAACGCGTTCCAGGGCGTGGAGGCGGGGATGGACCAGATCAACCATCTGAATTACGTGAGCAACATGATGCGGGGCACGTTGAGCACGACAGGCGGCGGACGGGGAGCGATTGACGTGAACTCGGAAGCGGCGCGGAAGGCGATACAGTTCTTCAAGGAACACGGGACGGTGGTCGATCCAACGGCGGGCTGGGGCGAGATGGCCGGACATTCCAAGGAAGTGGACGTGGCAAGTTTCGAGCCGGGCGTCACTAAGGCGCCGTTTACGCTGGAATCGAAGTTCCGCGGCATGGGTGGAAACACTACCGCTGAGCAGATGCGGACGAGGACGGCGCAGACTGTCGCGGTGATTGGCGCGCTATTCAAAGCTGGGATTCCAATCGTGCCCGGCAGTGACACGGGGTTAGTGGGATACGGGCTGGACCGCGAGTTAGAGTTATATGTCCAGGCGGGGATGACTCCGATGGAAGCGATTCAATCGGCGACGATTGTCTCGGCGCGAGCGATGAAGCTCGACGGTGACTCGGGGACAGTGGAGACGGGCAAGCGCGCGGATTTGATTCTGGTGGATGGCGACCCGGTGGCGAATATCAGCGACATCCGGAAGGTAGCGAGAGTGGTGGCGAATGGGAGGATGTACGACTGCGGGAAGCTGTGGGAGAGCGTGGGGTTCAAGCGATAGAGCCGGCGGCGCCTGCGCCCATCGAACTTGCGCGGGCGGATCTTCAAACGATTCCTATCTTACGCCGCGGTACAATCCAAGTGAATGCCGTCCGTGCGCCGGGTGAGATGGGCCAAGTTCCGCGTGACGAGCGTCTCATTGGTAGCGCTCATCATCCTGGGGACGCTCATTTACCTTCTCACCGGCGGCACGCTGCTCGAGAAGAAGGTCACGCTCTACCTCTACATCCGCGACGGTACCGGACTGAGCCACGATTCGCCGGTGCGCGTGGATGGCATCGACGCCGGCAAGGTGAGCGCGGTCGCGTTTTCGGGGTCGAACAACCCGCTGCGCATCGTCAAGGTCACGATGAAGGTGGGACGGGACAAACTGGCCAGCATTTCCACCGACTCGATGACGCAGATCAGCGCCGATACGCTGGTTGGCGACAAATTCGTCGATATTGTCAGCGGCACAGCGCCGGGCCACATAGCGCCCTTCGGCGAACTGAACTTCAAGGACCAGCCCGATATGATGAGAACCATCGACCTGGTGGACTTCGAGCGCCAGTTGCGCATCGTGGACACCACTCTCGCGGATATCGAGAGAGGCGCCAACCCGCTGGGACAGTTTATTCTCACCGATACGGTCTACGTGAGTTTACGCAAGAAGTTCATTGAGCTGCAGGGCGCCATCCGCACGGCGAAGCTAACGACCAGCTTGGCCGGCGGCGCGATCTATACCGATGCGCTGTACCGCAAGATGCAGGAGCCATTTGTGCAATTAGACCAGGCGTTGGCGCGCCTGCAGGCCGGCCAGGGAGGGCTGGGCAAATTCCTGCGGGATCCGGCGCAATACGAGCAGGCGCGCGCGGAGGCGCGGGATTTGCGGAAGTCGATCGCCGGTGTGCAATCGGCGGAATTCGTGGCTTCGGACCAGATGTATGCCGGTTGGAATCGTACGCTGTCCGGACTGATTCAGAAGGTGGACGAAGTGAACGCGATGCCCATGTTCAGCTCATCGGAGATGTTCGACAACGTGACGGGCGCCGCTGCAGAAATGCGTAACATGGTGAAAGATTTCCGCCAGGATCCGCGCAAGTATCTGCGGTTGAAAATCTTTTAGTGTGTGGCGCGCGCACTAGCGATCGGGGAACCTGCACGCAAGCGGTAACGCCGCAGGCTTTTTCATACCTGGCTCCAAACACTAACATCGGCTTCATGCCGGGACAGTTATTTATAGATGCGCCGGGCATGGGGATCGAAGCGCGTTCACACGAGTGTGAACGCTGCACGCATGAGTGCGTACGCCACGACCTCACTTGGTCACTTGACGGTAAGTTCGAAATCGACCACGAGAATCAGGGAGTCATTGGTCACGCGGATCTCAGTCACGCGAAAATTGTGCAGCTCCCGAGGGTAATTGGGTTGTGCGCCCGGCTCTTCGAGCGCACTTTTAGCCGCCGCGCCGATGGGATAACGAAAGTCGCGCGCGAGGCTCGACGACAGCGCCGCGCAGACTCGCCGGACGTAATAGCCGGTGCGATCTTCACTCACCGCGGCCACGTTTCCGAGGCCGATATTGCCGTCTTTATACTGCGGAACAGCGGTGATGGCGGCGGTGAACGCATCACCGAGGCCGACGCATTGGCCGAACATATTGAGCGCCGAGCGTCCGGTGAATTTCGCGCGGATGCGCAGCTTGCCATCGGCTCCCAGAAAGTGCGGCTTCTCCAGATAGGCGAAGTTGCATTTGGTGGCGGCGCTGCCGCGAACATACTTGCGGCCGTCCTGCGTGAAAAGCTGCTCGCCCAACATGCGCTCGAGCGCTGCGAATTGAATGTGGATTTCAACCGCCTCGGCGAGGGGTGCGAAGAGTAGAAATAGGACGAGCAGGCGTCTCACGTTTTGGTTGAGCCTTTACACCGGAGTTTGGCACATCTCTTATTAATTAAGCGTGTTCGGCGCGCTTTACGATGTTACAACTCTGCGCCTACGCAGCTCGACTGACTCGACTATGCAGGCAAAATCCGGTTCCAGCCGCATGAAGCGCTAGACGTTTAAGGTAGACGAGGAGCCCCGTTTTGCAAGACGAGGGCGCTTCCCTCGGACCATCCGGCTTCGGTGGCTTCGGCAGACAATTCCTTTTTTGAGGTTCGTCGAGTCCCGGTCTGAACTGTGTATAGGCGCGCAGCGACAGGCAAGGATGCCTGTCCTACCTTCCCATGAGGGCCGCATCCGCCAGGCTGGGCCGCGAATCGAGGAGTGAGACGCGCTGCCGATTCAGCATCGCGGTTTCGTCCTCTACAAAGGCAGTCGGGGGAAACGGCGATCCGAGCGGCCCTTCGGGCAAGTTCATCAGCTTTTCAATGATCGATTGGTAGAGACTGCGACCTACCCGCTGCTCCAGAGGAAGGTACCAATGGTTCACGGAATCCGCCATGTTCCTGAACTGTTCGATCATCTGACTGCGGGGCACGTTGTGTCCGCCGGGGTCGGACAGCATTTCGAGCGCCGCTTCCACCGCCTGCAGCATATTGCACCGGCGCAATATCAACCGGCGCAGCAAGGCCGGGTCGCCAGTGGTGGCGCCGTCGGCGAAAATTCCGGCAGTGACTATTGGCTCCTCAAAAATAGCAGCTGGTTTGCTTCCTTCCCGCTGCGCCATGCGCCATTCCTCGACCACGCGCTCCTCGTTCGGCAACATCAGACGCACCGCTTCAACGGCCGAATCGACAAACAGCATGAGCGGACCATCACTGGCGCGGTCCACCAATTTTACATTGACCGCAATTGCCGCCAAACCGACCGCCGCATCGTTGCGGATTCCGATTTGGGAGCCGCCAGGCACGGGGTGCACGGTGGCTGTCATCTGTGCGTTCAATACGCCGCACGCAAGGACCGCCGCCACTGAGATTACGATCTTCATCAGGATCGCCCCATTCTGCCTCCAGGAAAACTACGCCGGAAACGCCTGAAATTCGCGGATGCCTGCCGCGGGCGCTTCAGCACTACCGCTTCGCGATGTTACAATTCCGCGCTCCCAGTCTGTGATAGCATAAAGCCAAAATTCTCAAGCCTGGAGGGCATGTGAACATTCGAAGTTTGATCCGGTTGGCCGCCGGTTTGTCCGGCACGGCGATTCTGGCGCTTTGCGCTTCTTCCACTCTGCAACCCGGTAAGGCGGACCTGAAGTCCGCGGGCGCGCTCGCGTTCGGACCGGATAACATCCTGTTTGTCGGCGATACGCCGGCCGCTACCATCTGGGCGCTGGACGTGCAAGATAAGGCTTCGTCCAAATCCGGCGGCAGCATCGAAATCAAAGGCGTCAACGAAAAGATTGCGGCGCTGCTCGGTACGGCGCCCGACCAGATTCTCATTAACGATACGGCTGTAAACCCGGTCTCGAAGAATATCTACATGTCGGTTTCGCGCGGACGCGGGCCCGATGCTACCGCGGTGATTCTGCGCGTGGACGCGGCCGGGAAAATCTCCGAAGTGCCGCTGGATAATATTGCGCATTCGTCGGTGAAGTTCGTCGACCCGCCCGCGGCCTCGACCAATGGACGCCAGGTGGAAACCATCACCGCCATCGCCTATATCGATGGCAACGTGGTTGTGGCCGGACTCTCGAACGAAGAGTTCTCTTCGACGCTGCGCTCCATCCCGTTCCCGTTCAACGGCGCCGTGAAGGGCGCGGGCATCCAGATCTATCACGGGTCGCACGGGCGCTTTGAAACCGCCGCTCCGGTGCGCACGTTCATCCCGTATGAGATCGATCATCAGAAGGCGATTCTCGCCGCTTATACCTGCACGCCGCTGGTCAAGATTCAGGTATCGCAGTTAACGCCGGGCGCGAAGGTGGAAGGCACGACTATCGCAGAACTGGGCGCGGGCAACCGGCCGATCGACATGATGGTGTACGAAAAGGGCGGAAAGCATTTCATCCTGATGGCCAATAGCAGCCGCGGCGTGATGAAGCTGAACGCAGAGAATTTGGAAACATACAAGCCGATCACCGCGCACACCGAGGCGACTGGCGTGCCGTATGAAACTATCGCGACCCTGAAAGACGTGCAGCGCCTCAAGAAGTACGACGACGGCACGGCGCTGCTGCTGCAAGGCACGGCCGGCTCGATGGACCTGCGCACCATCGCGTTGCCGTAACGGCGCATGAACTGGCGCATGATTCGGCGCGCGACCAGCATAGCTCTTGCGGGGCTTCTGCTGTCTCTGGCGGCCGCGGCGGCGGGCGTATCCATTCACGCCACTGATGGAAACTTCCAGGTTACCGGCTGGAAGGCTTCCGCGGAGCCCGCCGCGGGGTGGAGTTCTGTTTTCCAGGTGTACGCCGGCGGGGGCGATATTCCCGCGATGCTGGGCTCATACACGGTGGAAGGAACTGTGCTCACGTTCCGGCCGCGCTGGCCGGAGTCGTGCTGGCCGTGCTCGGCCTTGACACCAGGCCGCAGTTCCGGGCCCACTTCCGGACCAGGGACGCGGCCGCGGCGCAGGGCACCTCGTACCCGCCGAACCAGGTGGCCGAGCTCTACGGGTTCCCGGCCGG
>JBEKNN010000282.1:0-11299 GCA_049522755.1 Bryobacteraceae bacterium | reverse complement strand
ACCTTGGCAATGCCGAAGTCGAGGAGCTTTACGACACCATCGGAGTTGACCAGAATGTTTGAAGGCTTCAGGTCGCGGTGGATAACGCCATGCTGGTGGGCGTATTCTACGGCCGCGCATACGGTGGTGAACAGCTTGATGCGCTCCACAACCGGCAAAAGACGCTCGTCGCAGTAGCAATCGATCGGCTGGCCCTCAATGTAATCCATGACGAAATACGGCAGTCCCTCGGCCGTAGAGCCACCGTCGAGCAGATGGGCGATATTGGGATGATGTTAGCCAGGCCAATGCGTCGTTTCCCAGATCGCCGTTTGGGGAACTACACCCATCCGGACGATCCGCAGCGTCATATCGTCCGAGCCGCTCTCGAGAATTCCGAAAAACGGCTTCGAAGTGGCGCGCCGAGGCCCAGCACGCTAGACCCCTATTGAGGGACGATCTGTCGCTTGCGGTATCCAGGACCGTGCAGCGCCAAACCCGGCTTCTCTCCCGTAACTTTGCCGGCCTTCACCACCGCTACGCCGTTGACGAAGACGTATTCGACACCTGTGGATAGCTGATTCGGATCCTCGAAAGTCGCATGGTCCGTGATGGTATCGGGATTGAACACCGCGATGTCTGCGAAAAGTCCTTCCTGCAAAAGACCACGGTCGTGAATGCCCAGGCGCCGCGTGGCGGCCGACGTCATTTTGCGGATCGCATCCTCAAGCGGCAGCACTTTTTCATCGCGCACGTAAAGGCCGAGAACGCGCGGGAATGTTCCATAGGCACGAGGGTGCGTCAGCACGCCTTTCATTTCTTCCGGGTCCACGCCGCGGCCATCGATCCCAAATTTAATCCACGGCTGTCGAAGCTGCAGTTTGATATTGTCTTCGCTCATCAGGAAGTAAATGGTGTCGACGCGGGTACGCTCGGTCAGAATTAGATCCATGGCGGCGTCGCGCCAGTCCTTATTCCTCATCATGGCGATTTCGTTAAGCCTCTTGCCGGCGTACTTCTGGTTGTCCGGCTGCTTCACACCGACGATGAGGATGTTTTCCGGTCCCGCGAGCTGCCCCATGTTTTCCCAATCTGTCTTTTCTTGCGCCATCTCTCGCTTGATGCGTTCGCGGATGGCGGGGTCGGCCAGATTGTCGAGCAACTTTCCATCTTGCGCCGTCCAGGGAGGCAGCACCGAAGTTAAACCGGTGGCGCCGGCAGTGTAGGGATACATGCAGGCACTGACGTCCTGCCCCCCCTTGCGCGCGTCGTCGATTTTGCGAATAGCGGCGGCCTCTTTCTCCCAATTGCGCTTTCCCGCTGCCTTCAGGTGATAGATCTCGACGGGAGTGCCGGCCCGTCGTCCGATCTCTATCGCTTCGTCGAGCGCTTCCAGAAACTGGTCAGCTTCGGAACGGATGTGCGAGATGTAGAGGCCGCGATACTGCGCCACCGGTCTGGTGATTTCGGCCAACTCGTCGGTGTCGACGTAGGTGGCCGGCGGGTAAATCAATGCGGATCCGATGCCGAACGCGCCATCCTCCATCGCCAGTGACACCAGCTCCTGCATTTTGTGGATCTCATCGGGGGTTGCTTTGCCGGCCGCCATACCTTTCACATATTGGCGAACTGTCGTCGCGCCCACATAGGAACCAAAATTCACGGCGGACCCGCGCTTCTCCGCCGCTTGGAGCATCAGGTCGAATCCGTGCATTCCGTCGAAGTTTTCCTCTGCGGCGCGTCGGCCGGTGCTGACGGTTCCCGCGCGGGTGAGGTCGTTCGAGGGCGCCGCGGTCCAACCTTCTCCCGCGATCTCGGTAGTAACACCTTGCGTGATCTTGCTGATGGACGGGCCGCCGAGCGCGCCTTGAATATCGACGAAACCCGGCGTTACCACCAAACCTCGCGCATCGATTCTCTCCTTAGCTTTCGCGCGGTCGAGAAGCCCGGCGCCGGTGATCTTGGCAACGCGATTGCCGGCGATGGCGAGGTCGCCCAGAAACCACGCGTTGCCCGTTCCGTCGACGATTCTGCCGCCCGAGAGAATGACGTCGTAGACGTCCTGAGCGGATGCGGCGAAAGCGAAAAGGAGGAGAGCTACGATCGGTTTCATATTCGGACGAGCATATCACCCAACGCGCGCTAAAATGTCCTCTTTTTCGAAAAAAGGGAAGGGGCTCTTGACAGAAATCCCTCGTTCCGGCATTGACTATCCGACCGGACGCAAAATTGCGTGCATCGCCTCGCGCGCCTGGGGCGCATTTTGGGCCCTTCAAACCCACGGCCGCCGCCTGGGGCAGTTAACGAAATGCGACCGCATGCCGCTAGCCGTGAGTCTGGAGCCACAGCGCCAGCCGCACAGCATCCGCCTCCCCGGCGGGCGTCCGCGCTTATTAGGCTTTGAGATCCTCCGTCGGCGGTCCACGTGCTCAGAGGCTGCTGGCCGGTTCGGCATATGGTGAAGCGCGCGCATCTGGCGTCGCGGTAGGTTGAGCGCCGCAACCCCAACCGCATTTCATCCGCGATTCTGGGGGGGGACCCCTGATGAGATTGAATGTCAGGTCCTGCTGAAACTTACGGCCGGTGTCATCATACCGCCGTGCGGCTGGTTTGTAGCTGAAGCCCGCATTCACCTCGCGCTGGCGCGCCCCAGGATCAATCGCCGCGGTACTCCGAGGGGTATGGGTGCGGGCGATTTGGCCACAAGCGACCCTTTCCTCGTCCGGCACCCCTGGCCTCGACCCTCTGCGCGGGCGCAATCTCGGGCGCGCATCACCCTTCGCCACGCCTCGGTCCGTGGCGGGTGAGCGGACCGAGCCTGTCGAAAGAGGGAATTGAGCATTACTTTACTTTGCACTGAAACCCAGCAGCACATTCCCAGGCATGTTGGAATACCCGGAGTTCACGTAGAGCATTCCATCCGCGACGGTCGCGCCCGTGGCCGCCATCGATCCACCCTTCGCCGGGATCCCGTTCGCCGTGGGAAACTCACGCGCCGTATCGAAATCCCATATGATCTTCCCAGTCTTGGTGTCGTGCGCCCGCACATGTCCGTCCATCGAAGGCGAGAAGACCACGCCGGGAATTGCGGTCGGGGGCGATTTCTGCGACACAGAGCAGCCGCGCTGGCCAGCGCAGGGCGGCGCAGGCGCAGGTGTATGCCAGACGATCTTTCCAGTCGCTGGATCGATCGCGAACAACCCCGTGTTTGCAGTAGCAGCCTGTGCGCCGCGCGGCGATTCGCCCAACCCCGCGAACACCAGACCATCCCCGGCAGCGATGCCCCACTGGATGCCACCACCCGCGCCGCCCACGCCAATCCGCGTGGACCACACGATCTTGCCGTTCTGATCCGGATCGAGGCCATGCACCTCGGCCGACTTCTGCCCTTGCACCAGCATCTGCTTGCCCCCGCCGATTTCTAACAGGATCGGCGAACCGCCCAGATCGACGTCCGTGCCGGCATTCTCGGGACAGTTGCCCGTATTGCCGCCGCGTCCCGCGCATCCCCAATTGAACATATCTGGCGCGGTCTGCTGGCTCCACTTGATCTTGCCCGTATCCATGTCCATCGCGATCACGGCATCCGCGGTCTTGATGTCTGGCCCCGAGTAGCCATTCCCTGCCGCCACATATACAAGTTTTCGCTTCAGATCGAGCGTCGGCGAGGACCAGATCGTCGCGCCGGATGGGCCATAATACTGCACGCCCGCGGCGCTCTTCCTGGTGGGCTTCGGCTCCGGTACGGTGTACGTCCGCCAAACAATGCTCCCGTCGTTGGCCTTCACCGCCACCAGATTGCCGCGGAACGTGCAACAGGAGTACTGCGGATTGGCTCCGGCATTCTCTTCCTGGGACGCGATCGGCACATAAAGCCGTCCGTCGTGTAACTTTGCGGTTCCGGTGATGCGCGTAAATGCCTGGTCGTCCAGCTTCTTCTGCCACACCAACTTTCCTGTGTTCGCATCCAGCGCATAGAAATTCGACTCAAGATCGCCAAAGTAAGCGACCGGTCCAGGGCCGATCACCAGCGCGTCCCGCACCATCGCCTTCGCCTGATACCTCCAGTAAAGGCAGCCGCTTTGGGCGTCCAGCGCATACACGGCGCCGTCGTTGCTGCCGGTGTAGACGCGCCCGCCAAACACAGTCGGCTGACTGTAAGCCGTAACCGTATTCGGAAATCCGAACGCCCATTTCACTTGCAGAGTGGGAACCTGCTCCGCGGTGAGTCCCGCCGCGTTCGCCGGCTGAAACCGGGTGTTCTTCTCGTCCACGCCCCAGCCATTCCAGGATGAGCCGCGGGCCGCGGGCGTTGCGTTGGCCGCGCAAAATCCTTTCATCTCCGGAAGCGGCACCGGCCCCGCTTTACCCAGGTAACGCGCCACTGCCATCTTATCCACGGCGCTCAACTGCGCGCCAATGGCCTTCATCGAGCCAGTCTCCAGCGTCTTCACGATATCCTGCCAGGGCAGATTGCTCAGGGCTTCGGGCATGGGTGCGTGCGATTCGCTGTTTGGATCGTGGCATTGGATGCAGCGCGAAATAAATACCGCGGTTCCTTCCTGCCCGCAGCACAACGCCGCCAAGATTAGTCCCGCCGCTACACTTCGCATCATACGCATCTACCGGCTCCCTCAGTTTTGGTCGCAACGCTTCCAGTCTACAGTCCCCGCGAGGCCGGCAGCACTAACCGCAGCCCCGATCGATCCACGACAGTGAGCTTTGCGCCCTCCAGCACAACGTCGTCGATGCGGGTGAAGCCTTCGGGCGCCTTCGCATTAAACATCAGGAAGCGCGTCTGGAGCTTCGCTCTCGCCGGCAGCCAGCGGAATGTGGGCGTGTCGAATAGCTGACTCATGGCCACTGTCTCCCGATGTGAAACATCGAATGGCTGCGTGGCAAACTCCATGCCGCGCGCCGCCCGATTGTCGCCTGTATAGTTCATCCAACTCATCAACCACGGATAATCCTGCTGGCGGAAAACATATCCGAACAAGAGATGCTTGTCCAAGTGGAGCGCCGTTACGAATGCCAGTTTGCGCTTTGGGTCCATTTGACAGCTCGCCAAGTCCAGATAGTTGTTGTCCGCCGGGACCAGCCGCAGGTCTGCCTCCCCGCCGCCGTTAACGGGCGCGAACGGCCATTGAAAATCACGCTCGTACACCAGCCGTCCTGGAATTGGCCCTGGCTTGAACGGCCGCACACGACAACTCAGCGCAGACATATCCACAACGGTCTTCCCCTTCTCGAGGAATGGGGGACCGATGGTCGCGTGCTCAGCCCACGAAACCGGCCGGTCCACAGCAATCCCGCTCTCGAGGTCGCTAGTGACGTAGACGACGTTCTCACCCTCCACCATCTCGATGCTTCGCGTGAGCGTCTCTTGCGCGAGCGGAAGCACAGTCTGGAGAACGATGGAGCCCACAGAGCCGGAATCCTGCGACGCGATCACCTTTACCACCTGATTGGAGGCCTCGCCGTGGAAGGGCATACCGGCGGCGCCCTCTTGCTCCGACGGGGCGCCGAATCCGTCCAATGCGAGGAAGTGACCGATGGACGCGAGTGGACTGACCGTCTCCCCGTCGCGCAGCACCAGTTTGGAGAACGTGGCCGCCAGTCCCCAGAAGCGTCAACTCAAGCCGGTCATTAGCCACCACCAGGTTCGGCGGCCGGGACGCTTGTTGGGCGAAACTCGCCATCAACACCAGGAAACCGGCAACCGGCCGCGCAATTATTTTCATCGATTTCATATCTTAACTCTCGGGGGCCTGCCGGTTCTTGAGTTATCAGCAGCGCGATTCAGTCTGTCAATGAAACAAGATCGGGTTTCAGCTTCAGGCAATCGGCAGCAGCATGCCCCGCGACACTCAGGTTCTCGAACGTCCGTCGACGTGGCCATGTTGGTAGCGCGTACCAGACACGAGGAGGCGCGGCGCAGTATCGCGAGGCTATTCTTCGGCGGTCGCGTGGTCAGAGGCTGCCGGCCGCTTCGCGCATATTGTGAAGTGCGCGCGCATATTGCGCCCGGTGAGCTGGGCGCCGCAGCCCCAACCGCATTTCATCCGAGGCCCTCGGGGGTGCTCGATGAGGTTGAATGTCGGGTCCTGCTGATGCTTCCTTACACGAACCTGACTCCGGGTCGAGGGCCTTCGATGAAGGCACCAGCGCGAGACATCATAACAAGGTTTCCATGAGCTGCGTTGGTTTTACCCGGAGGGCACGTGCAAGCTGAACGATATTGAGGAGGGCGATATTGCGTTCCCCGCGCTCGACTCCACCGACGTAGTTTCGATGCAGTTTCGCCAACTCCGCCAAGCGTTCCTGCGAAAGCCCGCGCTCCATCCGCATTTCACGGACTCGCCTGCCGAATAGAACGCGCGGGTCTGGGGTTCGCGCCTGGACTCATGGTGGCTTGTGAACACTAGTGAGTTCTACACACTATGAGTGTGATATAAACAATCAGGCGAACGGCGACCTTGCCGGGTACCGATCCAAGCGAGCGCCAGCCTTGCACAGGAGCCATCCCAATGGAACGTAAAAAGAAACCGAAAAAACGCAGCGACTCGCTGTTGGATCTGGAAACCTGGACATGGAGGACCTGGACCTCGCTACGTTCTTTTTCTATGCAATACGTGCGCGCTCCTTGTACCCACTGCTCGACAGCCTTCAGGCAGGGTGCTTAGAATGGGTCCGGCAAATCCACCTTCGGCTCGTAAACGTAAAACACCCGACTGTCCGAATGCTCTACGAGGAAGAGGTTGAGTTCTTCGAGGCCGCCGCCGAACAGATCGGCGACATAAGAATTCTTCTAGACCATCAATGGAAGGAACGCGCGCCAAGGGCGGCCCATGGCGACTCCCGCCGCGCCGACCTTCGCATTTCGCAGGTCGCAAGGGAGTATATGAACAGGCTGGCAGCAAAGTTGACCGATCCATCTAACTCAGACGAGGAAGGGCGCTGCGCCGGCATCGCATTGGCGGAAGCGGGGAGGGAAACGCTCTGGATTAACCCCAAAACGGGGCACCGCTCGTTTGAGATCCCGAGGCTTTTCGCAAATGCGGCTGTGGCCCTGAAAAATCAAGAGACGCCGGAAGTCGAACAGCATGAAGCTATTGAAATGATTCAGCGGCTGGCATCTCTATAGCCGGGGATTCAGACTTTAACCCCACGGCCGCCGGGTTTCTCGGCCCGGCGGGCGTCCACGCTTGGCTTTCGAGTTCTTCCCTCGTCGGTCCAAGCTGTTCACCTGAGGTAAGACTGCCGGGCGGTTCGGGCATCTTGTAAAGTGTGCGCGCATCACGTGGCTGGTGAGCCAGCCACCGCAGCCCCAGCCGCATGGGGCTCGACGCAGAGTTCTGTGTCCGGCCGCGACACCCACGTCCCGGTCTTGGAGACCCGTCAGTATTTGATGCGCGAGGAGGTGTTCATGATTCACTTCGCCTTCTGCATCCGGATCTTGGCGCAATTCGGACACTTCCACTTCCGCTGCCGGTGATAGATGTGGCCCTTAACTTCCTTCATTGGGACCTTGCACTTTGGACAAGTCACTTGTACTCCCAGCATCGCATTGGGTCCTGCTCCGAGGCCAGAGATCGCAGCAGAATTGGCAAGAGCCGCTACCTACGGCTTCTGGCAACGCTCTCCGGATTCTTCGGCGCCCTTGCGTTGGGTTTGGCCGTCATCGGGCTCTACGGCGTTATGTCGTACAACGTTGCCCGGCGGCGCAATGAAATCGGCATTCGCATGGCGCTTGGCGCGGAGCAGGCTCGCGTGCTCCGCATGGTCCTGGGCGAAGTGGCGATTCTCCTTGCGGCTGGCCTTGCGCTTGGATTGGCGGTCGCGGTCTTCTCGACGCGCCTCCTTGCCGGCTTCCGTTACCGCCTGGAGCCCAACGATCCCACAACTCTGGTCACGGCCTGCGTGGTTCTCGCCGTGTCGGCTGTCGTCGCCGGTCTTTTGCCGGCCCGGCGCGCCGCAAATCTGGATCCAATGACGGCTCTACGCGAAGAATAAGCTGTTCCTTCGGTTACTGCCTCTAAGCTACGCACGGCCGCCGAAAGCTCATGTGAGCTTTCGGTAAGCCTGGGTATGGGGGCGGTCGGAACCGAGTGTATTGGGCTCGCAGTCCTCCCGAGTGGTCAGACGCAATGGCTCGGTCCGCTCTGAAACCTGAGTGAGGTCACCAATCTCAAAGCGCCGGTTTCAGTTCCACCGTCACCGATACGTCCGAATCCCCACGCAGCACGCGGATCGCGACCTCGCCGGTTGTCCGGTATAACTTCGCGCGAATCTGATCAATATCGAGCTGCGCCGAAGGCTTGTCGTCGATCGACAAGACCAGATCCCCGACCTTCAGCCCAGCTGCTTCGGCGGGACTGTTCGGCAGGACCGTCCTGACCTGGAACTTTCCGGGCGAGCCGCCGATGCCCAATCCGCTGCAATCGAAAGGAGCGGGAGGCTGGCGCAACTCGCCGTTAGGTTCCAGGAACAATCGTTTGCTTGGGTAATCCAGCGTCAGCGTGAAGCGCCTGAAAAACTCGCTGCCGATATTGCATCCCAGGCCAATGCGACCGGGGTGGTGGCACGAAACAGGATGGCGACGTCATCCTGAGTGGTGAAAGGGCCCACGGAAAGCGAAGCGATTCTCGACGCGAGCAAATTGAAGGCGCCGCTGGATTGCCCACCGAACGGCGGCGTTACCACTTTCTCCAACTTGTGCGTGAGGTCGTTGGCGTCTGTAAAGTCTTTACGAATCCCGATCGGGAATAGCGGGACCCCGGTATCGACTAAGAACTTCGCGTCAATCGTGATTCCGAGCTTCAGCCCCAACCGCACAGGGATAACCGGCCCGCCGTTGACATAGGTTACCGGCACGCTGACCATGTTCGGCGCCGGCCGGAAATCCGCGGCATTATAGAGCCGGATTTCAGGCTTCGAGTAGTCCAACTGAACCACAAAGGAAAGAAAAACCCCTGTGCCGAGAACACACTCCTCATCCAGCGGTCGGAGAACTACCGTGCGGTCCGACGCGCTCAGTGGTCCAATCTCCACCGTCGCATCCAAAATACGCTGGTCCGCCGTAACAAGGGGCCCTTCGCCGGCTGATTGGCCTTGGCCGTTCGCCTTCAAGCCGCCTTTGGCGGCAACGGCGGTATCGACTGAGAGCGATGTTCCGCCGGTGTCGAATTCGCACGAGAATGGGCCGGCGCCGTTGATGCGCACGGGAGTGAGGAGTCTGAAATCCGGCGAGCGCCGGGCGGTCAGCGTGTAGTGTGGCACCGCTACGAGTGCTGGCGCGCTGAGGCATACCAGAAACAACAGCGTAGCCCAATTGGAGATTTCGACGACCACGGTTCGGACGGCACAGTAGACGGGCGGACCCGCTATGGCCTTGATGACATCTTTGTCGGACTGTTTGCCGTTCCGCTTGAGGATATCCCTGCTTTGCCCCTCGCGGCGGCGAAGACCACCCAAGGTCATACTGCTAAAAAACTAGCATAACGGAACGACGGTGTCAAGCGTCAACTGGCCAGGTCGGTTTTATCACTTCATCCACGCCTTCTGTCGTACGGGATCATTTGGGTATAGCGCCCGAGCCACTTCCGCCAAGCGCTGGCGCGGGTAGTACAGGCTACAAAAGCGATAGCTTAGAAATCTGCGTCTACGCCCGCATCGCCCGGTTATGCATTGCCAAGGTCTGCTGATCGTTGGTGGAGACGCGTGCGTGTAAGCCCGCCCGGAACATTTTCGACGGTCTGCGTGCCTGCCCAAAACGTGTCCGGATTTGTGTTCACAGAAGCCCGCTTCGGCGATTTCTGAGTGTGACTCAAGCTTGGCCGGAGTTGATCCTTTTCGGCTATACAGGATTCAGCATACCTTTGGAGCGAGGCAACAAGCGGTGCGAGAAGGCGGAGCCAATACTGCGACCGTACAGGTTGACAATCCGGCCAGCCTGCGTGAGGGGAAAGATGATGCGCCGTCAGAAGGCGTCGCGTCCGTGCCAGTTGATCAGGCCAGTGTCGAACAGCAGATCGTATCCCCAGCCGGCGAGGTGGTGCCGCAAGTTTCCGCTGGGCGCATACCCAATACCGAGGTCTTCGATGACTGTGGGATCGTGCAATCCACCCTGAAAAGGAGTGGAACTGGTGCCCGCCTGGCCTACTGTATGGACACCGCCGTCTAAGCAGGCCGATGCGCCTTGAGGAAGGAATGGATTTGGCGCACCGCCAGGGGAATCCGCTCCTTGGGCTCTTTCCAGGGGTAGATGCTCACTTCGGCTTGCGGCGCGAGCATCGCGCACTCCATGGCGACGGCGTAAGGGTGCGCCGGAATATCGTCCGGCAGGACCAGGATCGGGGTTTGGCAACCGCGCACGAAATCCCGTGTGACGGTGAAGACGAAATCGGGGTTGGCGCCGAACATCCTGGTCACAAATTTGTCGACCATCGGCATCGTGATCTCGGGCCGCTTGGCGGTCAGCGCCGGACCCCAGGTATTCCAAAATGCGCCTGGGTACTGAGGGTCGCGCATCTCCGGACGCCACCCCACGGGCTGCGCCAGCACAGCCGCGGCGATACGATTGGGCGCGCGCTTCAAGAGACTCCAGATGAAGGGGCCGCCAATGCAGAAACCCATCACCATGAACTTGTCGGCGCCCAGATGATCCATCAGGCCAAGCTGGTCGTCGGCGTAGGAATCCCACGGCCGGTCGACCTCGACAGGGCCGGTGGACTGGCCGCTGGGGGCGTTGCGCAGGTCCGCCGTGATGCAGCGATACTCCCCCTTGAACTCCCCAATGGCGTTGAAGGGCGAGTTGCCGGTGAAAAAGGATATAGTCGAGTTCAATCCTCCGCCGGGAAGCAGCAGCAGCGGGAAACCGGTCCCGGCCTCCTCATAGTAGATGCGAACGGGGCCTTTTTCGTAGAACTTGCCAGTTCCTCTTTCTCCCGCCTGCTGCGCAAATACTCGCGGTACGGCGGAAGTGGCCGCTGCCGTGGCGCCCGCTGCCAGTATCGCGCGTCTGGTCGAACCCATAATCGGTGTCCTCCTTGATCATTGTCATTGCCGGTTTCTTGCAGCCCCAAGCGCCGTTGTACCACAGGTTCTCTTGACCCGGAGCAGCAGCAGCATATGGTTGCGCCTGAATCACGGCGCAGCGGCGGGGCTGGAAGTTGGGTTCCAATTCGCATGAGTTCAGGCCCACGCGGTCCCGGTTAGCCTGAAGTCGCGTTGGGGGAAGCGCGCGGCCGGACACTGCCGGCGGCATAGTGGTCTCCTCGAACACCATTTCGGGCGATTGTACGAGTCGCCGACCTTACAG
>JBEKNN010000281.1:0-11413 GCA_049522755.1 Bryobacteraceae bacterium | reverse complement strand
GTCCACAAGGCAGTAGGGCTGACCCCCTGGTCCGCGCGGGTCCCCCTGGACCCGCTTCTTCGCCGGGCCAAATCAGCCCCCATGCGATCTCTGAGAGGCCGACCGGGGGGCGGCCGCGTATCGTGAGAGACTTCCTGATCGCCGATATAGCGTGCCGACGACTGACTTGCTCCAATCGGACGTCAAGGGAATGTCTGTGAAATCGATCTCCTCGTCCTTCATCTTTTGAAGGACGCGAATTTCGTTAGCTTGAGCTTTCGTTAGCCTCGTCATATGCTCTCCTTTCCGGCGCGGCCGCCTTTCTGGGCGAGATTATGCGAATCACTTCTTCGCCGCGCCTGCCATCGTTCTTCGCCGGCGGCGACACGGTCTCCCTGGACGTGTATGCGCTGATGCTCAAACACCAGTTGGGCAGTTTCAAAGTTAATGTGGTGCTTTGAGAGATTGCGGCGGTTCTTGCCTTTGTTCGCGAGCGCCCGATAGACGATTTCAACTTCCGCGCTCTCGATTTATAAACCAAGGTCAAGTGTGGGGAAACGCTTCGGGCTCGGGTTCCGGCGGCGATGAACTCGGATGCGGTCCGGAATTGTTCACCACGTCCTTCAACTCTTTGCTCGGCTTGAAATACGGGATCTTCTTGGCGGGCACTTCCACCCGCGCGCCGGTCTTCGGGTTGCGGCCGATTCTCGGCTGCCGCTGCCGCGTACGGAAACTGCCGAAGCCGCGGATCTCGATCTTGTCCCCTGTGCGGAGCGACTTCACAATGCTGTCGAAAATCGCCTCCACGATGACCTCGGACTCCTTCCGCGTCATCTCGACCACGCGGGAGACTTCTTCAATTAGATCCGCCTTTGTCATCTCATGCTCCTATGCTTCTGTGTCTAAATCCTTTACGAATCCGAAGTATCGCTTGATTATAAGAATTTTGCAAGCTACTCGGCGCCGCGATCCTTGAGGCTCATCACCTCTTCGATCGTAGTGATGGCAGCCGCGGCCTGCCGTTGATAGTCTTCCAGGCGGCCCTTCTCTTCGTCTTCCGCGGCCGCGCGCAGGCTGAGCCCGATCTTCTTCTCGGCTTCATTCATCTTGAGAATCTTGAAGCTGCCCTCCTGGCCGATTGCCAGCGGCGGCTCGGCGCCGCGCCGTCCGGCATAGCCCGGAACCTCGGAGAAGTGGCACATCCCCTCAACGCCCTCCGCCACTTCGACGAAGCCGGCGAAATTCGACAGCCGGCATACCCGCCCGTGAACCGTATCGCCCACGCTGTGGCGCTGAAAGAAGCTCTCCCACGCGTCCGGTTGCAGCTGCTTGATGCCCAGCGACAAGCGATGCGAGCCGGAATCGATATTTAGAATCACCGCCTGCACAATCTGGCCCTTCTTCAAGACTTCCGAAGGATGCTTGACGCGCTTCGTCCAGGAAAGATCGGACACATGCACCAACCCGTCGATGCCCTCTTCGATTTCGATGAACGCTCCGAAATCGGTCATATTGCGAACGCGGCCCTCCACCACCGAGCCCACGCTGTAACGGCTGTCGATGGTGGTCCAGGGGTTCGGCTCGAGCTGCTTCAGGCCCAGCGAAATACGCCGGTCCCGAGGATGCGCTTCGAGTACCACGGCCTCCACCTGGTCGCCCGGCCTCACCACCTTGGAGGGATGCTTCATGCGCCGCGACCACGTCATCTCGCTGATGTGGATCAGGCCTTCGACGCCCGGCTCCAATTCGACGAAGGCGCCGTAATCCGTCACGTTCACCACGCGGCCAATCACGCGGGCGTTCACCGGGTAGCGCTCCACCACCGTATCCCAAGGGTCCGGCTCGAGCTGCTTCATGCCCAGCGAGACGCGCTCTTTAGAGCGGTCGAACTTCAGCACCTTGACCGTGACCTCTGCGCCCACGTGCAGAACTTCCGAAGGATGCGTCACCCGGCCGTAGGAAATATCGGTCACGTGCAACAGCCCGTCGATGCCGCCCAGATCGATGAACGCGCCGTACTCGGTAAGGTTTTTGACCACGCCCACGATCACGGCGCCTTCGAAGAGATGTTCCAGGGTGGCGCCTTTGCGGGCGTTGATCTCTTCCTCCACCGCCAGTTTGCGCGACACCACCACGTTGCCGCGGCGCCGGTTAAGCTTGATGATCTTGACCGGAATATCCTGCCCCGCCAGCGAATCGAGATTATGTACGGGCCGGGGATCGGCCTGCGACCCGGGCATGAAGGCTTTGACGCCCACGTCCACCGCAAGGCCGCCCTTCACCCGTCCCAGTACGCGGCCCGAGATCACCAGCTGATCCTGGTAGGCTTTATCGAGGTGATCCCAGATGCGCAGGCGCGCGGCCCGCGTGTGCGAAAGCAGCACGTACCCTTCGGGCTGCTCGCCGCCAGGCTCGATCATCACATCGACGGCGTCGCCCACATGGACTGTGATTTCGCCGGCCGGCGTCTGAAATTGCTCGATGGGGACGATGCCTTCGCTCTTGTAGCCGAAGTCGATGATGACGTCTTTACCGGTGATGCCGAGCACGGTACCCAGCAGGACTTCGTCGGCGGCGGGCGGAGCAAAATGCGAATAGTCCTCGAGAAAATCCTCGTAATTCTCGGGGACCGCCTGCTCCGCTTGCGGGTTTTCGTCGACCGCCATTGCGCCTCCGCCTGTCACTGATTCTCCGGTAAATTATCTCGATGAAAACGGTTGCGTCGGCAAGGACATCCAAACTACCACCAAACCACTGACAGATCAGTATGTTAGCAAATATACGCCGGATCGCCAAAGCTTGTCAACGCCCGGAGCACCCTGGTGTCGTCCGCCAAGCCCCGTTGCGGAAAGCGAAAGGGCGCTAACTCGAAGCAAAGCGTATGCACGCCCTTTCGTTTGAGACATTTCGGACGCGCCAGCGGCAGCCGTCCCGGGCAGCGGAAGCACGCCCCACGCCACCTGTGTGAAACAGCGTGAAATATAGCACTTGGAAATTCTCCCGTTCGGAGCTACAATCGAGCTGATTTTATCCGGTTCCTCAGGTGCGCGGCGTTTCTTTTTGTCTGTATTTATAGCGGCATCTTAATAGGGAGGTGCTCCATGTTTGAGAGCCTATCGGAACGCATCAAAGAAGACGAGCGCGGTACGGTGAACAACACCCAGCGCACGATCTTCTGGGTGGGAGTTTTTGTGGTAGTAGCTGCCGGGCTCTTCTTCGGCATTAAGCTGTTTGGCTGACGGAGGGCTTACTGCGCAGGCGCAATCTGCGCCATTACGGATTTGACTTTTTGCGCGTATTCGCCGGAGGGGTTGTAGGTGGCCAGCAACTGGTCGAGGTTCTTAGAGCGGTAGAGGTGTGAGTGCGTCAAGTGGTAACCCACCTCGTGGATGCTTTGGCGGGCCGTGCGGAAAATTGCGCGCCCGGAATTCCAGCCGAACAGGTTGTTGTTCTTCGCCGATTTTCCGCCCGTAGATTCCACATAAGAAATGCTGGGTAGCAGCCGCCAATCGAGATCGTAGCGGTCGGCCGCATCCAGAAAATCGTCCGAATACGCTTTAGCCGGACAATCGGACTTTCCGAAAAACGCCTGCAAGCGCGCCAGCCGGTGATCGGCTACCGGCGCCTTCCGTTCCCCGTGCATCGACCCTGGAGCAGGCAGAGACACAACTCCCGCAATCATGGCCAAACCGCTGGATAATAGTTTTCTCACTTCAAAAACCTCCTTGAGATTTAAAGCTGGGAAGCTGCTGGCGTCTTATGGACGAGCGCAGCCGAAAAAGGCTGGGAGTCGGACTCCCGGAGAGACGGGTTAGGGGACAGACATTTTGAAATGATACCACCATTAGCTCCGTTAATGGGTCTCGAAAACGTCAAATTGTGAGGGCTGCCACAATGTATAGGAGTTGCTTGTATCCTAAAGCAAATATTGGGTTTGAGACTAGGCACACTGCGCTATTACGGCCTAGTCCCGAGGTGCAAGCCCGCCAGCCTTTGGACGGGTGCTTCCGCGCAGACTCGAGAAGCGGGAGCCACGGGCGTCATCGTGGAAGCCGGAAGCCTTAGAAGCCCGCCGCTGCCGGTCGGCGTGGCTGTGTGCTTCCTTGGGCACGATTCACCGTGGCGCTGACGGTTGGGTCAGAGGCGAGTCAGGCGGCGGTGACAGTGGCGGTGTCAAATAGCCTGTCGGCAAGCCACAGTCCGCGCCATGTTAATAATGGCGTATGCCCGAATTTCGCGTTGAAACGCCGGAGCGCTGCTACCCGGCTATTGTGGAACGAGGGATTGTCGCGCGCGCGGCGGAATATGTGCCGCCCAAGTCCGGCAAGGTCTTCGTCGTCTCCACCGGGGACGTGTGGCGGCATCAGGGCGCGGCGCTCGCGAGCGCACTTGCCGGCGTCAGTCATGAAGCGCTGTTCCTTCCCGGCGGCGAAGAGCGCAAGCGCCTCGCGCCGCTGGAGCAGCTCGCCGAGGAAATGGTGGAGCGCGGGGCCGACCGCACCAGCATGGTGATCGCCTACGGCGGCGGTATTGTGAACGATATGGGCGGCTTCCTGGCTGCCATCTTCATGCGTGGAATTCCGGTGCTGCAGATCCCCACCACGCTGCTGGCGCAAGTGGACGCGGCCATCGGCGGGAAGACCGGCGTCAATCTGGTCGGCGGCAAGAATCTGATTGGCAGCTTTCACCAGCCTCTCGCCGTGTTGATCGATCCGGCGCTGCTCGATACGCTGCCCGATCGCGAATATCGCTCGGGGCTTTACGAGATCGTCAAGGCCGGCATTATTCGCGACGGCGGGCTGTTCCGGTTCCTGGCCGATTGCAGCCGCGAAGTGCTGGCGCGCGAGCCGAAGGCGGTGGACCGCATCATCGCCGATTCGGTCCGCATGAAAGCCGAAGTGGTCTCCGCCGACGAGCGCGAAGGCGACTTGCGCCGCATCCTCAACTTCGGCCACACCTTCGGCCACGCCCTGGAAGCCGAGACGCGCTATACGCGCTTCCTGCATGGCGAAGCGGTCGCCTGGGGCATGCGCGCGGCCGTTCACC
This sequence comes from Bryobacteraceae bacterium, assembly GCA_049522755.1. Taxonomy (GTDB): domain Bacteria; phylum Acidobacteriota; class Terriglobia; order Bryobacterales; family Bryobacteraceae; genus PALSA-243. The sequence continues at coordinate 6,388 of JBEKNN010000281.1, read as the reverse complement.
TGGGGCGGTTGACGGGCCACATTTCGGTGGAAGACGGCGACGAGATTTTCGCCATGCTGGATACCTATGGACCCATTCCGCCGCTCGACGGCATCCGCGTGGACAACCTGTTCGCGCGGCTGGCGCACGACAAGAAGACCGTCCAAGGCAAGGTTCACTTCGTGCTGCCAGTGCGCATCGGCGAGGTGACGGTGGTTTCCGGCATCGAGGAAGAGCTGGTGCGCGAATCCATTCAGCAGGCCCTTTCGTGAGCGGCGCCGTTTCTAAAGAGGCCGTTTCCAAGGGCGCTGTTTCCAAGGGAACGACGCCCGCGGGCGCGCACGACGAGCTGGAAGCGGCGGCTTGGGTGCGCGGCATGTTTGGCCGCGTGGCGCACCGCTACGACTTCCTCAACCACCTGCTCTCATTCAACGTGGACCGCTACTGGCGCGCGTATACCGTGCGCCGCGTGCGGCACATTCTGGAGCGGCCCGGCGCACGCGTCCTCGACCTGTGTTGCGGTACGGGCGACCTGGCGCTGGCGCTGGGTCGCCGCTCGCCCAGCGTCGTCCTGGGCTCCGATTTCTGCCACCCGATGCTGGTGAGCGCGCGCGGCAAGGTGGAACAACGCCACGCGCGGGTTGCGCTGTTCGAATCCGACGCACTGCATCTGCCGGTGCGCGATGGGTCGATGGATCTGGTTACAGTGGCGTTCGGCTTTCGCAATCTCGCCAACTATCAAGCCGGCCTGGCGGAGATGCGCCGCGTCTTGCGGCCCGGCGGGGTGGCTGCGATTCTGGAATTCTCGCAGCCGCCGAATGCGCTGTTCCGCGCCGTGAACAACGTCTACTGCCGCCGCATTCTGCCGTGGATTGGAGGGCTGGTTTCCGGCGCGCCCGACGCCTACACGTATTTGCCGGAATCGGTGCGCAAGTTCCCGGCGGCGCCGGAGCTGGCCGAAGATATGCGCCGCGCCGGGTTCGAAGGCGTGAATTACGATTACTTGACGGGAGGGACAGTGGCGCTCCATCTGGGCGTGGCGCGCGCACCCGCGAGCATGCAGTCGTAGGTTTGCCGGCGTGGCGCACGCACCGATGCGTGCAGCGTTCCCAATCGTGTGAACGCGCTTCGGAGTGGGAGGAAGTGGCGCTAGCCGATTACGCGAAAGCGCGGGCTCGCATACTTGGGAATCACCCCGTCGGACGTCAGGAGCGTAAAGCCCTCCACCATCGATTGTGCGATCAACGCCCGGTCGAACGGATCCTGGTGGATGTTGGCGAGACCGCGGATCGCAGCGACGTGAGCAGGCCGGAAGGGAAGCGATGTGGCCGCAAGATCGTTCAGAGAATTCTCCCACCATTCGAGCGGGTCGCCCACATCCAGCTTCCCTTTCGAAGATTTCAGCACCACTTCCCAAAACGCGACAACGCTCAACACGTTCGGGCCGGTCTTGAGAGCATTGCGAACGGCGCGGGATAGCATCTCGGGCGCCGCGGCGGCGAACAGAGCGATATTGGTATCGAGCAGGTAGCCGCCGCTCACAGATCGCCTTGAAGAAAGCGATCGAGGTCCACCGGATCGTCCCAACCGGGCAACAGGCGTATTCGATCGCGCATGCCGCCCAGAACCACGGTGCGGCGGCCCTTCGGCGCCGGAACCAACTGGGCCACGGGCTTCCCGTTCCGGGTGATGAGAACGGGCTCGCCTTCCTCCATCTCCCGAATCAGTTCCGAGAACCGGTTTTTTGCTTCAGCCACACTAATCTGCATAGCAAATCCATTATAGCCATATTTTATGGCTATAGGTAACAGCTCGTGCGCGAAATGCGCGAATGCGTTCATTTTGACCCTCCCTTTCCCGAAAACGGGCAAGCACCGTTGCGTTATCCCGCTTTGCCCGCAAAGCGATTCTGTTAGAATCGGACCAAGCAAATCCAGCGATGTCTCAAGGCCAGACGCCCGCCAAGGCGCCAGACGGGGGGAATGGCGCGCGGCCCACGGAAGAGCAGGTGCGCGAGGAGTTGACGCGCATTCTGGCCAGCCACGAGTTCCGCTCGAGCAAGCGCAGCCAGGATTTTCTGCGGTTCGTGGTGGAGCATACTCTCCGCGGCTCCGCCGATATCCTCAAAGAGCGCACCATCGGCATCGAAGTTTTCGGCCGCCCCACCAGCTACGACCCAAGCGACGACGCCACCGTGCGCGTGAAGGCCGGCGAAGTGCGCAAACGCCTGGGGCTCTATTATTCCACCCAAGGCGCCGCCAATCCGCTGCGCATTGAGCTGCCCTCCGGAACATACGTCCCCGAATTCCACGTTACGAACCTCGCACGCGCTGAACCGGCGCGCGTGGAACCGGCGCCGGGCGCGCCTTCGCCGGCCATCGAACCGGGCCGGACAATTCCGTGGCGGGCGCGCGCTCTGTGGGCCGCGGCGGGGGCCGCAATCGCCGCCGTCATCGGCTTGGCGTACTGGGCCGCGGCCCGTCCCACGACCACCGTCGTCGACCAGTTCTGGGCGCCGGTGCTGCGAGGTTCCTCTCCGGTCCTGATAGGCGCGGCGTTTGTCCCCGTGTGGAGTCTCGACCGCCCGCCTGAGGCCAAAGAACCGCCGCATCCGCAGGATTTTGTCGAGTTGACCGACCAGTTCGTCGGCGGCGGCGATCTGATCGCGACCTCGCGGCTGGCCGCCATGCTGGCGCGCCTGCGGCGTCCGTATCGGGTGAAGCTCGGCTCCGACGTCTCCTTCCCCGACCTGCGCACCGGCCCGGCGATTCTGGTTGGCTACTCCTACACGCGCTGGCGCGAAATCAGCAGCCAGATGCGGTTCTTCATCGATGGCTCGCGCGAGCCGATCGGCATTACGGACAACGGCCGTCCCACCGAGTGGTCGCTGCCGAACCTGCCCCGCGACCGCAGAACCGGTGAGGACTACGCGATTGTCTCGCGCGTCTTCCATCCCGACACGCACGCCATGCTGGTAGAGTTAGCCGGCATGACGCAGTACGGCACCGACGCCGCCAGCGACCTGGTTACCAATCCCGACCTGATGGCCGAAGCCCTGCACGGCGCCCCGCCCGGATGGCAGCAGAAAAACCTCCAGTTCGTGCTGCACGTGAAAGTGATTTCCGGCGCCCCGAGCTCGCCGCGCGTAGTGAAGGCGTATTACTGGTAAACAGTGGGCAAGCAAACTCCCGGTGACGGTTCCAGTACGGCGCGAGTACTCTTGCTACTGGAGGATTCTCTCGAACAGAGCCACAATGAATGCCACAGATGGGGAACATGAGATCCTGGCCTGAGCCCGCGTCCTTCCACGAGGCGCTGCCGAAGACGATCAAGCATTGCAAGACATGTCAGAGCGAAACGCCCCACCAGATCCGCGTCGGACGGGACGTGGCTGCCGTCTTCTGCATTTCCTGCCTCGAACGCGCTCTCAGGTACCAACTGGGACGAGATTGAAGCAACCGATGGCAAACCGGAATTTTGCCGGTGCGCAGTTACACTTGCAGCGGCGCGCCCACTCCTGATCCCCCCGACAATACGAGCGCAAGAATTCGCTAGTGGCGCATCGGTAGCGCCGCTATCGACCCGTTTGCCGCCTTGGCCATGGATCGGCACACGATGTGCGCGAGCCAGAGATTCAAATCGAAAATTCCGGCCGGCGGGTGAGCGATACTTTGACTCAAGGGCTCTTGCTCGATGCCGAATATCAAGACGATACTTTTGCCGGTGGATTTCCCGATTGGGTCGCTAGGTGTGATTCATCAGGCTGCCACATTGGCGCGCCATTTCCATTCTGAGATCGTGATGCTCCACGTTGTGCCGCCGCCGGGCCGTGCGTCCGGTGCGCCGCAGGACAAGAGCGAGCCGGCTGGCTGGGACTTGCTCACGGCGGTCGTTGCAGAGGCTCAGAAACGGCAGGACGAATCTCTCGGGCAGGAACTTGACGGCATCGCCATTCGGGGCAAGTTGGTCAGAGGCGACCCGGCTTGGGCAATCGTGCGCGTGGCTGAGGAGGAAAAGGCCGACCTGATCATGATGCCGTCGCGTGGTTTCACGTTCGAGCAGTTTCTGCTGGGATCGGCGACTGCAAAAGGGATGCGCAGGACCGGGTGCCCGGTTTGGACAGGCGCGCACGCGGAAGGATCGACCGTGGAGAAGTTTGCGGTCCGCAACGTGCTATGCGCGGTGGATTTGGGCCCGCGAAGTGACGATGCTATGGCGTGGGCCGCCCCCATGGCCGCCGAATTCGGCGCCCGCCTCACCCTCGTTCATGTCACTGCCGGCGTGGAGTTGTGGGGGCCCGGCGGCGACTACGTCGATCGAAAGTGGAAGAACGCGCTCGTCGAGGACGCTTCCGAGCGCATCGCCAAGCTTCAGCAGGACACCGGCGTGAAGGCAGACGTATTCATCGGCAGTGGCGACGTGCCCAAGTTGCTGAGTCAAGCTGCGACGCAGACTAAGGCCGATTTGCTGGTTACCGGGTGCAACCCTTATGGCGGTCACCTGCGGAAGACCCACGGCTACGGAATCATTTGCGCCGTGCCGATTCCAGTTCTGAGCGTATGAGGGTGGAACGCTTATAGAATAAGCGCGAGCGCTCTTCCAGCACATATTCGCCCCGTCATGCAGAGCGCTGCCGATTTATCGAAACCGGGCGCTTCGCAGCGCGAGAAGGGGTATGGTGAAAGCATGCCTGCTTCGCAGGATGATGAGGATGTGGAACCGCCTGAGCACGCGGAGGCTTCGCGGGCACGGGCTCGTCAATGGCGGCGGGCCGCGCTGGCGCTGGCGCTTCTCTTCGCGAGTTTGCCACTCTCGGGTAAGCTGTTTCTGGGCAGTTGGAGGTTCGACGGCGCGCTCGACTTAGCGTGCCTGTGCCTGGCTGCGGCGGCGTATCTCCATCTTATCGGGCGAGAGCGCCGGCCGCCGGTCCGCGATTCGGCCGCGATTCTCGACGAGGCCCTCCGGCTGGCGGCGTCGGGACAGACGCGCCGCGGGCTGGCGCTACTGAATGAAGAGCTTCGGCTGAGCCCCCGTCTCTGGCAGGCGCTGCAGTACCGCGGCGAGATACGCGCCTCAGAACCGAACGGAGTCGAGGCCGCGCTCAAGGACTTCACGGAGGCGATTCGGCTGGCGCCCGGCGAACCGCACCTCTATGTCCTCCGCAGCCAAGCCTTCACCCTGCTCGGGCACGATTCGGCAGCGCGCGCCGATCTGGACGCCGCCGCCCGGCTGGCCGGCGACACCGGGATCACGGCTGGACCATAGGTGAAATGCGTCTCCCCGGCGTGATTCCTGCCAGGCTGCCTTCCGATCTGCTCGGGCGCCAGATTGTGACGCCCGCGAGCGCCGGGCGCCCGGTGAACCTGACGGCGAACTCGTGTATTCTGGTTACCTATGATGAAGTGGATTCTGTTCCTTTTCTCGTCCGCGATTCTGTCGGCCGCCAATCCGGATCCCAAGACAGAAAAGGACGTCTTGGCGGCGCTGGAAGCCTACAAGCAGGCGATGATTAAGAAGGACGCGGCGGCGCTCTCCAGGATTTTGAGCGACGATCTCACTTATACTCACTCCTCGAATCTGCACCAGGACAAGGCAGCGGTGTTGGAGTCCTTGAAAGGAAACGCGGCCGTTGAGGCAATTGACTTCAAAAACCTCAAGGTCCGGGTGTACGGCAGCTGTGCGGTGGTGACTGGCGATGTCGATTTCCGGAACAATACGGCCGGCGTCGTGACCGTGTCCAAGCTCAACGTGCTGCATGTGTTAGTGAAGGGTCCGCAAGGTTGGCAACTGGTCGCCCGCCAGGCTACCCGCTATCCGGATCCAGCGCCTACGGGGAAGAAGTAGGCCGCTTTCCGATACGCACGCCGTAGTAAAATCGGTGAAATATGGTCACACTTGCGGATGCGCGCAGAGTCATTGCAGCAGCGGAAAAGAAAGCCCAGGAAATTCAGCAGCCGATGAACATCGCCGTCGTCGATGGCGGCGGAAACCTGATTTCTCACGTCCGTATGGACGGAGCCTGGATCGGAAGCATCGACATTTCGATTAACAAGGCGTTCACTTCCCGCGCTTTCGATATCGCGACGAAAGACCTCGCCCAGCATTCCCAATCGGGCGATCAATTTTTCGGGATTCACGTTTCCAATCATGGCCGAGTGATGATTTTCGCCGGTGGAATCCCGCTGAAACGCGATGGAAAAGTAGTGGGCGCCATCGGCGTCAGCGGTGGTTCCGGGGAGCAGGATCACGCAGTCGCGGAAGCGGGCGCGCAGGGGTTCTAACCGGTCCGCGCCGATGAGTGCGTCCGCCTCTGACGCCCGGTGAGTCCGGCGCCACCGCCGCGGTCGCATCTCGTCCGCCAATCCGACAGACATCGATCGCAGCTTGGGCGCCGATTGCCGCGCACACG
>JBEKNN010000280.1:0-11465 GCA_049522755.1 Bryobacteraceae bacterium | reverse complement strand
AACCGGCTTAACTCGTGTCTACGATTTCCAGATTGCCTTCGCCCCAACCGGCGCTTTCGCTCCCGTTGAACCCGTCGGCAGCGATCCATCCACAGCTCCATCTCTGTTCACGGCGATTCAGGACCTTGGACTCAAGCTCGAAGCGCGAAAGGCCCCCATGGAGATGCTAGTCATCGACCACGCCGGGAAATTATCGGAAAACTGACGACGGGTCCTCGATCGTTTGCGTGAAGCCCCCCGGGGCCTCACGGAGTTACTCGTCCTTTCCGCTTCCACCCCAGCCAAAATAGCCCAAGCAACCCGGCCGTTCCCGCCGACACCGCCATCGAAATCGGAAGAATCGCCGGCCGGAATTCCATGCGCACCGTGTGGCTGCCCGCCGGCACGGCGACCCCGCGGAACGCGATGTCGGTCCGGTAAATCTCTGCCGGCGATCCATCTACCCACGCCATCCATCCCGGATAGTAACTCTCTGCCAGCACCAGCAGCGCGGGCTGCTCCGTAGTCACCTTCAACTGCAGCCATCGCGGCTGGTAATCGATGGTCTCCACATGGGTACCCACCTGGTCCCCGCCCTGCGCGCCATGCAAGGAAATCGGATGGTCCGTGATCGCCGTCCGGTGCAGATCCACCAAGCCGTTCGCGATCAGCCGCCGCGTCTCTGCCAGCGAGCTTTCCGGAACGGCGTCATGTACCAGAAAGAATCGCGGCATTACCGCCAGATTCTCGAACAGCTCCAGTCCCAGCGGCAGGTGCGCCACGCGCCGGAAGCGCGGCGCCGCAGCCAGCCTTTCCGCATACTTGGACCGGGTTACTACGTACTTCACGTTCATCGCGTCGAGAACCGGCGATTCCGGTTTTTCCACCGGATAATACCAGCCCCACGGGTGACCGTCGTGCAGAAACAGGCGAAGCTGAATCTCGTTTTCGAGAGCCAGCGGACTGACCCCGTTCGCGGTGGGTAGTCGACTGATGGGCGCCTGGATGGCCCAATCGAGGCCCGCGTCTTCGGTGTTGTCGATACGCCACGGCGGCGTCTGCCGGTCAACCAATAACCTCAGGTTATAGAGAAGCGGGGCGCTGCCTTCGAAGGCGTAATGGGTGACGCCTGGTTCGGCCTTCACTGCAACCACATTCATGGGCCGGCCCGACCCTGCCACGTAAAGATCCACCGCGATCAGAACTCCGATAGCGAATCGCAGCGTCTCTTTGAGCGGCAGGGCCTGCAAGCCCATCGCCGCCAGCCCCGCTACGCCAAAACAGAAGATGCAGTACGTGTACTCGGGATGGATGCCGATGCGAACCGATACCGGCAGCAGCGGATACAGCGCGCGCCACATGGGCGTGTGCTCGCCCAGCATCCAGAGCAAGCCGAATCCGGTCATCGACGCCAGTAGCGCCGCACTGCGATTTCTGCACACCGCCAGCGCGAAGAGCGCCAGCAGAACCCCGCCGATGCCGCAGTAAAGGTACAGAAAACTCGGGTCGCCCGGTCCGTGGAACCGCGCCATATCGAACTGGTCGTAGTGATCCGGCAAAATCAGAGACACCAGGCTCTGCCAGTAGAGGCCGCCGCCGGCGCCCAGCCATCCGGCGCGATATTTGGCGACGCTGTTTTGCATCAGTTGATAGGTGGGGATGAATTGAACCGCAGCGAGGCCAATGCCCGCCGCGCAGCCGGCCAGTGCATAACCCACCAGCCGAAGTTTCGCCATGCGCCAGACGGTCAGAAAGATCGCGAGCGCCATAGTGGATGCAAACACGGCCAGCGTGGGCTGCGGAAATCCGCCCAGGATGGACATTCCCAGCGCCACGCTCAGAACCCCAAACCAGTTCAGTAGGACAGACCTCCTGGTCTGTCCCCCGCGAGATTCGATTCCATTTCCCAGCTTGAGAACCGCGAGCCAGGCGAGCGGCATCCACGCCACCGCCATCATGGCGCCGATGTGCTCTGCGCGCGACGCGAAATACCCGCCGGTTTCGAAAATGATTGCGCCCGCCCATGCCGCGGCCCGTCCGGCACTCAGCTCGCGCAGGAAATGGTATGTCGCGATGCCCGCCGCCCAGACTTGTAGCGCCACCGCCCATTCGAGCAACTGCGGCAGACTCGCCGGCGCATGCGACGCAATCAGCGCGCACAGCAGGATCAGCGGATGAAAATAGCAGGCCTCAATGTTGGCGAATATCGGATAGCCGCAATAGCTGTATGGATTCCAAAGCGCGAAGCGGCCCTGCCGGAGCTCGTCCACCAGAAATGTAATCAGCGGAAGCTGAACGCCGCGGAAATCCCACGGGAACAAGTAGTCGGAACTGAAAAGCGGCTTGTGAAAGAAGACGACAACATTTGCGAGCAGTGAGAGATAGAGCAGAGCCGCGACCGTAAGGGAGCGGGATTTCGGGCCCGGCGATGAGTCCATACACTCAAGGATGGTACCAGTCGGGCGGTGGCGGATGTTACTCCAACTTACTGGTCCTTGGCCATGCCTGCCACGGGCGCCGGAGTTCAGCGCCATCCGGACTACGCCAGCCTTTTCCACCATCCAGTTGCGCGGACGTTCGCGACTGCGGCGCCGATGCGCGAATAGATTTTGCCGTTTTAGCTATAATGGACGTTACGTAGTTACAACGCCCGTAGCGTCAAGTTCCTATTACCGAGGAGTTTCATGATTTCTTCAACACAGATGCGTCCCGGCATGGTCATCAAGTTCAACAACGACCTGTATTCGATTTTCAGCGTGGCCCATAGGACGCCCGGCAACCTGCGCGGTTTCGTACAGGCCAAAATGCGCAGCCTGCGCACCGGCGCCATGGCCGAGCACCGGTTTTCGTCGGAAGACAAGGTGGAAAAGGCCCTGCTGGAACAGCAGGAGATGGAATATCTGTACGACGACGGCGAATATTACTACTTCATGAACACCGAGACGTTTGAGCAGATGCACCTCATGAAAGACCTGCTCGGCGACGCCACGCAGTACCTGATTCCGCAGCTCAAAGTGAGCGTGGAATTCTACGAAGGCAAACCGATGAGCGTGGAACTGCCGCCCACGGTCGATCTTACGGTGGTGGAGACTGAGCCGGGCCTCAAGGGCGCGACGGTTTCGAACGTCACCAAGCCCGCCAAGATGGAAACGGGCCTGATGGTGCAGGTGCCCCCGTTCATCACCGAGGGCGAGAAGATTCGCGTCAACACCGCCGCAGGCACGTATCAAGAGCGCGCCTGAGCTCCGCTTCTTCATCGCGAAATACGGTTCGCAAATCGAGTAGCAGCCGGTCGTTTTCGATGCGCGCAATCACCGGTGGATCGTTCGCGCGGAGCGCGCGCTCGGCATCGTGCAGATCGCGACAGGTGTCTCGATCGGCGTCCCGACCGGCGATCGCGATCAACCAGGTGGGCAGCGATTGCTCCGGCGTCGCCCCGCCGCCGATCACAGATCGCCCCGGCACAATTTCGGCTCGCAGTCCCGGCGCTTCCGCAATCAGCGATTCCGCCCGCGCTTTGATCTGCTCCGGCGTCTGGCGGATCATTGCCAGCGCCGGTATTTCGTCCCAGCGTTCGAACAGCAGGCGCCGCAGCGTTTCCGCCAGCGCCTGATAAATCATCTTGTCTAACCTTAGCGCTCGAAACAGCGGGTTCCGCCGCAAGCGCGCAATGGTCTCCGCTTTCCCCGCGAGAATACCCGCCTGCGGCCCGCCCAGCAGTTTATCGCCGCTGAACGAGACCAGATCGGCCCCGGCTTTCAGGCTCTGCGACACCAGCGGCTCGTCGATGCCGAACGCGCGCAGGTCCGCGACGCAGCCGCTGCCGAGGTCTTCGTAAACGGGCAAGCCGAACTCACGGCCTAGCGCCGCCAGTTCGCCCAATTCGGGCCGCGCCGTGAAGCCCGACATGCGGAAATTGCTCGGATGTACGCGCATCAGCAGGCGCGTGCGCTCGCTGATGGCCGCGCGATAATCCCCGATCTGCGTGCGGTTAGTGGTCCCCACTTCGCGCAAAACCGCGCCCGACCGCGCCATGATCTCCGGAATGCGGAAGCCGTCGCCGATCTCGATCAACTCGCCGCGCGAGACGATCGCTTCCCCGCCGCCGGCCAACTCGTTCAGCGCCAGAAAGACCGCCGCCGCATTGTTGTTGACCGCGATCCCCGGCGCGTCCAGGAGCCGTTCCAGCAGCCGCGAGATGTGGACGTCGCGATTGCCGCGCCGGCCCGCGGCCAAGTCATATTCCAGGTTCGAATAGCCGGGCAAAGATTCCACTTTTCCCAGGGGCGCGCGTCCGAGGTTGGTATGCAGCACCACGCCAGTCGCGTTGATCACGCGGCGCAGCGAAGGCCGCTCCAGCTCTGCCAACGCTTGCGCCGCGCGCGTTTCGATGGACGCGAAATCGGACGCGAAATCCACATTGGCAGCGGCTTGGCCCCTACGGATTTCCGCGCGCGCCTGATCGAGAACCCTGCGAATTTCCGCGGCCACCAGCGTCCGCGGAAACCGTGAGCATTCACGCGACATGCGCTCCAGCACTTCATGCACCGACGGCAAATCGCGAAAATCCCCGCTGCGAGTCACGAATTCGATACTACGCGCTTGTGCGTGGCCCCGCAACCGATCGGACTGGATAGCACGGGCCGTGCATCCGCGCGGAAACTTCCAGTTCCTCCCTCCTCTCCCGACGCCAACCCGCTACGGCTGCCAACTCATACCGCAAAGTACTTTGGGCCGCCGATAAACGCCGATGAACGCCGATAAAACAAAGCCTAATTCTTATCCGCGTTCATCGGCGTTTATCGGCGTTTATCGGCGGCTAATATTTTTTTGTGGAAACGCCATACTAGATTCGTCACCTTCTGCCCCCACCCTCAACCCCAGTCACAGATTTTTAAATATATTTTCGGCCCTTTCTAAAGGACTTAACCCCTTCCGCGCTCTCCAGCCCTAAATTCGCCTGCTAGCCTCAAATCGGAGGTTTTAAATATGACCGCTCCCAAACAAAACGCGCTCCCGCACCAAGCCGCACCCAGCTACAACCCCCTCAAGCACGGCATCGACCCACCCCATCAGATCATGTTCGACGAAGCCGCCGGCGATCTCGCCGACCTCTCCGCCGAGTACCGCGACCAGCACCGCCCGGCCAACTCCGTCGAGCGCTTCCTCGTCGACACCCTCGTCAACAACGAATGGCGCCTCCGCCGCATGCGCTGCGTCGAAGCCGACCTCTGGGTGCAGGCCACCAACGCCTTCCTGGAAAAAAACACCGCCATCGAAGCCTGCTCTTCCGGCGACTCCTTCACCACCGGCGCCGGCCCCTTCGATCGCCTTCAACGCCTGGTCAATTCCTGCGAGCGCAATTATCACCGCGCACTCAACCAACTCCAGCGCCTCCAAGTGGCTCGTGCCGACAGCCCGCAGCCCCCGCAGCCCCCGCAACCCAAACAATCCAAAGCCACTTCCGCGTCATTGGCTTCGTTCCGTCAAAATTCGCAAACCCCGCCTCCCGCACCCGTTTCCCAGCCGGATCAGGCTGCAAACCCCACCGGGACCCGGCCATCCGCCGCGGATCGCGATCCAAACCTGCCGGACGCGGCATAAAAATCGCTGATTCGGCCGTCGAATGCATGGCGCCGCAGCGCGCGGAAGCCCAACCCCTGCCCACCGCAACCGCAGCCACGGCAACGCCGGCGATCTTGTCGCCGGTCCTTTCCGCGCAAACCCCGCATACCCCGGAAGCCAGCCACGGTAGCGCCGGCGATCTTGTCGCCGGTCCTTCACGCCGCAAACCGCGCGTATTCCCGCAACCCGCCGCGCCATCCCGATTGGCGGCGCCGAACGTGCTATATCGACCCCAAGCGGCATGCGACTAGATCATCGTACCCCGGACCGGCCCCGGCCAAAACGTGTCCGCAACTGTGTGGATACGGCGCGTTGAGTACCTATGCCACATCCCAGCGGAGACGCAGATGCCTCTCTGCGCCGCGGCGTTTCTGCGTCGAAAAAAGACCACACCTGTACCCCGTCCGGCACTCATCCGAACCCGTGTGCGCGCTGAAATTTCGGGCGAAACCCGATTCCCGCCCGCTTCCATCTAAAATGAAAAGGTCCCTTCAGGTTAGCGAATGAAAATAATACTCGGATTGTGTCTCCTTACGCTCGTGTGTTCGCCGGGTGCGTTTCCCCAGGCCGTGAACGGATACGGCGCGATTGCCGGTACCGTTCGCGATCCTTATGGCGATGGCCTCCCCGACACCGCGGTGGTGATTTCCAATCCCGCGCTCCGCTTCCAGCACAACATGATCACCACCGACGATGGCGTGTTCAATATTGCGGACCTGCCCCCCGGTCCCGGGTACACCCTCAAGCTCACCCACAACGGATTCTCCGTTTTCTTACTACCGGATATCCAGGTTACCCTCGGCGAAACCATGAATTTCAAGATCGTGCTGCCCGTGCTGCCGCGCGAGGCCCGCGTTCAGCCCGCCCCCACCTATAGCGTTTCGGACGCGGTAAAATTCGAGCTCTCCACTACGCTCTCCGACGGCCAGGTCGATATCCTTCCCACCGATAACCGCCGCGTCGATTCGCTGGCCCCGACGGCCCCCGCCGCCGCCGAAGTCCCCTCCGGCGTACTGGCGTTCCGCGGCGAGGGTTTCCCGAATGCGTTCCTGATCGATGGCGTCCTGGGGTCCAACACCTACTTCTACCAGCGGCCCGGCATCGCCCCGTTCGTCCCGCAGGATTCCATCGCGGAAATGCACGTGGTTTCCGCTAACGGCTCCGCCGAATTCGGCCGCTCCTCGGGCGGTTTCGTCAACGTGTCAACACACATGGGAACAACCAACGGATACCATGGCGCCGCGTACGGATACTACAACAGCCAGGGCTTCAACTCCACCGACCGTTACGACCCTGCCTTCAGCCCCGACGCCAAGCACGAGCAATATGGCATCAGCGGCGGCGGACCCGCAATTTCCAATATGTTCTGGTTCCTCAACGCCGAAGTCGCGCAAAGCTCGTCTCAAGGCATCAACCTCATCACCAATCCGTTGATCGGCAACGCCGCCGGAACCGCCGTTGCGCCCTCCAATTGCATCTCGCCCGCTACCGCGTTGCAGTGTACCGCCGCCATCAATTTCATCAATGCGCAGTTGAATCGCGTCGTCCCCAGCTCTTTGCGCTCGGATAACGCCCTCGCCAGAGTCGACTACCGCCTCACTCCGGCCAACAACTTCAGCTTTGACGGGGGCGCCTTGCATACGCACTCCCCGAACGGGTCGGTCAACGACCAGGTCTCGACTAATGGCGAGCTGCTCGGCAACAACGGAACTTATACCGACGAAACGCGCTTCGGCAAGGCATCTTATACCGCTACCCCCGGCGGCAACGCCGTCAACGAAGTCCGCGCCGCCTGGTATCACGACCGCTTCTCGGACTATCAAAACCCCGCGCTGCTGCCCTCCACCGGGCCGCTTGGCATCACCATCGCCGGCACGCCCATTGGCGGCAATCCGAACTATCCCATGGTGATCAGCGAGCAGCGCTGGCAATTCCTCGACCATCTGGCCGCTTCCATCGGCGCCCACACGCTGACCTTTGGCGGCGAGTATATGCGAAACGAGGATAAGACCGCGCAGATCTATGCCCGCTCCGGCATGTTCGACTATCCCTCGCTCACCGCCTTCGCCGAGGATTTCAGCGGCAACACCCTGGCCCGCCGCAGCTATGAAGATTTCAACCAGGGCTTCGGACAGCCCGTAGTCAGCGTCAAGACTCAGCCGCTTGGCGCCTACGCGCAGGATGTCTGGCGGCCCTTGCCGCGCCTGACCCTCGAGGGGGGCGTGCATTGGGAAAAAGTGCTCTTTCCCCCTCCCGCCTACACCAGCGCCAGTTTTTATGAAACCGGCTCGGTTCCATCCACCAGCACCGACTTCTCGCCGCGCGCCGGCATAGCCTACCAGCTCGACGGCCGCACCGTCGCCCGCCTCGGCTTCGGCTCTTATTACGCGCCCTTTTCAGGCGAGTTGCTGGAAGACCTGTATACCGGTAATGGAATCAATCAGGCCTCCATCACGCTGCTTCCGAACCAGCCGGGCAACCAGGTTTTCCCGAAGATTTATGCCACCAACCTCACCACCTTTCCTTCGGAAGCGCAGAATGTCGTGTTCCCCCTGAACAAGTTCCGCAACCCGTACACCGAGCAAGCCACGCTCGCCGTGGAGCGGACTATGGCCAGGGACACTATCGTCTCCGTCAGCGTCCTGCAGAGCCGCGGCGTCAGACTGTTTACCCAGGCCGATCAGAACCTGGCGCCCTTCGACGCCACCAAGGTCTATACCATCGACAATGCCAGCGGCTCCCCCACTGGAAACTACTATTTCTCTTCCATGTATACCGCCAAGGCGACCGGCACGAACTTCGCCCACGTCTATCAAATCGAGGGCTCCGGCGCTTCCCGCTACGACGCGGCTGTCGCTCAGGTGAACCGGCGGATGTCGCACGGCCTGAGCGTTCAGGCTTCCTACACCTATTCTCACGCCCTCGACAATGTAAACGGGCCGCCGGTCGTATCGAACGCCACCACGGCCACTTTCATCCCCGGCGATTATCGCGACGATCAGGGCGATTCCCTGTTCGACCAGCGTCACCGCGTCGTGGTGAACTGGACGTGGCAGCCCGTCGTGACCAACAGCGATTCCCCGGTGGCGCGTTATGTGCTGAACGGCTGGCAGATCTCAGGCATTGCTACACTGGCCTCGGGTCTGCCGGAAACGCCGCTCACCATCGTCAACGGCCAACAGTTCGCCACCGGAACCAACAACGCCACGCCCGCCATCACCATGGAATACGTCAACTCGCTCAACGGCTCCGGCGGCTGGAACCGCGTTCCCTTTGAGGATGTCGATAGTCTGCGCACCAGCGCTCAATACGTGGTGAACGCGCGCATCGCCAAGGTGTTGCCGTTCACCGATACCATCAAGGGCATATTCATGTTCGAGGCCTTCAACGCCCTGAATAACCAGTACGACACCAGTCTCAATACCATCGCTTATACCGCTACATTGGGCGTGCTCCGGCCGGTAGCCGGCTTGGGAACCGGCAACGCCGCCGATGGGTTCCCGTACGGAACCAATGCCCGCCGCGCCCAGGTTGGGCTTCGAATCGTATTCTAAACCAGGAGATTTCGCATGTCTCGTTACTTATTCTTATTCTTAGCTCTCCCTGCCTTAGGTATGGCGCAGATTGCCGATTACGTCATCAACACCGTCATCGGACTCAGTACAGCCAGCCTCCTTGGCGACGCGGGGCCCGCCAATGCCGCGGAATTGAGTAATCCCATCGGCCTGTATTTTGACTCGTCCCACAACCTGTACATCGCCGATAGCGGGTTCAATCGCGTTCGCGTGGTGACCGGCGGCACAGGCACGGGCGATATTAATACTGTCGCTGGCGATGGCACTCCCGCCTGGATGGGCGACGGCGGCCTGGCCATCGATGCTAACCTGTACGCACCGTTCAAGGCCATCCCCGATTCGTCCGGCAATATATACATCTCCGATGTACAAAATCAAGTGATCCGCCTGGTCACTAAGAGTACCGGCGATATTTCCACCTTCGCGGGCACTAACTGTTGTTATGGCTACGCCGGCGATGGCGGCCCCGCCAACGCCGCCGTGCTCAATCACCCCGTCGGTCTCGCCTTCGATTCATCCGGCAATCTCTACATTGGCGATAGCAACAATCACCGCATCCGCATGGTGTCGCCAAGCGGCATCATTACCACCGTGGCCGGCACCGGCAACCCGGGGTTCGCCGGCGACGGCGGCCCGGCGACCAAGGCCGACCTGAACACGCCATTCGGCATCGCCTTCGATCCTTCCGGCAACCTCTACATCGCCGACAGCGGCAACAATCGCATCCGCGTGCTGCATACCAACGGCATCATCACCACCGCGGCCGGCAACGGCACGGCCGGTTATTCGGGCGACATGATCCAAGCCACCACCGCGGAGCTCAACGTGCCTTTCGACGTGGCGTTCGACCCTTATGGCAACCTTTACATCGCCGACACCAATAACTTCCGCATCCGCAAAGTGAACACCAACGGCATCATCTTGACCATCGGCGGCGGCACCGGCGACGGTTACTCGGGCGATGGCTATATTGGAACCAACGCCAAGCTCGGTTTTCCCAGCGGCGTCGTCGTGGATAGCTCCAACAACGTCTACATTGCGGATTCCGTAAATAACGTGATCCGCGAGCTCACGGCCTACCCGCCGTATGTCAACCCCGGCGGCATCTTGACCGCGAGCGATTTCGGCGGGTTCTCGTCGGTCGCGCCCGGTTCCTGGGTCGAGATCTACGGCGCCGATCTTTCCTTTAGCAATCGTTCCTGGACCACCGCCGACTTCACGGGCGGCGGTCTGATCGCCCCCACCACGCTCGATGGAGTCACTGTCACCATTGCCGGACAGCCGGCCTACATCGATTACATCAGCGGCGGCCAGATCGACGCGCAGATTCCCTACACCGTCGCCCCCGGACAGCAGCAGTTGACGGTCAAGACCGCCGCCGGCGCGGCCCTGGAATCGGCCACCGTAACAGTCAACGCGCTTCAGCCCGGCTTGTTCGCGCCGCCTTCGTTCAAGGTCGGTGGATTCCAATACGTGGGCGCGCTGTTCTCCGATGGAGTAACCTACGCCATGCCGCCCGGAGAAGTCGCCGGCATTCCTTCGCGGCGGGCCAACCCCGGCGATATCGTCACCATTTACGGCGTTGGGTTCGGTCCGGTGACGCCCAACATCCCCGCCGGCCAGATCGTTCAGCCGGGGCAGAGCAACACGCTGCCATCGTTCCAAATCTCCATCGGCGGCACGCCCGCCACGGTCATGTATGCCGGCCTCGCTCCCAATGCTGTCGGTCTCTACCAGTTCAACGTAGTGATACCGAGCATCTCAGCCAGCGACACCGCATCGGTAACCTTCAGCATCGGCGGCGTCAGCGGCAGCCAGGCCCTGCACATCGCCGTGCAATAGTGCCAGCATTGTGGCGCAGCTCTCAATGCTATTCACCCCTAGTGCTAGTGCAGGCAGATCAAATCGTGGCGCACGCACTCATGCGTGCCGCGTTCACACTCGTGTGAACGCGCTTCGAATCGGAGGTGTTAATTAAGATTAAGTGAACAATGTTGTGGGACATGTTGCCAGCCGCTTTGTGGGGCAGCCAATCCTGGCTGCAGCCGGCTTTCAGCCGGCTCTCTTAGCCTCGCGCTATGCCAGTCTCCGCGAGAGACGTTCCCGAGAGATCGTCTTATCGCTCGCTTGAAGCGCCCCGGGGCCGCAGCCAGACTCAGCCTACATTAGTCGAAGGCACAGTCAACCGCATCAGCGCGCCGCCGCTTTCCACATCCAGGAATTCCACGCGGCCATTCACCAGGCCGGCGCGCTCCCGCATAGAGATCAGTCCCATTCCCTTGCCTT
>JBEKNN010000279.1:0-11486 GCA_049522755.1 Bryobacteraceae bacterium | reverse complement strand
GGCTCTCGTATACGTGGCGGGCAATTTCCTGGATCGCCAAGTCCGTTTCATTCCCCATCGCTAAATCGTCGTCTACCAGTCACGGGAGGGCAAAACGCTTCGTGCCGCAGAAAAACACGAGCGGGCCTATTGGCGGCGTCGAAGTTGACACCGCCCCACGGAGATTCAAGCGCCGGAGGCAAACATACGCACCCCGACGCCAGTATATTCTACCTGCTATCTCAAAAAGCTCGACGAGCGCCCGGCGAATTCCAGCACCCAGCTCGGGAAGATTCCCAAAAACAGCGTGCCGGCCGCGGGCAAGATCAACGCTGCGCTCATGCCGGCGGATAACGGCTCGGCCTTTTCCGCTGCTTCGCTGGGCTCCTTCATATACATCACTACCAGAATCCGCAGATAGTAATACGCCGCCACGGCGCTGTTGAGCAGGCCCAGCACCGTCAGCCATACCAGGTGCGATTCCAGCGCCGCTTTGAAGATGTAGAACTTGCCGAAGAAGCCGCCGGTGAGCGGCACGCCGATCAGCGAAAGCAGGAAGATGGTCAGCATGGCCGCGGTGAACGGCTGCTTCACCGCCAGGCCCGAGAAATCGTCCACGCCCTGATATCGCTCGCCCTTGCCCGACAGGTGGCTCACTACCGCGAAGGCGCCAATGTTCATGAAGGCATAGCCGGCCAGGTAAAACATGGCCGCCGCGGTCCCAATGTCCGACCGCGCCGTCAGCGCCACCAGCACGTAGCCGGCGTGCGCGATGGAGCTATACGCCAGCAGCCGCTTAATGTTCGATTGCCGCAGCGCCGCGAAGTTCCCGATAGTCATCGAGAGCAGCGCGCACATCCACACCAGAGGTTCCCATCCGCTGCCGATCGGCTCGAAGGCCGTCATGAAGATGCGCAGGAACACCGCGAACGCCGCCGCTTTCGGACCCGCGGAAAGGAACGCGGCCACCGGCGTGGGCGCTCCCTGATAGACGTCCGGCGCCCAGATCTGGAACGGCGCCGCCGAAACCTTGAACGCCAGACCCACAAACATCAGCGCTGCGGCCACGCCGGTAAATACCGGCGACGGGGCGTTCGGGCCTGTGATCATCGCCCGCACCTGGCTCAGATCCACTGTGCCTGTGGCTCCGTAGATCAGCGCGACGCCATACAGGAAGAACGCGGTCGCGAACGACCCCAGCAGAAAATACTTCAGCGCCGATTCGTTGGCGCGCTTATCGTCGCGCAGATAGCCCGCCAGCACGTAGCTAGCGATGGACGAGATTTCAAGTCCGATGAAAATGACGATCAGCTCGTTAGCCGACGCCATGATGCATTGGCCGGCGATGGAAAACAGCAGCAGGGCGTGAAACTCGCCGGTTTCCGCGCCTTCCCGCCGCAGAAATCCGTATGAGGGAAGAACCGTCAGAATGCCCACGCCCATCACCAGCACGCGGAAAAATGTGGCGAAGCCATCCACCATCAGCAATCCGCCGAACGCCGGGCCGGGGTCGCCGTAGGCGTAAATTGCGCCAGCGATGCCGCCGATCAGAGCCAGAATGCTGATGTGCCCGAACGCGTTCGACCAGCGCTTGCTCAGCACCGGGTCGAGCACCATCAACAGCGTCGCGCAAACGCTCAGAATAATCTCAGGCAGGAAGCGGATCGCGTCCGTTGCGCCGAAACCGATGCTAACGGGCACTGGCAACCTCCGCATTGGAATGCGCTTGGAAGATCACTCCCTGACGGTCGTGGCTCTGATCGGAGCCGAGCCCAGGGGGCGCCCCGTCAGCAAGCGGGTTCTCGGCAGCACCGAATCTCGCGGGATGATTCTGCACCCGGAACGGCACGTTCACCTGCGTCTGCTCAAGCACCCGCGCGGTGGTCTGGCCGATCGGCGGCAGGAACGACTGCGAGTAAACGCCCATCCACACCATCATCGCCACCAGTGGAATCACGGCCGCCCACTCGCGCGGTTTCAGGTCGAACATGTGATGCCTGACGGTTTCGCCGGTCTCGCCATAGAACACGCGTTGATAGAGCCACAGCATGTAGCAGGCGGCGAGAATCGCGCCGGTGGCCGCATAGCTTGCCCATGTGAAATTGGCGATCGCAACCCCCTGCAGCACCAGGAATTCGCCTACGAAATTGTTCAGTAAAGGCAGCCCGATGCTCGCCAGCGTGGTCACCAGGAACATGGTGGAGAGCCATGGCGCCACGGTAGCCACGCCGCCGTAATCGTCGATCTCTAGCGAATGGCGCCGCTCATACAGCAAGCCGACCATGGCGAACAGCGCGCCCGTGGAGATGCCGTGATTCAGCATCTGATACACGGCGCCGTCGAGACCTATCTGCGTGAACGAAAAGATTCCCAGCACGACGAACCCGAGGTGGCTCACCGACGAATACGCCACCAGCTTCTTCATGTTCGGCTGCACCATCGCCACCAGCGCGCCGTAGATGATGCCGATGATCGCCAGGACGCCGATCCAGGGTGCGCACTGCCGCGCCGCCACCGGAAACATAGGCAGGCAATAGTGCAGAAGACCGAACGTGCCCATCTTCAGCATGACGGAGGCCAGCATGATGGAGCCCGCCGTGGGCGCTTCCACATGCGCGTCCGGCAGCCACGTATGCAGCGGGAACAGCGGCACCTTGATGGCGAACGCCACGAAAAAGGCCAGAAACAGCAGCATCCCTTCCTGCGGCGCGAAGGACAGCCGGCCCGTGGAGAGCATCTCGAGAATGGCGGGATAGCTGAAGGTTTCCGTCTTGTTGTAGAGGTAAATGATGGCCGCCAGCATCAGCACCGAACCGGCAAAGGTGTAGAGGAAGAATTTCACCGCCGCGTAAATGCGCCGGTCGTGTCCCCAGATGCCGATCAGGAAATACATCGGCACCAGGGAGAGTTCCCAGAACACGTAAAACAGGAACAGGTCCTGCGCGATGAATACTCCCACCAAGCCGAATTCCAGCAGCAGCAGGAAGGCGAAAAACTCCTTGACCCCGGTTTCAATGGAGTGCCAGGAAATCAGCACGCAGATGGGCGTGAGGAAAGTCGAGAGCAGCACCAGCCACAAGCTGACGCCATCGGCCGCGATATAGAAATGTATGTCGGGCGAGGCGATCCACTGGATGTCCAACGCCAACTGCTCGCCGCCCACGCTGCGGTCGAAGTAGAAGAGCAGACCGATGGATACCACGAACGTCGCCAGCGACCATACCATCGCCCACACCCGGCTGGCCTGCGGCACGGAGCGCGGAATGGCCAGGGCAATCAGGAACCCGATCAGCGGCAGCGCCAGAACCAGCAGCAATAAGGTCATCGCATGCCTCCGGCGATGACGAACGCCATGACCGCAATCACCATCACGCCGCCGAACAAGATCCACGTCGCATAGCTGCGGATATTGCCCGATTGCATCAGCCGCAGCACGCCGCCCACGCCGCGCGCGGTGAATCCGACGCCGTTCACGCTGCCATCGATGATGCCCGCGTCCGCGGCCTTCCACAGTACCGTGCGCGACCCGTCCACTACGGGGTTCACCACGGCGGCATCGTAGATCTCATCCACGTACCACTTGTTGTAGACGGCCGTGTAGAGTCCGCCCAGATTGGTTGCGAGTGAATCCGCCATGCCCGGCTTCAGAATATACATCACGTACGCTAAGGCGATGCCACCCAAACCGAATAATACGGAAATCACGACCAGGCTGAAATCCTCAGGAACTTCCGTGGCCGGGAATATTTTTTCCAGGAACGCGGGGATGGGGATGTATCCGCCGCCCACCGAAAGCGCCGCCAGAATCACCAGCGGGATCATCATCACCGGCGGCGATTCGTGGGGATGGTGGACATTTCCGCGATACTCGCCGAAGAAGGCCAGGAACATGGCGCGGAAAACGTAGAACGCCGTCATGCCGGCGGTGATGACGCCCAGCCAATACATCCACGGGGCGTGATGATTGGCCGCCACCAGAATCGCATCCTTGCTGAAGAAGCCGGAAAACGGCGGCACGCCGGAGATGGCTATGGCGGCGCACATCATGGTGGCGAAGGTCCACGGAATCTTTTTGCGCAGGCCGCCCATGTTGCGCAGATCCTGTTCGCCGGAGAGCGCGTGGATCACGCTGCCCGAGCCCAGGAAGAGCAGCGCCTTGAAAAACGCGTGCGTCATCAGGTGGAAGATGCCCGCGGAAAACGCGCCGCAGCCCACGCCCAGGAACATATAACCGAGCTGCGAAACGGTGGAGTAGGCGAACACCTTCTTAATATCCGTTTGCGCCAGGCCGATGGTGGCCGCGAAGAATGCGGTGGCGATGCCGATGATGGCGATCATGTTCAGCGCGTCCGGCGCGCCCATGTAGATGGGCCACGAGCGCGAACACATATAGACGCCGGCCGTCACCATGGTGGCCGCGTGGATGAGCGCGGAGACGGGCGTGGGGCCCGCCATGGCGTCCGGCAGCCACGTATACAGCGGAATCTGCGCCGACTTTCCGCAGGCGCCCACCAGCAGCAGCAGGCCGATCGTCGTCAACGAAGATTGCGAAGCGCCCGGCGCCTGCTGGAACACCTTGGCGAAATCGAGCGATCCGAATTGCTTCACGATGAGGAACATCGCCAGCGAAAAACCGAAATCGCCGATCCGGTTGACGATGAACGCCTTGTTCCCGGCATTGGTGGCGAACTTCTTATCGAAGTAGAACCCGATCAGCAGGTAGCTGCACAACCCCACGCCTTCCCACCCGACGAACAACACCAGGTAGTTGGACGCCAGCACCAGCGTCAACATGAAAAACATGAACAGGTTCAGATACGCGAAGAAACGGTAGTATCCGCCGTCGTTCGGCCCATGCTCATGCGCCATGTAGCCGATGGAATAGATGTGGATCAGCGAGCCGATGCCCGTCACGATCAGCAGCATCACCGCGGTTAGCCGGTCCACCGTGAAATCGCAGTCCACGGTGAGGATGCCGCTCTTTATCCACGTGAAGTAATGCTCGGTATAGGGAGTATTGAGATCGCCCAGGCCGAACAGAGTCTTCACCACCCAGGCGAAGGCCAGGGCCACGCTGCCGATGGCGAAAAGGTTTACCACGCTCTTCGAGAAGCGGCGGCCGAAGATGCCGTTGATGAGGAATCCCGCCAGCGGGAGCAGAGGTATGAGCCAGAGTTGCATGGGTTAGAGAGAACGGCTTTTCGACGCAGAGACGCAGAGACGCAGAGGCAGCGCAGAGAAGACATTTATAGATGTTCTCTCTGCGTAATCTCTGCGTCTCTGCGTCTCTGCGTCGATCATATTTTTTCAGTCCTTCATCGAACTGACATCGTCGATATTCAAAGTCTGCCGGTTCTTGAACACCGTCAGGATAATCGCCAGGCCCACGGCCGCTTCCGCCGCCGCTACCACCATGACGAAGAAGGCGAACAAGTGGCCGTTCACCTGTTGGTGTTGGTAGGAAAACGCGATGAAGCTCAGGTTCACGCCGTTCAGCATCAGCTCAATCGACATGAACACGGTGATGATGCTGCGGCGGAACACGAAGCCTGCCACGCCTAGCACGAACAGGATCGCGCTCAGCGTGAGATACCAGGAAATGGGAACTTCACCCATCAATCCATCTCCTTTCGCGCCAGCACTACAGCGCCGATAATGGCGATCAGGATCAGCAGCGAAGTGATTTCAAACGGCAGCAGATAGGTGGTGAACAGCGCCAGACCCACGTCCCGCGGTGAGCCGCCTTTGAAGCCGCCGAAATGCACGCGCGCGGTCGGAAAAACGCGCTGCACGAAATACGCCAACAGGCCCAGCAGCGCGACCAGCAGCGGGACGCCCAGCAGGCTCGCCATGAAAGAGCGCCCGCGCTTGCCCTCCGCGCCAGCGTTGAGCAGCATGATTACGAAAATGAAGAGCACCATGATGGCGCCCGCATAGACGATCAACTGCGCCGCCGCAATGAATTCCGCGCCCAATAGCAGATAGAGCACCGCGAGCGACCCCATCACGCCCACCAGCGAAAGCGCGCTCGAAATGGGATGGGTCTGCACCACCACGTTGATGGCGCAGACGACCGCGAGGATCGCGAAAAGCAAAAAGAGAATTACGTCCATTTCGGGAAACCAGACCTATCGAAACCAGGCGGCTCTATTAAAACCAAGCCGCCTTACTGAAACCAGGCCACCATGAAACCGGTCACCAGCAAATTCAAAACCGCCACCGGGAACAGGAACTTCCACGCAAAGGCCATCAACTGGTCGTAGCGGAACCGCGGCAGCGTAGCGCGAATCCACATAAACGCAAACAGGATTCCGCCCGTCTTGGCGACGAACCAGAATAGCGGCATCAGCCAGCTTTGCACCATCGGAACCAGGAACCCCGCCGCTATGATCAGGAAAAGAACTCCGAAAACCGGAAACGATTTTTTGTCGCGCGCCCGCACGGCGTTGGCGCCGTGATATAGCAATACCAAACCGGCGACGCCGCAAATCAACGACGGAACCAGGCTGGAACCATACTTGACGGGCCACGGCGCCATCCATCCGCCTAGGAACAGGATCGTCGCCATGGCGCTGACCGTTACCATGTTCGCGTATTCGGCCATAAAGAACGACGCGAATTTCATGCTGCTGTATTCGGTGTGGAAACCAGCTACCAACTCGTTTTCCGCTTCGGGCAGATCGAACGGTATGCGGTTGGTTTCGGCGAACGCGGCAATCAGAAAAATGACGAAGCTGATAATCTGCGGGAACGGCCCGCGCAATACGTTCCAGTGAATGATGCTGCCGGTCTGTGTTTCCACGATGGTCCGCAAGCTCAAACTGTTGGAAAGCAGCAGCGGCGCGGCGATGGCTAGCGACAATGGCAGCTCATAACTTACCATCTGCGCCGAGCTGCGCAGCCCGCCCAGCAGCGAATATTTATTGTTCGAAGACCATCCCGCCAGCGCGATGCCGTATACGCCCATCGACGAAACCGCCAGAATGAACAGGACGCCGATGTTCAGATTGGTGAGCTCCATGTATGTCTGGTGGCCGGCGACGTCGATCATGGGACCGAAAGGAATCACCGCGACGGAAAGCAGCGCCATGAATACCGCCAGGAACGGGGCCAGCAGGAAGAAGAACTTGTTGGCGAACGGCGGAATCATGTCTTCCTTGGTGATGAGCTTGATCACGTCCGCCAGCGGCTGCAACAGGCCGTGCCAGCCTACGCGATACGGTCCGGGACGCACCTGAACGTGCGCGATCACCTTGCGCTCCACCCATTGCAGGTACGCAAGTACATGCATCAGGATGGCTACTACGATCGCGATCTTGATGAGCGCGATGATGTAGAACGAGTCGATTACCACTGGGCCAATTCTCATTGACGGCGGCTTTCCAAGACTGAATTCAGTATTTTAGAATAACGCCCCAGAGTCCCCGACGCGAATAGCCCGTTGTGGCCGGAATGCACCAGATCGGGGCGCGCTTCCACCGGAATTCGTCCATTGACCGGCATAGTCTGCGCCGCGCCGCCGGTGGCAAGCACGGGCGCCGGAACCGCATAACCGCGGACCATCTTGTGAATTTCCGCAAACACCACATCCGGGACCCAGGGACCGAGCACCGCCGCCACGCCCATTTCCCGCGCCAGGAATCCCATGATCTCCAGATCCGGCTTCGCGCCCATGGTGCTGATGGCCCTCTTCAGGCGCTGCACTTCGCCCGTGACATTGGTGACCGTCCCGTTCTTCTCATAAGCGTTGGCGGCGGGCAGCACCACGTCCGCCTGCTTCGCGGTCTCGGTGAGGAACATATCCTGCACCACCAGATAACCGGCCTTGCGCGGCGCGCCATTCTTCAAAGGATTGGCGCCCACCACCCACAGCGCGCTCAGACTGGTGGCGGCCATTTCGTCCACGCGCATGCCAGCCTGGCCCGACGGCTTGTATCCCGGCAGCAGCTCCGGCGTAACGCCCATATCCACCGCGCCGCGCGAGTTCGAATAATCCACCAGGCAGATATACTTCACCGGAATCCCCAGCGAATTGCCGAACTCCACCAGCGTCGTGATGTCCGCGCCCTTGAACGAATCGTCGAAGAGGACGACCAGCTCCGGTTCGGCTTTGAGCTTCTCGCGGAGCGATTCGAGCGCAGCGGGGCCTGAGGCGCGGATGCTCAGCGTGGAGTAAGCGTCTTCGCGCACCGGCTTGGCGGTGGCTACGTAGATGTGCGCCTGATGGTGGCGATAATTCGCGCGTATTTGGAAGGAGAGCAGGGGATGCTCGAGAGCCAGGTCGGCGCCGAGAATCAGGAACGCTTTGCGCTCGTAGAGATCCGCAACGGTGGCCAAGCCGCCGAAACCCACCGGCGGCAAGACCGCCGGCGCTACCGTCGCGACGTCCGCTGTGTGATTGCTCAGCGCGTCGACCAGCGTCACGATGTCGCCGGTGCGGTGATGGTCGATATTGTTCGTCCGCAGCACTTCGCGCGCGAATTTCTGCAGGTAGAAATTCTCTTCGTTGGTGGTATGGTTCGAGCCGATGACGCCGAACGTTCCGCCATCCGCCAGCGTCTGCGTGAACGTGCTTGCCACCGCGCCCAGCGCCAGCGCCCACGAAACCTCTTCCAACTTGCCGCCGACGCGCATCAGCGGGGCCTGCAACCGCTCCGCATGGTCGTAGAAATCGAAGCCGTAGCGGCCCTTGATGCACAAAAATTCGCCGTTGACGCCGGAATGATCGCGGTTATTGCCGCGGATAATGCGGTCGTTGCGCGTTCCCAGCGTAGTCTTGCAGCCGTCCGAACAGTGCGTGCAAATGGTGCCGACGTGAGTCATTTCCCACGGCCGCGTCTGATAGCGATACGCGCCGCTGGTCAGCGCGCCCACCGGGCAGATGTCGACGCACGCGCCGCACTCGTCGCAATCCAAGTGGTCGCCCATGTTCGGGGCAATCTCCGAAAAGGCCCCGCGGTTGACCACTCCCAGCGCCTTCACGCCCATGCCTTCGTCGCAGACGCGCACGCAGCGGAAGCACAGAATGCAGCGCGGCGCATCGAAATAGACCACCGGCGAAAACTGCTTCTCGGGCGTGTGGATCTTGATCTCGTTGAAGCGGCTCTCGCCCGCGCCGTAGCGGAACACCATGTCCTGCAACTCGCACTCGCCGCCCTTGTCGCACACCGGGCAATCGAGCGGATGATTGGTGAGCAGGTATTCCAGCGTGTACTTGCGCGCCTCGGCGATTTGCGCGGTTTCCGAACGCACCACCATGCCTTCGGCCACCGGAAGCGTGCATGCCGTCTGCATCTTCGGCATTTTTTCCACTTCTACCAGGCACATGCGGCAGGCGGCCTGCAGGGTGTAGCCTTCGTAGTAGCAGAAGGCGGGGATCTCGATGCCCGCGCGCTTGGCCGCGTCGATCACCAGCGAGCCGGGCGCGGCTTCGAGAACCTTGCCATCGAGCGTGAATTTTACTGTTTCAGCCATTCAAACTATTGTGCTCCCCGACCGGCCTGTTTCGCCGGTCTCATGCAGCAGGCCGGCGTGGGGGTCCGCCGCGGGCCGCCCATGAGTTCGTCCCCCTTCAAAGGGACACGGCTTGCCATTCAGATGGTCTTCGAATTCATGGCGGAATTTCGTGACGATGGATTCCGTGGGCAGCGCCGCTGCATCGCCCAGCGGGCAAAACGTCCGCCCCAGCATGTTGCGCGAAAGGTCGCCGATCAAATCGATATCCTGCCGCGTGCCGTAGCCTTCATGGAAACGCGTCAAAATCTTGCGCAGCCAGGCGGTGCCCTCGCGGCACGGAATGCACCAGCCGCAGCTTTCGTGCGCGTAAAACCGCATGATGCGCAGCGCGGCCTTCACCATGCACGTATCTTCGTCCATTATCACCACGCCGCCCGAGCCGAGCATGCTCTTGCGCGCCGCCATGGAATCGTAATCCATCGTAGCGCCCTCGCACTCTTCCGCCGTCAGCACCGGGCACGACGATCCGCCCGGGATGAACGCCTTGAACTTCCTCCCGTTGCGCATCCCGCCGCCCACTTCTTCAATCATCTGCTTCACCGGAAAGCCCAGCCGCAATTCGTAGACGCCAGGCTTGTTCACGTGGCCCGTGAGGCACGTCAGCTTGGTGCCGCCGGCCTTGGCAACGCCCAGGTCCGCGAATGCCTTGCCGCCATCGAGAAGGATGGGCGGGACCGCGCAAAATGTCTCCACGTTGTTCAGCACCGTGGGGCATTGGAACGCGCCCACCACCGCGGGAAATGGCGGGCGGATGCGCGGAATGCCGCGCTTGCCCTCGAGCGATTCGAGCAGCGCCGATTCCTCGCCGCACTCATACGCGCCCGCGCCGGTGTGCGTGTACAACTCGAAATCGAAACCCGTCCCCTGAATATTTTTGCCCAGCCAGCCCTTGGCGTACGCCTCGGCGAGCGCCTTATCGATAATGTCGATCAGATAGCGGTATTCGCCGCGGATGTAGATCCAGCCCACATGCGCGTCCACCGCCAAACCAGCGATCAGAATGCCTTCGATCATCAGGTGCGGGTCGTATTCCATCAGCACGCGGTCTTTGCACGTGCCCGGCTCGCTTTCGTCCGCATTGACCACGATGTACTTGGGCTTGGGCGAGCTTCGCGGCACAAAGCTCCACTTCATTCCGGTGGGAAAACCCGCGCCGCCGCGGCCGCGCAGGTTGGAAATCTTGACCTCGTTGATGATCGCCTCAGGCGTCATGCCCACCGCCTTGGTGAACGCTTTGTAGCCGTCGTTCGCCAGATAGGTATCGATCGACGCCGAATTCGGCAGACCGAAGCGGCGCGTCAACACCCTGGTCTCAAGCGGGCTGGGTTCGTTGTATAGCATCTGGCTGTTGTACATGCACCTACTGATTTTTCCTCAGGCCGTCCAAAAGTTTGTCCAACTGTTCCGGCGTCACGAAGTGGTGGAAATCGTAATTTACCTGAATCGCCGGCGCCCAGGAGCACGCGCCGATGCACTCCACTTCTTCGAGCGAAATCTGCCCGTCGGCCGTCACTTCTTTATGCCCGATGCCGAGTTTCGCGCAGGCCTGGTCCCAAAGCTTGTCGCCGTCCCACAGCAGGCAGCTGATATTGGTGCAGATCTGCACATGATATTTTCCCAGCGGCTTGCGGTGCAGCATGGAGTAATACGTGAGCACCTCATTGACCTGCAAAGGCGTCACGCCGACGCGCCGGGCAACTTCATCGATGAGCTCATCGGTGACCGCGCCGATTTCATCCTGCGCGAACATCAGCATGGGGATCATAGCGGCGCGCTGGCGGCCTTGGGGATAGTGCTGCAGGAGGTCGCCGAATTTCGCTTCGAGTTGGGGAGAAAAGGTCATGACAGAGTCGCGCTACGCCGGTGCGCGCAGGACCGCCCGAGGCGCCGCCGTGACGTGGAAAACCAAGATGTGGCGAATCAACTTTTGACTATACTGGGTTGAAAACCGGGGTGTCAACTTGGGGCGTCAACCTGGGATAGAAGGGACC
>JBEKNN010000278.1:0-11566 GCA_049522755.1 Bryobacteraceae bacterium | reverse complement strand
TCATCGTCGCGCCCCTGGCGATTGCGCTCAGGGCGCAGGGCGTTCCCATCAAGGTTGTCTACTTGGGGCATCGCTATGGCAGCGCGGTGGTGGTTCGCAAGAACGGTCCTATCAAGACATTCGCCGATATGCGCGGTCGCACGGTCGCGATTCCGAGCCGCTTTTCCGACGAGCGTCTGCTGCTTTTTCGAGCCATGAAAATTTGGGGTATCAAACCGGGCGAAATCAAAATGGTCGAGATGGCGCCGCCGGATGTTGCGGGCGCTCTTGCGGCCGGAGCCATCGATGCCTATTCCATGGGCGAGCCGTTTCCGTCTCAAGCCGAGATCGGCGGCTTCGGCCGGATTCTTTTCCAGGCGCGCGAGTATTGGCCGGATTACATGTCGTGTATTCTCGTGGTGCAGCAGAATTTGATCGACCAGCGTCCGGACGTGGTTCAGGAATTGGTGGATGGCATTGCCCGTTCGGGCCTGTGGCTCGACAAAGGCAAGCCGCACCGCGAAGATGCGGCCGATTTCGTAGGCCGTTTCTATTACAACCAAAAGCCGGCGCTGCTCCGGTGGGCGCTCACCAAACCGCTGGACCGTGTGATGTATACGCCGCTTGCTCCGCGCAAGGCGGATTTCGATCTGGTTCGCGATCTGATGATGGAAACGGGAGTCCTCGACAAGAAAATCGAATTCGACGACTATGCGGACACGCGGTTCTCGGATGGCGCGCGTACGCAGACATCGTGGAAATATGAGGCCGGCATCGCCGCAGCCAGGTAAATTTTAAGGAGCTGACTGAAGATGTTTCGCAGAAGCTTTATCCAACGAATCACTTGCGGGATGGCGGCTTCCGGATACGCCGCTGCCCGTGGAAGTAAAACCGTGACCTACCGCGTCGACGGGTTCTCCTGCGTTACCTGCGCCGTGGGCCTTGACGCCATGCTACGGGAACACAAGGGAATCGTGCGCTCCAATTCCACCTACCCGGCCGGGACGACAGTGATCGAATATAATCCGGATCTGGTGACTGAAGCGCAGATCAAGGCATTCATCGAGGAGACAGGCTTTATCGCCCGGAGTTAGGTAGTATAAAGACATTATTGACAGCAACCGTGCGGCATTGAAACAATCGAGCCGAAAGAGGTTCTATGGCAGAAACCGAAGTTCTCTCCAATCAGCGGATAATCATCGACAACCAGAAAGCGATCCTGGCGAATCAGAAGCAGATTCAAGAGAACCAAAAAGCCCTCCAGAAAATTCTCGCGAACCAGGAAAAAATTCTGGCGCTGCTGGCCCGGTAAGCCGCGGGTTGCCGTCGAGCCCCGGCTGCCGAATGTTGGCGCCCTGCAAGCGCGTCCTTATCGCTTGCGCGGCTCTATCCGTGTTCTCCTCCGTTTCTTGTTCCCGGACGGGTCTTCCCCCTGTAGATTCGCGAGAATACGGCGCCTTCGTTTCCGCTTTTTATGTCGGACTGGCCGGCCTGCAGACGGGCGAAGATACGCGCGCCAAAGAGAAGCTGACGCTGGCCACGCAGTTGGCTCCCGGCGAGCCTGCAGCTTGGGCGGACCTTGCGCTGTTCACGGCAAGGCAACAGAATTTCGAAAAGGCGGCTCAGTATGCGGAAACGGCCCGCTCGCTCGCTCCCCGCAACAGCGCCATCGAGGGCCTGTTGGGGGCGATTTCGAGCAAGCGCGGAAATCTTCCCGAAGCCGTCGATCATTTTAGAAAAGCGGTCGCGTTGGATGGCGGAAATATGAAAGCCCGCCAATCGTTGGCCACGGAAATCGAGCGGCAGTCGACCGCTGACTCGGACGGCATCGCGCAGGCCGAGTTAGAGAAGGTGCTGGCCGGTCTCCCCGGAAACATTTCGGTTCAGCTCGACATCGCGCGGCTTGCGGCCAAACGCGGCGATGGCGCGACTCTTCGGCGCATGGACGCGGAACTCGATGCCGAATCGAAGGACTGGCCGGCGGAAGCACGCGATCGCCTCGCGCTTTTCGGGAAGATTGCGAACGGGCCCGATCCCCACGCCGCCGCGGTGCAGGCTGTCTTTCTGCGCAATGTACTGGTCCGTGTTCCCGCGTATCGCCAAAGTCTCGACGCCGTCCGCACACCCGCCATATTTATCGCCGACCCCTTTGTCAGATTCATCAAGCTGCCCGCGGTGGATTCGCAACCCGCCCCGCCCGACCTGTCACTCGCTTTTACAGCCACAGATCGTACAGACATAGCCGCCGGCAGTTCGCCCGCCCTATGGACGAGCGCTATACCGCTCGACGATTCCGGCCAGTTTCGGATTCTCGAGGCAGACTCCTCGGCGGTCCGCATTCGCGATGGCGCGCGGCTGGAATTCGCGGGTCCGGGCACGCCGGGACGTAACAGCGTTCTGGCAGTCGACCTGAACTACGATTTCAAGGAAGACATCGTGCTTGCGAATTCCGCTGGGGTCAGAATCTATCTGCAGCAAACGCCATCCCAGTTTGAAGACATCACCTCGCGTGCGAAGATTCCGCAGGGTATTC
This sequence comes from Bryobacteraceae bacterium, assembly GCA_049522755.1. Lineage (GTDB taxonomy): Bacteria > Acidobacteriota > Terriglobia > Bryobacterales > Bryobacteraceae > PALSA-243. The sequence goes on along the minus strand of JBEKNN010000278.1, from coordinate 9,054 downwards.
TTAAGGGAAACTATACCGGAGCGTGGGCGTTCGACATCGACCTCGATGGAGATCTCGATATCATTCTGGGCGTTCCACAAGGGGAGCCGGTGGTCTTGCGCAACAACGGCGACAACACCTTCACCGTGATCCGGCCCTTTCCTGAAATCAATGGCCTGATCGCGTTTGCCGGCGCCGATCTCAATCAGGACGGCGCAGCGGACGCCGCCATGCTGGATGGTTCCGGCGCGTTGCACGTGCTGATGAACGAGAGGTTCGGGGTTTATCGGGAGCGGCCGTTGCCGGATGGCCTGCAAGGCCCGAACGCTGCCATCGCATCGGCTGACGTAAACGGCGACGGAACCCCGGATCTGGTCGTACTTCGCGGGAACGGCGCAGTGACTCGGTTTTCCGTAGCCGAAGGTAAGGCGCCATGGTCCACCGAGCAGGTCGTGCCGGCCGCGGCGTCGCCTCTCACGCCTGCCACGGCCTATCTGTTACTAGCGGACTTCGATAACAACGGGAGTATCGATATACTTGCCGGCGACGGACGCCTGTTTCTTGGCGATGGCAAGAAATATTCCGAGATCAAAATCTCTCCGGGATTCCAGATCGACGCGGCGGCCGATCTGAATCAGGATGGCCGACTCGATCTGATAGGAGTCGCTGCGTCCGGGAAACCGGTTGAACTTCTCAATCACGGAAGCAAGAACTACAACTGGCAAACGGTGCGGGTGCGCGCCGCCGCGGGCACGGGCGATCAACGCATCAACTCATTCGGAATCGGCGGTGAGATCGAGATTCGTTCCGGACTGTTGACGCAGAAGCAGATCATCAATTCGCCCGTCCTGCATTTCGGCCTTGGCGAGCGGAAAGAAACGGAAGTCGCGCGCATTGTGTGGCCCAACGGATCGGTACAAGCGGAGTTCGAGCTGAAACCGAATCTGTCCATCCTCGCCAGGCAGCGGCTCAAAGGGTCGTGCCCCATGCTGTTCGCGTGGGACGGTAAGCAAATCGGTTTCGTGAAAGATGGATCTCCCTGGTCTCCCGCTCTTGGGCTGCACATCAATGCGCAGGCTGTAGCGGGCATACACCAGACCGAGGAGTGGTTCAAAGTGCCTGGCGAAAAGCTGGCGGCCCGCGACGGCATCTATGACCTGCGCGTGACGGCAGAGCTTTGGGAGACATTCTACATCGATCATTACTCGCTGAAAGTTGTGGATCATCCGGAAGACACGGAGATATTTACTGACGAGCGCTTTGCCGCGGAAGCGCCGCCGTTGAAGATCTTCGTTGTGACCAAGCCACAGCCCTTTTCGAGTGTCAGGGACGATCGCGGAAATGACGTGAGTGACATTGTGCGAAATGTCGACGCTACCTATCTCGACACATTTGGGCGCGGCCGCTACCAGGGTGTGACGCGAGATCACTGGGTGGAGCTTGAGCTTCCGGCCAGCGCGCCTTCGACTGGAAATCTGTATCTGTTGGGCACGGGCTGGATGCATCCAACGGATGCTACCGTAAATATCGCACTCAGCCAGAACAGCGACCCGGCGCCGCAGGGATTGAGTATCGAAACGCCGGACGGCGCCGGACGCTGGGTGGTGAGAAAATCCGGACTGGGTTTTCTCGCAGGCAAAGGAAAGACGATGGTAATCGATATCAGCCATGTCTTTGTTCCGGATGTCTTTGTCCCAGGCGCCCCGCGAAAGCTGCGCCTGCGCACGAATCTCGAAATCTATTGGGATCGACTGGCATGGGCGGCCGGCGCCGCGAGCGCAATCCAGGTCGCTGCCGCGCCTCTTCGAAAGGCCGACCTGCTCTATCGCGGGTTCTCCGTGATGACGTCGGCGAATGCCTCGTCGCCGGAGATCCCGGATTATAACCAGCTTGAGGGAACGTCTCAGAAATGGCGCGATCTGGAGGGCTACTATACCCGGCATGGCGATGTCCGCGAGCTGATCGATAAGGTGGACGATCGCATAACGATCATGAACGCGGGCGATGAATTGCGCCTTGAGTTCACCGCGTTGCCCCCGCCGCCGCGCGGGTGGATGCGCGATTTTGTGATGGTGGGCGATGGCTGGATAAAAGACGGCGATTACAACTGCGTCTTCTCAAACACGGTGCTGCCGCTGCCCTATCGCGCCATGAAGAATTACGATAAGGCGGCGTCGACGCTGGAACACGACCCCGCTTATCGGCTGCACCCCGCCGACTGGCAGAACTTCCACACGCGCTACATTACGCCACAATGGTTTCAACGGGCGTTATGGAACTAAAGCAGAATCACGTACGGATGCGTATGCGGCCCGCACAGGCGTTTGTCGACGTCCTGTTTGTGGCGCTGCTTTGCGTGCCGTGGGCCTACCGTCATGTGGATTCCCGGCGCTCGGCGCTTGCGGCGTCCGCCGGTGCGGCATCGGCTTTAGCCAGCTACGGATTTCACTTGCAGGAATCCTCGGAAGCCGCGGGAATTCATTTTAGTCATTCGTCGCCGCATCTCGACAGCAAGCTGGATCACATCAGGGAACAGGTCGCATCCATGGGGGCGGCCGTTTCCGTCGTCGATTTTGACCACGATGGCCTCGCGGATTTTTATGTGACGAACAGCGGCGAGGGCTCCAAAAACGCGCTCTACCACAATCTGGGAAATGGAAAGTTCGAAGATGTCGCCCCGCAGGTCGGGCTGGCCGACGTGAATCTGCCAGGCACCGGCGTCTCGATGGGAGCGGTCTGGGGAGATTACGACAACGACGGATACGAAGACCTGTTTCTCTATAAGTGGGGCAAGCCGGAGCTATATCACAACGATGGGGGCAAGCACTTCACCCGCGTAACCGAGCAGGCCGGACTCCCAGCGTGGGTCAACGCCAACACGGCGGTCTGGCTGGATTACGACGGCGATGGCAAACTCGATCTCTTCGTCGGCGGTTACTACGACGAGCGCATCGACCTCTGGCATCTGAAGAATACGAAGATGATGCCCAACAGTTTTGAGTATGCCGTAAATGGCGGCCGCAAGTACCTGTTTCACAACCTCGGCGGCGGGCGCTTCGAAGAGGTTTCCGGGAAGATGGGCATCGCCTCGCGCCGCTGGGCGCTAGCCGCCGTCGCCGCCGATCTGCGCGGCACAGGCTATCCGGATCTGTTCATCGCCAATGATTACGGGGTCTCCGAGCTTTATTTCAACGACCATGGCCGCGGCTTCCACGAAGTGGGCCGCCAGACCGGCGTCGGCTATGCGCCCAAGAGCGGCATGACCGCGGCTGTGGGCGATGTGCTCAACGATGGCAGCTTCGGTATCTATGTTTCGAATATTTCGGAAGACGGGATACTGGTGCAAGGCAACAATTTCTGGGTACCCAAAACCGGGACTTCCGGGGACAAGATCCAGTACGAGAATATGGCCAACGCCATGGGCATTGAATCCGGCGGGTGGAGCTTTGGCGCGCAGTTCGGCGACCTGAACAACGATGGTCTGCTGGACCTATATGTCGTCAACGGAAACGTCTCGCTCGATCGGGAGCGCAGTTATTGGTACGACTATTCGAAAGTAGCGGGCGGAAATGAGAGCATAATCTCGGATGCCGCCAACTGGCCGCCGTTAAATGGCCGTAGCCTTGCCGGGTATCAGCAAAAACGCGTCTGGGTCAACGACGGCGCAGGCCGGTTTCGCGAGGTCGCCCAATTAGTGGGCGTGACCGACGTCTATGACGGCCGCTCCATCGCACTGGCGGACTTCGAAAACCGCGGCGTTCTGGACGCGGTGGTTGCTAACCAGAACGGCCCACTGTTGTTCTACAGAAATACCGTGGCAGAAGGCAACAACTGGATCGAGTTCGAATTGCAGGGCCGCGAGAGCAATCGCAGCGCTATCGGGGCCCACGTTACGGCCTTTTGGAAGGGCCGGCGCCAGGCGCAGGAAGTCTCCGGCGGAAGCGGCTTTTGCGCGCAAAACCAGAGGCGTCTGCACTTCGGCCTCGGCAAGGCGGATGCCATCGAGCGTGTGGAAATCCGCTGGCCCTCGGGCAAGCTACAGACGTTGGCCGCGCCCGCGCTCAATCGAATTTATAAAATAGAGGAACCGGCATGAAACTCCTCGCCAGGTTTTTCAGTATCGAAAATCGCTACCTTCCGCCAATTCTGATCACCACCATTTTGCTCGCCGGTCAACTCTCTTTCGGACTTCTGGAAAGCTTTTCCCGCACCGCGTTGGCCATCGCGGCCGCCCTCTTGACGGAGCTTGTTCTTTCACGGCTGATCACGGGAAAATACGCCAATCTGGCGAGCGCCTACATCACCGGCATCAGCGTCGGCATCCTGGTGCGCGCTCCCGATTTTTGGCCTTACGCGCTGTGCAGCGCGATAGCGATCACATCGAAATACGTGGTGCGGTGGAAGGGCCGGCATCTTTGGAATCCCTCCAATCTTGCGATCGTGGCGATGCTGCTTCTGGCGCCCGATTACGTGTCGACGCTCAGTGTTCAATGGGGTAACACGCTTTGGCCCATGCTGATCGTTTGGGTGCTGGGCGCGTTGATCGTCTGGCGAGTGAAGCGCCTGCACATCACCGCCGTCTATGTGATTTCGTTTGTCGCTCTGTCGCTGTGGCGCAGCGCCATTACGGGCCATGCGTTTCTGGCCGAAGTGGCGCCTATAACGGGGCCCATGTATCAGCTGTTTATTTTCTTCATGATCACCGATCCGAAAACGACTGTGCGCACACGCTGGGGCCAATGTCTGGTAGCGTTTCTGGTCGCCGCGGTGGAAATGGCGCTGCGTCTCGCGCAGAACGTTCACGCGCCTTATTACGCCCTGGCGATTGTGGGACCCCTGGCCAACGCTGTCGAAATCTGGTGGGCGTCTCGCAGTCACGTCGCGCCGGCGCCTCGCGTAGTTGCCGTCGCCTGAGGGGATCGAGGTACACGCCATGGAACAATACGTAGAACAAGTCATCGACCTGTTAGAGCCCGGCGCCAATCGTATTTATAACTTGACGGACGATGCCGCGCGCGAGCTTCTTCGCAATCACCCGGTTGAGGGCGCACGCCGGATTGATGGCTCCTTCGCTCTGGTCGCGCGCAAGGGCAAGACCGTAATCATGGCGCGTTCCCTCGATCGCCCGATGCGCTACTTTCTCGCCAAGAGACAGGCTGGCCCGGTGTTGATTGTGGCCGACAGAATCGACGCCATTTATAACTGGCTGAAAGCGGAAGGGCTTGACGCGCAATTTCATCCGAGTTATACAAGGATGGCGCCTGCCCACCATGTAGTGGAACTGCAACTGATCGGATGTCCGGATCCGGATCCGAAATACACGCGCTTCTTTGACCCTCCGCCGGCGAGTCTACCCCCCGACTTAGACCAGATCGGCCGCGCATACATAGGCGCGTTAGCGGATGAGATCTCGAAGTATCTGCAGTCTATCCCAGATGCCGGACCGCTGGGCGTCTGCTTTTCGGGTGGGATCGATAGCGGCAGCGTATTTCTCACTACCTATCACGTAATGCGCGGGCTCGGGATGAATCCCGCGCGGCTGAAAGCTTTTGTCCTGGACCTTGGGAACGGCCCCGACCTGCAACAGGCTCGCGCATTCCTCGATGCGCTCGGCCTCGGCCTTTTTCTCGAACCCATTCAAGCCAACGCAGCGGACTTGGACGTAAACGAAACCATCCGCCTGATTGAAGACTATAAGCCCCTCGATATCGAGTCCGCGACCATGGCCGTCGCGCTTTGCCGCGGCATTCGGGCGAGTTACCCTGAGTGGCGTTACCTGATTGACGGCGACGGAGGCGATGAGAACCTGAAGGATTATCCAATTGAAGAGAATCCCGAACTGACAATTCGCAGCGTAATCAATAATCAAATGCTGTATCAGGAAGGCTGGGGCGTTGGGAAGATCAAACACTCACTGACTTACACCGGCGGTCTCAGTCGTTCTTACACGCGCACTTACGCCCCAGGGCGCCACTTCGGCTTTGAGGGCTTCAGCCCATTCGTGCAGCCGGCGGTGATCGCCGTTTCCGAGGCCATACCTTTTATCGAACTGACCCGCTACGATGTGCCTCGCCTGTACGATCTCAAGGGTCAGATAGTTTCGCGAGGCATTGCCGCAATCACCGGCCTGAACATGCCGGTCTTTCCGAAGCGGCGCTTTCAGCACGGTGCTCTGCCGGAAGCCGCTTTGCGCCGCCGATTGCCTTTTCGCGAATCTGAGTACCGCCGACAGTTTCTTTCGCTTTACTCATGACGATCCGCACGCCAGAACTCGATCCAACGCGGCCCTGGCAATTCTTCGCCGAAGAAGAGCGCTCGAACGAAGGCGAAATCGTTCCGGTAAACACGCTGTTTCTGACCAACCGCGAGTGTCCGTGGCGCTGTGTGATGTGCGATCTGTGGAAGAACACTCTGACCGGGACCGTGCCCGTTGGCGCGATCCCCGCACAAATCGAATATGCCCTGTCGCGGCTGCCCGCTGCCCCGATCATCAAGCTTTATAACAGCGGGAGCTTCTTCGACCCACGCGCCATTCCCGTGGCCGACTATCCCGCGATTGCGAGGCAGTTGACGCACTATGACCGCGTGATCGTCGAGAGTCACCCGGCGCTGATTGGCGAGAATTGCCTCCGTTTCCGTGAACTGATTGCGGGTCGTCTTGAAGTGGCAATGGGGCTCGAAACGGTTCACCCTCAGATTCTTCCCAGGCTGAATAAGGGCATGACGCTGGAGCAGTTTTCTTCCGCGGCGAATGCCCTGCGCCGGAGCGCGATCGATCTGCGAGCCTTCATTCTGGTCAAGCCGCCGTTCCTCGGCGAACAGGAAGCTGTCTATTGGGCTGGGCGCTCGCTCGATTTCGCCTTCTCATGCGGGGCGGCCGTGGCGGCTCTTATACCAACCAGAGGCGGGAACGGCGCACTCGACGAGCTGGCTGCAAGAGGCGAGTTCGGGCCGCCTCGAATCGAGACGCTGGAAGCCTCGCAGGAATACGGGCTGAGACTGCACGGCGGCCGCGTCTTCGCCGATCTTTGGGATCTCGAAAGGTTTGCTGTCTGCGGTATCTGCTACGCGGCGCGTCACAACCGTCTGCGAGAAATGAATCTTCGCCAAACCATTCCCGGCCCTGTAGATTGTGATGTCTGTGGAGTGCGGGCTTGAGCTCCGTTTACGATGTTGCCGTTGCCGGCTCCGGATTTGCAGGCTCTCTTCTGGCGATGATTGCGCGCCGCCAGGGACGCTCAGTCATTCTGCTGGAAAAAGGCAGGCACCCCCGTTTTGCGATCGGCGAGTCTTCCACTCCGTTATCCAATCTGCTGCTCGAAGGCCTCGCGCTTCGCTACAATCTTCCCGGCATTTTGCCGCTCGCAAAATGGGGCGCCTGGCAGCGCGCTTACCCAAATGTGGACTGCGGAATCAAACGCGGCTTCACTTTCTATCACCATCAGTTCGGCCGGCGCGCGGCCGCCAGTAGCGACCGTGAAGACCAGTTGCTGGTGGCGGCGAGCCCTCACGACGCCATTGCCGATACGCATTGGAATCGGGCGGTGGTCGACCAGCACTTCGTCCGTGAAGCACAAAATGCCGGCGCCGAGTATCTCGACGAGGTCGATCTGCAGAGCGCCGTCGAGTCGGGCGATGAAGTGCGATTGCACGGTAAGCGCCACGGCAACGATATCGATATCTCCGCGCACTTCGTGGTGGATGCCACCGGCCCCCGCGGATTCCTGCACCGGGCCTTCGCCTTGCCCGAACTCCCGCTTCCCGATTTTCCTCAAACCCAGGCCCTCTACACGCATTTCCGGGGCGTGCGCCGCCTGGAAGATATTCTCGATGAGAACTACGCCGGGCCGCCTTACCCCATCGATGATGCGGCAGTTCACCACGTTTTCGATGGAGGATGGATCTGGGTTCTGCGCTTCCGCAGTGGAATCACCAGCGCCGGAGTCGCAGCGGTGGATTCCCTCGCAGCTCGCCTCCAACTTAGCGACGGCTTTCCCGCCTGGGCCAGGCTCCTGAAATGCCTGCCAACCGTCCGCGATCAATTCGCGATCGCCACCGAGGACCGTCCGTTCACCTACGCGCCTCGACTCTCTTTCCGAAGTGGCGTCGTAGCGGGGAGAAGGTGGGCTTTGCTGCCATCCGCGGCCGGCTTCGTGGACCCTCTGCTTTCCACGGGCTTTCCGCTTGTACTGTTGGGCGTGACGCGGCTGGCCGGAATTATGGAAGAGCACTGGGAGTCCGACCGATTCGGCAGTGAACTTACCGGTTATGCAAAACGAACCGGCGACGAACTGCTCGCGACCGCGCGTCTGATAGCGGGCCTGTACGCGAGCATGGACAATTTTCCGCTATTCGTTTCCTTGTCAATGCTCTATTTCGCAGCCGCAAGTTTCAGCGAAACCGCGCGCCGGCTCGACAGACCTCATCTCGCCAGCTCTTTTCTTCTGCATGATCATCCGTCTTTCGAAGCACACTCGACAGAGTTATTGAAGCGCGCCCGGTCGGTGCGCGGCAGCGCCGAAACGGAAAGGTTCAACGACGATTTGCTGCGCGCCATCGAGCCATTTAATATCGCGGGACTCGGTCGAAAAGACCGCCGAAACTGGTATCCGGTTGACGCAGAAGACTTACTGCGTGGAGCGTCGAAGGTGGGGGCGGATCGCGAGGAAATAACTCGCCTTCTCGACCGCTTTGGTTTTCGAGCCGGGGCGTCCTGACATCGCCAACGTCCGGCCGCACCTGGTAACACTACTTCTTCGGCCCCCCGACCGGTCGCCGGTACACCGTCTCGAAGTCCGGTTTGCTCCCGACGCTTACGCTACTGGAAGTCGTAGTAACCGGCACGTCCGGCGTCGACTGGGCTCCCGCTTTTGCGTCCCCGTACGTCTCTTTCGTGGTCGTTTCCTTAGTCACGCGGCTGCCGGCGATGGGCCGCGCGTCAATGCGGTCGATCTGTTCCTTCGGAATGGCGGTCTGCGTCTTCTTCACGATGACGATCAGGTTTTCGTCAGTGAGTTCGTCCATCTGCGCCAATAGGGGCTGCATCGAGCCCTTCTTGAACACCCGAATCTCGGC
>JBEKNN010000277.1:0-11584 GCA_049522755.1 Bryobacteraceae bacterium | reverse complement strand
CCGGTGAGGCCCGCCTTCATGGGATAATCGCCGGCGGCCGAATCACTCCCGAGAGGTATCCATAACCGGCTGTAGGAGAGACTCAACTGATTCACGACGCTCGGCGAGAGGATATAACTGTCGTGAATCTGGCCCAACGTGGAGGTCTCCGCCACGACGCGCCCGTCCGTATAGGGCGCAGGCAGAGTGGACGTGCTGATTGGCGTGAGACTACCGGTGAAGTTTGTCGAGTACTTACCCTCACTGATCAGGCCAAAGATGCGGTGCTTATCGGACAGGTTGTAATCTACTTTTTCGGAAGTATTGTTGTTATGCACCAGGACCGGCAAAGTGGCCAGATAGTTATTCGCAATGTTGCCGTTAGTGGGCGCGGGTAAGTATGACTCGAAGGACTGCGCGATCGATGAGATGCGATTCGCCGGGATTGTGTTATTCGGAAACGGCGTCCGCACGTTGGTGCCGGCGGCGCTGTTCGGATCGTAAATCAACTGGGGAAAGGCGCTGAAATTGCCAGTCTCTTCGGCCGTCGTCGGTATGGTCTGGTATCCGGGGGGCGAAGCGGAATCATAGCGGTAACCGTCGTAACTGCCGAAGAAGAATATCTTGTTCTTCTTGATGGGGCCGCCGATAGTGCCGCCGAATTCGTTCTGGTGCTCAATGGGAGTTGTGGCCGCAAAGAAGCCGCGGGCATCGAAATCGGTGTTGCGGAAGTATTCGAAGACGCCGCCATGGAACTGGTTGGTTCCCGATTTGAAGACGTAATTCTCAACGCCCTGCCCTTCGTACATAGCTTTGGCGCCGGACGTCTCGACCTGGAACTGCTCGACGGCCTCGACGGATACGCCGAAGGCGAGATTGCGGGTATCGGCCTCGGTCCCGGCGCTAGTCAAAGGAAGGCCTTCGATATAGACCTCATTCTGATAGGTCTGTCCGCCATTGAACGATCCCGTCGAGGGACCGGCCGCCTGAGTGCTGTAGTTGTCGACGCCGATGGCGAGGCCGGCAAAGGCCGAAGGATCCCGGGCCGAGCCGTTCATCGCGAGCGGAAGGGCATCATAGACGTTGTTCTGCATCGAAGAACCCAGCGTTACTTCGTCCGTCTTCAGGATTGACGGCTGGTCTTGTACCGTGACCGTTTGGCTGGCGGCGCCGATCTGCAACCTGGGATTCAGCCCAACTGTCGCCAGCGCATCCACAATCACATGCGACTGAGTAAGGGTTTCAAAACCGGCGGCTTTGACCGTAACAGTGTATTCACCGGCCGGCAGCAGAGGAAGTACAAAAAAGCCCGCGTCCGTGGTCTTGCGGGCGGTCACGGCGCCGGTTGCAACGTTGGTGGCGTCGATTGCGGCGCCGGCTACAGCCGCGCCTGACGGATCTGTAACTGTGCCTTCGATTGAACCCGTGCCGCCGACCTGGGCTAGAGCCAGCCCGGCGGAAAACAACGCGGAAAACAACGCGGGAAACAGCGCGAAGCAGCGAGCGACGTGGCGCATTTGATGACTCCTTTTGCAATCGGTCGAGCGATGCGCGACGTGAGGCGTGGATATCGCCCGAACAGTGCAGACAGTCTGTCACGACTCCCGGCTCACTGCAAGACGGACTTAATGCCGTTGACGGATTTTGCGCTGCAAAACAAATCGAGTAGCCTAAAACGCTGGCTTTAACCGGGAGTTTCGCGTATATTAACAGCCGTGAACGGCCGTAGAGAGTACGCTACGCTGTTTTTCTTTGTAAGACGCCTGCCCATCGAGCGTCGGCGCAGCCAGCCGGAGACACCGTTGGGACCACCGTGCGCACCGGTGCGCGCGCCATCACATCATTAGGTATCACAAAGGCGCTTCTGACCTAACAGCCCGCTAAGTGTTAATTCCGCGGTATAATAGAAGTATCCTTGCTATCCATTAACAATATATCCATGCGCTTCGGCGCTAAAGTTCTGTTTGAAGACGTCGATTGCACATTTCTTCCGGGGCGGCGGTATGCTATTACCGGTCCGAACGGCGCCGGCAAATCGACGCTGCTGAAGATTCTCACCGGCGAGATCGAGCCCGGGAAAGGTTCCGTGACGCGTCCGAAGAAATTCGGCGTGCTGCAGCAGGATCAATTCGCCTTCGACCAGTTTCGCGTTATCGACACCGTGATCATGGGCAACGCGCCGCTGTGGAAGGCGCTCGCGGAGCGCGACATACTCTACGCCAAGCCGCATGACGAACTCACCGACGAAGACGGCATGCGTCTGGGCGAGCTGGAAGGCATTGTGGGCGACGAAGGCGGTTACACCGCCGAGACCGACGCTGCCGTGCTGATGGACGGCCTGGGCGTGGACGCTTCGCTGCATGAACGGCGGATGGGGGAATTGCAGGGCGGGCAAAAAATGCGCGTGCTGCTGGCGCAGGCGCTTTTCGGCAGTCCGCCGGCGCTGCTGCTGGATGAGCCTACCAACCACCTGGATTTAAATTCCGTGCATTGGCTGCAAGACTATCTGCGCGAGTATGAAGGCGTACTGATTGTCATCTCGCACGACCGTCACTTTCTGAACAGCGTGTGTACCCACGTGGCCGATATCGATTACGAGGCGGTGATTATGTATACCGGCGGCTACGACGATATGGTACTCGCCAAGACGCAGATCCGCTCGCGCATCGAAGCAGGCAATGCGCAGCGCGAGAAAAAGATCGCGCAGCTCAACGAATTCATCGCGCGGTTTTCCGCGGGCACGCGGTCGAGCCAGGTGATGTCGCGCAAGAAGGAAGTGGAGCGTTTGCAGACGTCGGAGCTGGCGAAGTCGAATATTGCGCGGCCGTACATTCGCTTCGAGATGAAAAAGCAGTCGGGGCGGCATCCGCTGGAGTGCAAAGGGCTGACGAAGGCGTATGACGGGCTCAAGATCATCGACGGGTTCACGGCCAGCGTATCGCGCGGCGAGAAGATCGCGGTGATGGGGCGCAACGGAGCCGGTAAGACCACGCTGCTGAAGTCGCTGATGCGCAACGCGACGGGGTTTATCGACGATGCGGATCGCCTGTTCGAAGCCGACGGCGTAGTTAAATGGGGGCACGAAGTGGTGGTCGGTTACTTCGCGCAGGACCATACCGATTCCATCGCCAAGAACACCACAGCGATCGAGTGGCTGCATGACTTCGATCCGCAAGCTTCGCAAGAGGAATTGCGCGGGCTGCTGGGGCAGATGCTGTTCAGCGGCGAAGACGCCCTGAAGCCGACCAAGGCGCTTTCAGGCGGCGAAGCGGCGCGGCTGATCTTCTGCCGCCTGATGCTGCAGAAGCCGAATTTCCTGGCGCTCGACGAGCCTACCAATCACCTGGACCTGGAATCGATTAATGCGCTGAACTTCGCTTTGCAAAAGTACGAGGGCACGGTATTGCTGGTGACGCACGACCACGACCTGATTGAGGAAGTGGCGACGCGGATCTGGCATATCGAGGGCGGGCGGATCGAAGATTTCAAGGGCCCGTACAACGAATACGTGGCCTACGCGCACGAAAAAGCTTCGTAGCGCAACGTCATAACCAACAACGTGGCGCGGGGCCATGCCCTGTGCGCTGCCTGTCACAAAACACGCCCGGCTGGCGTTATTTCTACCAGAAACAACTTCTCAGGAACGCCGGGGGATTTCGAAAATGCGACCAGTTAACGTCCGTGCCGCGCTTTTATTTTTCGCGTCTTGCGTAGCCTTTGCGCAGACCACTGCAGCCACGCCATCTTTCGAAGTGGCCACCATCAAGCCCGCTGCGCCGCCGGCTACCAGCATGGGCCCTGGCGGCGGCATGAGAATCGCGATGCGCATGGGCGCCCAGGGCGGCCCCGGCACCTCCGACCCCGGACAGATCACCTACTCGAACATGACGCTGAAGAGCCTCATGGTGGCCGCTTATGGAGTGAAGACCTATCAAGTCTCCGGCCCGAATTGGATGGATACGGAGCGCTTCGACATCGTGGCGAAAGTTCCGGCAGGCTCCACCAAGGACGATGTCAAGCTGATGTTGCAGAATCTGCTGGCGGAACGATTCAAGCTCACGCTGCATCGCGAGAAGAAGGATTTGCCGATGTATGCGCTGGTGGTAGGGAAGAGCGGGCCGAAGATGAAGGAGTCGCCGCCGGACGATCCCGATGCCAAGGACGCCGCTGGACCTAAGGACCAGGGCTCGTCCGACGCGGATGTGCAGAAAGCTAAACAGGCGCTGGAAAATGCTATGCGCACTGTGGTTAGAGACGGCGCCATGCCGCAACTGCCGCCCGGAGCCGGTCAAGGCACAAGGATGATGATGATGCCCGGCCGCATGCGTATGATGGCCACCAAGCAAACCATGGCGCAGTTTGCGGAAACATTGGCGAACCAGATGGACCGGCCCGTGGTGGATCAGACCGGGCTCACTAAGAACTACGATTTCACCCTGGACTTCGCGCCCGATGCAGGCGGCAAAGGGGCGATGGGAATTCCCCTGCCGCCGCCTCCGCCATCGGGGGGTGACGGAGGCATGCCGCGCGATGCCGATAGCCAGGCCGCGCCGAGTCTCTTTACCGCGTTGCAAGAGCAGATGGGGCTCAGGCTGGAGCAGAAGAAGGGGCCGGTCGATTTATTAGTCGTCGATCACCTGGAGAAGACGCCCACCGAGAATTAGTGGGACCGGCCTCCCGGCCGGTCGACGCGCGGAGCGCGCCTGCGGCGCGCCGACCGGTCGGGAGGCCGGTCCCTGGAGTTTCTACATTTCGGAAGCGATCAGGCCAATTGTGGGGCAGGCGCTTTCGCCTGCCAACCGCGCGCTCGACCAAGGCCAGGCACGGGGATTGGCTGCCAGGGCGCTTACCGGGTTGTACTCCACATAGTGAACCAGACCCAGTTCCGCTCCGTCCCGCACACGATGGTCGAAGGATTCATCCTGCCAGAAGGCCTCCCCGGTTCGGCCAAGAATCGGGTTGGCTTGTCGCGCGGTGGAGCCTTTCAACCAACGCATGATCACCGGTAGTGACATCTTGGGCAGCAGCAGTACAGGAACATGGTTGGGCATGATCACCCAGGCTCGGAGTTTGATAAAAGTGCCTTCCGCTCTCGCCATACAAGAGAGTCTCGGCCACTACACGGGCTACTCGGGCATTCTTGCAGCCATACCGGCCCGAAGCAGCTTTGTCCACTTCACGGTCCAAGACGAGGAAGGCTCGGCCCGCGGATAGCTTTGCGCCTGTGGGCGCCTGCAGCGGCCGGGCTCGCGGGATGGAGCCAGCCAAACGCCAAGTGACAAACAGGAAGGTCGCCTCTGTGAGATCGGGATGCCAAGGGGGAAGCTTTCTGCGGTAGAACATAACGAGTTGGCAGGCGAAAGCGCCTGCCCAGCCGGCTTTCAGCCGGCCGTACCTTACGCGAAACATGACAGCCAGCGCGTCTCGCCCGGTAGTATTCTGAATCAAGCGGGCCAGCGAACGAACCCGCGATCCGGCAAGGAGCGCTCAACTCAATATGAAAATCACCCGGCGAACCGCGTCCGCCCTTCTCGCCGCCGCCCCGGCTTTGCTGCTGCCGCGCAAATCCGCCGCGCAAGACGAGCTGCCCGCCATCGAGAAGGGCCCTTTCGACGGCTCCTCCGAATCTCTGCGCGCCTACCGCATCCCCGAATGGTTCCGCGATGCCAAGTTCGGCATCTGGGCGCATTGGGGGCCGCAATCGGCCGCCGAATTCGGCGATTGGTACGCCCGCAACATCTACATACAGGACAGCGGCCAATACAAGTATCACGTGGAGCACTACGGGCATCCCTCGAAATTCGGCCACAAAGACATCTGCCAGTTGTGGAAAGGCGATAAGTTCGATCCGGGTCACTTGATGCAGCTCTATAAGAAGGCCGGCGCGAAATACTTCATGAGCATGGGCGTGCATCATGACAATTTCGATCTGTGGAACTCTAAGTTTCAGCCGCGATGGAACGCCGTCGCCACCGGGCCGAAGAGAGATATAGTCGGGCTATGGCGCAAAGCTGCCGGCGATTCCGGACTCAAGTTCGCAGTGAGTGAGCACTTATCCAATAGCTATAACTGGTTCGCCGTCTCGCATCAGTCGGATAAGACGGGGCCGCTGGCCGGAGTGAAGTATGACGGCGCAGATCCCGCTTACAACGATCTGTATCATCCGTTCCCCAACGATCAGCCCGCACCCGCGAATGCCATGAGCCGAAACGCCCCGTTCTCATGGCAGCGCCAATGGTTCCTGCGTATCAAGGATCTGGTGGATAACTACCGCCCTGACTTACTCTACACCGATGGCGGCATCCCCTTTGGCGACGTGGGTCTCAAGCTGGTGTCGCACTATTACAATGTCAATGCCAAGCTTCACGGCGGTAAAGTAGACGGCATCTTCACCAGTAAGACGGCGAAGGATTGCGAGCGCGGAACCTGCGCTCTCGATATCGAACGCGGCATCGCCAACGAAATTCTGCCGGACCCCTGGCAAACCGATACCTGCATCGGTAATTGGCACTATAAGAAGGGCATCGCTTATAAGACGCCGAAGACAGTGGTGGATATGCTCTGCGACATCGTCAGCCGCAACGGCAACCTGATGCTCAATTTCCCGCTGCCCAACAGCGGCATGCTCGACGACGATGAGCTGAAGGTGCTCGACGGCATTACCCGATGGATGGCCGTAAACGGTGAAGGCATCTTCGGTACGCGTCCCTGGAAAGTCTCCGGCAATGCTGCGCCGCCGCCGACCGATCGCCAGCAAGGCTTCAACGAGCGCAATCGCAAAGACCTCACGGCGGCCGATGTCCGCTACACCACCAAAAACGGCGCCCTCTACGCTTTCGTCATGGGATGGCCCGAGCCGGGTCATGCGCACGAATTGGCGCAACTGGCCCTGGGCGGGAGCCCCGGCGCCGGCAAAGTCCGCCGCGTGGAGTTGCTAGGCCACAGAGGCAACCTGAAGTTCACGCAGAACGAAACCGCGCTAGCCGTCGAGTTCCCGCCCGAAAAGCCGTGCGACTACGCCGTCACTCTAAGAATCGAGGGCGCATAATGTCTTGCCGATTTAACGCCGCACTCTGCGCCATCCTTCTAACCAACGCCGCCTCATCCGCCCCCAATCCCCTGGCCCCGCTCACCGTCGCCGAGATACGCTCCGCCGCCGCCATCGTCAAGAACTCCGGCCGCGCGCCCCACACCGCGCTATTCAGCATGATCGCGCTCCAGGAGCCCCCCAAAGATGCGGTGCTGAAGCAGACGCCCGTCCCGCGGCGCGCCTTCGCCGTGGTCTACGATTATCCCTCCGACCAGACGTGGGAAGCCGTGGTCGATCTTTCCACCGCGCAGATCGATTCCTGGAAGTTGATTCCCGGCGTGGAGCCGCCGATCACCGGCGAGGATTCCGGCCTGGCCGACCGCATCGCGCGTCGCGATCCACGGTTCGCCCGCGCCATGTCCGCGCGCGGCATCCGCGATTTGAACAACGTCTACGGCGTCTCGTGGTCGGCCGGCTATTTTCAACTGCCGGGCACGGAGCAAGGCCGCGTAGTGCGCGAGGTGTTCTATTACGGCGGCGCGGGGCAAAATTACTTTGCGCATCCCATCGAAGGCCTGGTCGCGCATGTGAACATCACCGATGGAAAGGTCCTCGACTTTCTCGACATCGACCGCAACGCCCCGGTTTCGCACGAGAATTTCGACCTGACGCCCGGCGCCACCGGGCCCTACCGCACCGCGCCCGCGCCGCTGCACATCACCCAGCCCATGGGCCCCGGCTTCGAAGTGCAGGACAACGAAGTGCACTGGCAGAAGTGGCATTTCCGATTCGGTTTGCAGCCGCGCGAAGGCCTGGTGCTTTACACCGTTGGATATGAGGATGGCGGCCGCGTCCGCCCCATCCTCTACCGCGCCGCGCTTTCGGAAATGGTGGTGCCCTATGGCGACCCCGGCGGCGGCTGGTTCTTCCGCAACAGTTTCGATGCCGGCGAGCTCGGTCTCGGCGTCACCGCGAATTCGCAGCGGCCAGGGCTCGATTGCCCCGAGAACTGCCGCGTTTTCGACGCCGCCCTCGCCGATGAAGCCGGTGACGCGCACATCGTTCCCGGCGCCATCTCCATCTACGAAGTGGACGGCGGCGTCGCCTGGAAGCACGGCGACAACACGCGCCGCGCGCGCGATTTGGTGGTCTCGTTCCTCACCGAAGCCGGCAACTACGAGTACGGTTTCGACTGGATCTTTCACCAGGATGGAACCCTGGAATCGCGCGTCCTGCTGACCGGCATCATGTCGGTGAAGGGCGTAGCGGATGACGCCCACGACCCGTTCGGCCATATGGTCGCGAAAAATCTCCTGGCCGTGAACCACCAGCACTTCTTCACGTTTCGCCTCGATATGGATGTGGATGGCGTCGCCAATCGCGTCATGGAAATGAACAGCAAGCCCATGCCCGCGGGCCCGCAGAATCCCCAGAACAACGCGTTCACCATGGAAGAGACGCCGCTGCGCACGGAGAACGAAGCGCAGCGCAATCTGAACCTCGAAACCAGCCGCCGCTGGATCGTGGTCAATCCCAACGCCGCCAATGCGTTCGGGCATCCCACCGGCTACGCGCTGCTGCCGGGCGAAAACGCCAAGCCCTTCGCAGCCGCCGATTCATGGGTGCGCAAGCGCGCCGCCTTCCTGGAATCGCACCTGTGGGTGACGCCCTATCAAGCCGCCGAAATGTACGCCGGCGGCGACTATCCCAACCAGAGCCGCGGCGGCGACGGCTTGCCCAAGTGGGCCGCGGCGAACCGCTCCATCGACAACACCGACGTGGTGCTGTGGTACACCTTCGGCATAACCCACAATCCGCGCCCCGAAGATTGGCCGGTGATGCCGGTTTACGAAGCCGGTTTCAAGCTGGTTCCGTGGGGATTCTTCTCGCGCAACCCGGCGATGGACCTGCCACCGAAATAGTGGTGCGCGGCCAGTTTCAGATTCCCGAGCCGCTTGACTCGCCCGCCGCGGCGGGGTAGCAGCCCGCTACACTCTTCAACATTACTTGTGGCCCCCTGAGACCTTCCCGTCTTACTCCTCATCCAGAAAAACCACCGGCGAGACGTGAAAGAACTCCGCGAGCTTGCGGATATGGGTCTTACTGAGTTTCCGTTTGCCGCTCAGCACCAGGGAAGTGATGGAGCGCGCGCCGAAAATCGGCGCTAAATCCACCGGGCGCAACGCCCGTTGCTCCATGAGGAACTGGAGCACTTGGAGGGCGTCTCCGGCCGGCAGAGTTTCGCCGCGTTCGTCATATTCCCGGATAAGGGTGGAAAGAAGCGAATGAAGCGCTTGTTCCTCATGACTCGCTTCGCCGCGCTCGATGGCGCGGCTGAGCCCTTCCATGGTTTCGACAAAGCGATCGAACTCCGCGTCGTTTTCGATGCGCTTGGGAAGGGTTTTCGCGAGCAGCTTTCCGTATTTGGCCGGGCTGAGAGTTAGCACTATTTTGTCCATTCCTTTCGGTCGTACTCTTTGTGAGTGAGCAGCGTCTTCACATAGATTTCGCGGGTGGCGAAGAAGACGGTCGTAATCAAGCGATACCGGTTATGCCCGAGGTTGAAGATCAGAACTTCGCCGATCATATCCGCGGAAGGGAACGTGGCGCGGACGTCGGCGAGGCTGTTCCAATTCGCGGTCACGGCGATGCGTAACCAGCTGAGCGCCTCGGGCCGGCTGCACCGTCCGCACCTAAGCTAAACTCAAAGCAGCCCCTCCACATCGAATGTCTTCCGCCGCCTCCAACCTGGTCAACAAAGTCTGGAACTACTGCAACCTGCTCCGCGACGACGGCGTCTCCTACGGCGACTACGTCGAACAGCTCACCTATCTCCTCTTCCTCAAAATGGATTACGAGCGGACCCGTCCTCCCTATAACAAGAAGTCCACCATCCCCGAG
This sequence comes from Bryobacteraceae bacterium, assembly GCA_049522755.1. Classification (GTDB taxonomy): domain Bacteria; phylum Acidobacteriota; class Terriglobia; order Bryobacterales; family Bryobacteraceae; genus PALSA-243. The sequence continues at coordinate 1,674 of JBEKNN010000277.1, read as the reverse complement.
GACTACAACTGGGCCAGCCTCATCGAGCTGGATGGCCTGCCGCTCGAACGCCACTATCGCAACACCCTCGAAAATCTCGGCAAGGAGCCGGGCATCCTCGGCATCATTTTCAGAAAAGCTCAGAACAAGATCCAGAATCCCGCGCATCTGCGCCGCCTCATCGTCGACCTCATCGACAAGGAACCCTGGAGCGCGCTCGGCGCCGACGTCAAGGGCGACATCTACGAGGGCCTGCTTGAAAAGAACGCCCAGGATACCAAGTCCGGCGCCGGCCAGTACTTCACGCCGCGTGTGCTCATCGACGCCATTGTCGAAGTCATGCGCCCACAACCGGGAACCACTATCATCGATCCGGCCGCGGGCACCGGCGGCTTCCTGCTCTCCGCCGCTACCCACATTCTGAAGGATCACAACCTCGATCGCGACCAGAAACGCCACTTGCAAACCGGCGCCCTCTACGCGGTGGAGCTGGTCGCGTCCACGGCCCGCTTGTGCGCCATGAATCTTCTTCTCCATGGCCTCGGCAACGAAAAGAACATCGCCGCGGGCAAGGATAGGCTGGCTGCCAAGCCCTCCGTCAACTATGACCTGGTGCTCACCAATCCGCCCTTTGGAAAGAAATCCAGCGTCACCATCGTCAACCAGGATGGCGACGAAGTGAAGGAGCGCCAGGAAATTCTACGTGACGATTTCTGGGCCGCCACCGGCAACAAGCAGCTCAATTTCCTCCAGCACGTCTGCACCCTGCTCAGGATCAACGGCCGCGCCGCCATCGTCCTGCCCGACAACGTGCTGTTCGAAGGCGGCGCCGGAGAAACCATCCGCAAGCGCCTGCTGCGCGATTGCGATGTCCATACCCTGCTGCGCCTGCCACCGGCATCTTCTATGCCCAGGGCGTCAAAGCCAACGTGCTCTTTTTCGACCGCAAGCCGGCCAGCGAAACTCCCTGGACCCGCACCCTGTGGATCTACGATCTTCGCACCAACAAGCACTTCACGCTGAAAACCAACACCCTCACGCGCGCCGACCTGGACGACTTTGTCCGCTCGTACAACCCGGAAAATCGGCACAAGCGGACCGAGACCGAGCGCTTCCGCTCCTTCTCCTATCAAGACCTGGTCAAGCGCGACAAAGCCAACCTCGACATCTTCTGGCTCCGGGACGACAGCCTAGGCGATTCTTCCGATCTACCGGACCCCGCCATTCTTGCCGCTGAGATCATAGAAGATCTGCAAGCCGCCCTGGATCAATTCGCCCAGATCGCCGCCGATCTTAGCGCCGCTGTTCTCCAAAGCCCGGAAAATCCCGATAATTGATGCCGCGCCAAGACCCTCAGTCCCATTTTCGAATCCTGCGAGTCAGCCGCCGATCTGATACATAGGCCGCGGCGGCGGCACAAAGCGGGCGGTGTTGATCTCATGCCCTTCCCACTTGCCCGCCACGTTGCGCCGGACCAACTCCGCGATCTCCTCGTCCGATGCTCCGGAGCGCATCAGCGCCTTCACGTCGTCCTCTTCAATCGCGAACAAACAGTACCGCAGCTTTCCATCGGCCGTGATGCGCAGGCGGTTGCAGTTCAGGCAAAACGGCCGGCTCACCGATGCGATGAAGCCCACGCGGCCGCCGCCATCGGCGTATTGATATTCGGTGGCGGGCGCGCGCGGGTCGCGGTTC
>JBEKNN010000276.1:0-11675 GCA_049522755.1 Bryobacteraceae bacterium | reverse complement strand
AGCGCAAAGCCGCCCGCGATCAAGCGCTCGAAGAAGCCCTGCTGCTCTCCCAACTCGCACAGAGCAAAGGCGAAAAGTACGATGCGGTAGCCGATTTCCCACCCCAGCTCCTGGGAACGGATTCTGTTTTTTCACCTGCCGCAATCACCCTTCTCATCGCCCGGAATCAGCGCCTGAACGAGGCCCGCGACTACGCGAAAACCCGTGTAAACCCGAAGTCAGGTCGCCAAATGCCCGCAGCCGCGTAACTCAGAAGTAGGGCGGACCCCCCGGTCCGCGCGCGACCCCCTGGTCGCGCTCCAGCCCGACCCGAAAACCATTCTGCGGCCCCGGTTCAGCCAGTTCTTTGACAATTGAATATAAATCGACCCCACCCGAACCAATTTAGCCGGCCTCAGCTCCATAAACCGTGATGCGACATATTAAACCGCTTCCGAGCCAGGCACCCAAAACGGTTAAGCATCCTCAGGCCTGCCATGCTGTCCGCCGAAGCAGCTATACAATAGACCCTAAGGATTTTTCCCAAAATGTCAAGAGCATCCCTCACCTTCATCGCGGCAGCATCCGCCGCTCTTCTTTTCAGCCCGCGAACCCTTCCCGCGCAACCAGGCGGACGCGGCGCCGCAGCCGCGGCTCAACCCGGCGGGCGAACGCCAACCATCGAAGAGCGCACCGCCGGCATGCAGAAACTGGACGGCTACTTCCCGCTTTACTGGGACGAGCGCACCGGCAATTTATGGCTGGAGATTCCGCGCTTCAATGCCGACTTTCTCTACACCACCGGCCTCGCCGCCGGATTGGGCTCGAACGATATCGGGCTCGACCGCGGCTTGGAAGGCGCCGGCCGGCTGGTGTCGTTTCAACGCGTCGGGCCGCGCGTCATGATGGTGCAGCCCAACGAATCGTTCCGGTCGTCGAGCGCCAATGCAGCAGAGCGCCGGTCGGTGGAAGATTCGTTTGCGAAGTCGGTGCTCTGGGGCTTCACCGTGGGGGCGGAGAGTAACGGGCATGTGCTGGTGGATGCCACGGACTTCTTCCTGCGCGATGGCCAGGGCGCGGGCGGCGCGTTGGGGGCGTACCGCGTCGACCGGACGCGTAGCGCCTTTTATATGGAGCGCACGAAAGCGTTTCCGAAAAACACCGAGATCGAAGTGACGCTGACGTTCGCTAACGAGGGCGCCGGCGGGCGCGGCGGTGGTGGCGGCGGTCCGTCGCAGGGTCCTCCAGCCATCCAGGTCGGAGCGCCGGGAGCGGGCCGTGGCGGGCGCGGCGGCGGAGGCGGCGGGTTCGGCGGCGGGCTGTTTTCGGGAACCGTCGCCAGCGTGACGCCCACTGCCGAGGCGGTCACCTTGCGCGAGCACTACTCGCTGGTCGAATTGCCCGACAACAACTACAAACCCCGCTATGACGATCCGCGCGCCGGGTATGGCGGCATGAGCTACGTCGACTACAGCACGCCCATCGGTGAACCCATGGTCAAGCAGTTTCTGCGGCGTCATCGGCTCGAGAAGAAAGACCCGAACGCGGCCATGAGCGAACCCGTCAAGCCGATTGAATACTGGGTGGACCCGGGCGCGCCCGAGGACGTCAAGAAGGCGCTGGTCGAAGGCGCAAGCTGGTGGAACCAGGCGTTCGAAGCGGCCGGTTTCATCAATGGGTTCAAAGTGGCTGTGCTGCCCGAAGGCGCCGACCCGATGGATATACGCTACAACATGATCAACTGGGTCCACCGTTCCACGCGCGGTTGGAGCACGGGCGGCTCGGTGGCAGATCCGCGTACTGGTGAAATCATCAAAGGCACCGTGACGCTGGGTTCGCTGCGCGATCGGCAGGACTACATGATTTTCGAAGGCTTGCTCTCGCCCTACGCCACCGGGAACGAGAAGCCGGACATCCTCTACCAGACCGCGCTGGCGCGCATCCGGCAACTCGCCGCGCACGAAGTGGGGCACACACTGGGCCTCGGCCACAACTATTACGACAGCGAAGCTGGATGGATCTCGGTGATGGATTATCCGCATCCGCAGGAAAAGCTGAAGGCCGATGGGACCATCGATCTCTCGGAGGCGTATCCCGCGCGCATCGGCGAGTGGGACAAAGTCGCGATCAACTACGGATACCGCGTGCTTCCGGCCGGCGACGAAGAGGCGGCGCTCGGGCGCATTCTCGACGAGGCTTGGGCGAAGGATATTCGCTATATGACGAATCAGGATATCGACGCGCATCCGAAAGTGGACCAATGGTCGCTGGGCGTGAACCAGGCCGACGAGTTGAACCGCATCATGAAGATCCGGCGCGCGGCGCTGAACCGCATCGGCGAGCATACCATCCGGAATGGCGCGCCCATGGCTACCATTGAAGAGCCGCTGGTGCCGATTTTCATGTATCACCGCTATTCGGTGGAATCGGCGGCGTCGATGGTGGGCGGCATCGATTATATCTATGGGATGCGCGGCGACGGACGCACGCCGGTCAAGTGGGAGACGGCGGTGAATCAACGGAAGGCGCTGGACGCGTTGGCCGCGACGCTCAAGCCGGCCGAGCTGACCGTGCCCAAACAGGTGCTGGACGCCATTCCGCCGCGTCCGCCCGGATTCGGCCGGCATCGCGAACTGTTTCCGCGCACCACCGGCGACGGATTCGATCCGCTAAGCCCGGCGACCATCGCTGCGGATGTGACCATCGGTTTCGTCCTGCAGCTCGACCGCGCGGCGCGCATGGTGGCGCAACATGCGGTGGACCCGGCGCTGCCCTCGCTCGAAGAGGTGATCGACCGGCTGACGAAGGCGGTATTCGACGCTCCGGCGGCATCGCCGTATGAAGCCGAAGTGCGGCGCGCCGAAGAGCGCGTGCTGGTGGATCGCGTGATGTGGCTGGCCACCGGAGCGCCGAATGGACAGGTGCGCGCCGTCGCGTCGTTGCGGTTATCGAAATTGGCGGCGCGCTTGAGGAGCGAGGCGGGCGCCACCGAAGGCGATCAAGCGCAGCACGCGCTGCTGGCGGCGGACATCAAGCGATTCCTGGAGCGTCCCGCGGAAGCGATGGTCCCGATGCCGGCCGCCGCGGCCCCGCCGGGAGCGCCGATCGGCGGCGATACCGGAATGGATTGGCTGGCCCCGGCGCCCATGTGTACGTGGAACAGCGCGAGTCCGGACCGATGGGTCTCGTTCGATTGGCCGATTATGTAGGGATGGGGGTCACTGTAATCGGCGAACCCGGTCAGGCATAACCCTGCGCTACTCTATTGCGCCTGGCCGGGCGCCTGGCCGCCGGCGCGCGGCGGAAAATACCACAACCGCACCGACTTTCCGATCGGCTCGCCGGAATCGAGCACGCGGTCGGGCCATGGTTGCAAATCCGGCCGCCGGTCGCGCAGTCCGAGACGCCGCTGCTTCAAGCATGTCAGGCTGACCGCGTTCCAGCCCGCCGAGGGGCCTAGCGCGTTAATCTCGTCAATCACATGGGGAAATCCGAGCCCCTTCTCGAAATCGCCCCGCTCCGCGGCAACGGTATCCATCGGGAGGAAGAAAACCTCGGGCGCGCCCGCTTCCCGCAGGCGCGCGGCGAGGCGCTTCATATCCTGTCCCCAATCGAGGTCGGAATCCACCACGATGTTCTCCGGGTGGCTGCCTGCCAGTTCGTTGAAGTACGGCAGGTAGTCGGGGTGGCTCCAGAGGGATGAGGCGCCGTACCAGACAAACAAAAGCAAGGCAAGCCAGCCTGCCCATCGCCGTTCCGGAGCCAATTCGAGAAGACGCACCGCGCCCACCGCCGCTACCAATACGAAGCCCACATAAAGTGGCAGAACGTGGCGGATGCCGATATTGATGTGGCTGAAAAGCGCTACCGCAAGGATGCCCGCGCAGAAGGCCACCGCCAGCCAGGGACGCAGGAACTTAGAACCTTTGCGGAGCGATGGCGAAAGTCCTAGGGCGAATAGAACGATCAGCGCCAAGGGGGTTTTGACAGCCAGGTCGACCAGGTAGAAATACCAGAAGCCGTGGTTGGATCGCGTTCCCAGCAGGTATCCGGGATGGCCTTCCGCATTGTGTTGGAACACATCGCGAATGCCGGCGTAAAGCTCTGGAAAGGGCAGACTGATGTTCGCGAAGAAGACCTTGCCGAAGGAGAACCGGTAGGTAGCCCAGACCACCAGAAACGCAACCGCGGCGGCGAGCGCGAGCGACGGCAACCTCCGGCGGATCAGGTCCACGGCGCCGGCCAAGCCTGTGCGCTCGGCGAAGTAATGCCAGATCAAGGCAATCCCGGCAACCGATGCGAAGTAGGGCAGTGTGGAGAATTTGGAAACAATGGCGAGGCCGCCGGCCAGTCCAAAGAGCGCTCCGGTGCGGAGTGTGGGCTCTTCCACCCAGACAGTCGCGGCCAGAAACGCGGCGCCCAGAAACGCCGTGCATGCCATGTCGGTAGTAGCCAGCCCGGCGTGGGCTAGTATAGGTGGAAGGAAGCTGAATAGGAAGACCGCGATGACGGCCGCGGCTTTGGTGGCGTAGCGTCTCGCCCACCCATAGACAACCAGGCAACCGATCCAGAAGAAGGGCAGAATGCCGAGGCGGGCGAAGGTGAGCGTGAGATCGTAGCTTGGCTCACTATGACTCGGCCCGGTGTGACTCTCCTGGCCATGGAAGAGAATGGCGAGGCCCTCGAAGGTCATCGAGTAGATATCCCGGTTCGGCGTATTCTGCGACCGGACGCCGAGTAAGTAGGGACCCAAGGCCGCAGCCACGCGCGCCAGCGGCGGATGCTGCGGCTCCCATCGGTACACTCCTTTATCGAGCCACTCCATGCCGCACGCAAGGTGAGCGGGTTCATCGAATGTATGGCTGAAGACGTTGTAAGTGGCAACAATGCGGATGGTCCCCAGAAGAATCAAGACGGCGATCGAGATGCGGCTGTGCCGCTCCAGAAAGGGGAGTATCTCAAGGGGCGGCTTCTGTGTCGCCGCAGCCTGCGCCGGATTCGGGAATGCGTCCCGGCGCTTTTTAGACTTGGATGGCATCAGGGCGGAAAAGACATTGTCCCACGGAGGGTAGGGTATGCTTTTGCTTGCCCAGGTAGACCGTCGTGTCCTTCTTTTCGAAGTGCACCTTCAGCCCGAACCGCTCGACCAGCAGATTCTGCTGCATCAGTCCGAACTGCCGCCTGCCGGCGCTGGGATGAATCCTGGCCACTACGTTCTACCGGGCGGTATCCATCCAGGCGGGCGCATCCGGTTGGAAGCTGCGCAGACTGTAGGCCATCATCACCAGGAAGGTCGATTCGGCTAGAATAGTTTGCATGATGACGCTATGGATTGCCGCACTGGCAGTGGCTGCTCAGGTATCCAGCTTCGAAGTAGCGTCGGTCAAACCGGTCAACCCTCCGGCCGGTCCGCATGTGGTGTCGCTGATCGTCAATCACGGGAGACTGAATATCGAAGCTGCCGAGCTCAGGCAGATCGTTGGTCTGACCTATGGGATTCAGCGCATTCGCGTTCTGGGCGGACCAGGATGGGCCGATTCCGACCAATTCGATATCGTCGCTAAGGCCGAGAGCCCGGACGCGACACGGGACGAGATTCGGAGTATGCTGCAGACGCTCCTGGCGGAGCGGTTTAAGCTGATGGTGCATCGTGAAACGAAGCAAGTCCCAGCGTACTCTCTCGTCCTCGGAAAGAGCGGGTCGAAACTCAAGGAAGCTGCCCCGGATAAAAAAAGCGGATTGGCAAATACCGTAAGTCCTGCCGGGGAACAACTGACAGTCTTTGAAGCGTCGCCTCTCAGAATTCTGGTGAACATGCTAGCCAACACGCTGGGCGGTCCGGTCGTGGACAAAACGGGACTCGACAAACTATACGACTACACCTTTCAATGGCCGAATGCCGATTCCTCCCTATTCGCTTCGCTGGACGAACTAGGCCTGAAGCTGGAGGCGAAGAAGGAGCCTGTGGAGATCCTCGTGATGGATCGTGCGGAACACCCTTCGGCAAATTAGTTCCTGGACCTCCTGCAGTTCGTCACTCCCCCAGACCCACACAGGAATAACTCACTGTTCTACAAGGCGCTGAATGGCGCCAGAGTGGGCGATCTGTTCATGAGCCTGATCCACGCCTGTGAGCTGAACGCAGCCAATCCGTTCGACTATCTTGCCGAGTTACTGGTGCGCGCCGAGGAGTAGCATCCCGCACGGCGGGCATCGCGTGCGGATCCGCTGGTGGCCTTCAGGAATGAATAAGAAGAGACACTATAGGATCATTGGAAGCTTCGGAGCCAGTCATGTTTCAACAAAAAGGTCCGAAGGAGAGGCTGTAGTTTTCGCAGGTGAGCGAGCCCGGATCGGACGTACCCGGGCCACCGGTGCAGCGGATCCCCCGCGCATCGGCCGGAGCCGGCTTCACCGAAGCCACTTCGAACTGCGCCGTCTGCGCGAACGCGAGGACACCGCACCCAAGAATGCCGCTGCACACTCTCGCGGCCGCTCTTCGCATGATCGCTACATTATATAAGGCAGAGACAGTCGGCAGGCCATGGGCCCACCCACATTAATAAGCCTTGGCGATCACCGCGCGCCGGTCCACCGTCTCACCGGTGACGATGCACTTGCCGGGGCCGTCGTACTCGTCCACCATCGGCATGTTGCGGACAGTGGCCTTGAACTCCTTCATGCGCGCGTCGCAGGCGGCATCGTCTTTGAGATGCGCCATGACAAACTTGCCGCCGCCTGTTTCGGCGCTGACATCGGTGAGAATCGCCTCCACTTCTTCGACGGAATTCGCCAGCACCGTATTATCTTTCATGCGCCGCTTAGCCGCTGCATAAAGATCCTTTTGCATCTGCTCGAGCGTTGCCGGAATCCTGGCGGCAATTTCCGTTTGCGGCACAATATCCTTGGTTCCGGTGTCGCGCCGCTTCATCACGATATTCCCGGAGGCGAGGTCGCGCGGACCCAGCTCCAATACGACCGGCACGCCGCGGCGCTCCCAATGGAAGAACTTGGCGCCCGGAGACTGGCCTTCGCGGTCGTCCACTTTCGCGCCCACTTCCTTGGCGATGCGATGCGCAGCTTCGAGCACCGCGCCCCTTTCCTGATCCTTGCGGTAGATGGGTACCAGCACCGCTTTCACGGGCGCAAGCTTAGGCGGCAGCACCAGGCCCTTGTCGTCGGAATGCGTCATGATCAGCCCGCCGATCAGGCGCGTGCTCACGCCCCAGCTTGTCTGCCAGACGTAATCCAGTTGGCCTTCCTTACTCTGGAATTGGACGTTGAAAGCCTTGCCGAAATTCTGTCCCAGATCGTGACTGGTACCGGCCTGCAGCGCGAGTCCGTTCTGCATCATGGCTTCGATGGAATAGCTCCGCAGCGCTCCCGCGAATTTCTCGGCGCGCGTCTTCGCCCCTTTGATGACTGGCATGGCCATGATATCCTCAGCCACTTCGGCGTAGATATCCAGAATGCGCAGCACCTCTTCCAGCGCTTCGGCGTGGTTCGAGTGCGCGGTGTGCCCTTCCTGCCAGAGGAATTCGGTGGTGCGGAGAAACATGCGCGTGCGCAGCTCCCAGCGCACCACGTTGGCCCATTGATTCATCAGAATCGGCAGATCGCGCCAACTGTGAATCCATTTGGCGAAGAAGTGGCCGATGATGGTTTCGGAAGTAGGGCGGATCACGTACGGCTCTTCCAGCTCCTTGCCGCCGGCTATGGTCACCACCGCCAGCTCCGGCGAGAAGCCCTCCACATGCTCGGCTTCCTTGCGCAGAAAGCTCTGCGGGATGAGCAGCGGGAAGTACACGTTCTGATGATTGGTAGCTTTGAAGCGGTCGTCGAATTCGCGCTGCATCAGCTCCCAAACGGCGTAGCCGTTGGCTTTGATGACCATGCAGCCCTTGACGATTTCGGCGGGCTCCGCCATGTCGCCTTGCAGAACGACGTCTTGATACCACGCGGCAAAGTCCTGGCTGCGGGGCGTAATTGGAGATTCGGCCATAATGGGTGAGTCTTCAGGTTACTATTTTCCGGTTCTATTTTCCGAGCTCCCACCGGGAGCTTAGTTTCTGGAGCCTCAACCCGCTTTCCATTCGGGCACCCTGTCTTCGGGGCGGATCACGCGGGCGCCTGCGGTGGCGCCCAGCGCGGTCATCTCCTGCTTGTGCCAGCCAAGCATGACTTGCGCGATGGAGCCGTCGCGTGCGATCAGGAACATCGTCGGCACGCTCGATATGCCGTACGCGTTGCTCACCGCAAAGCCGCTGTCTTCGGTGTCGAGCAGCATGGGGAGCGTGGTCCGGTACCGCTGCGCGAAGGCGCGCGTATCCGCGGCATCGTTCTGCGAGATGCCGTAGACAGGCAGCGTTCCCGTTTGATGGATGCGTTCGAGAAACGGGAACGTCAGTTGGCACACCGGACAGGAGATCTTGAAGAAAGCCAGCAGCGCCGGGCCTTCTGCGGCAATCTCCGCGAGGCTGATTTCGCCGCCATCGAGGCGCGGCAGGCGAAACTCGGGCGCATGCCGGCCCGCCTCCAGCAGGTGACGATCCCCGCGCGCCACTAAGCTTCCTTTTTCATCTGTTGCACGAAGTTTAGAATGTCGAACGCTTTGATCTTGCGGTCCGGATAGTAACTGCTGACGGCATCCTGCTCATCGGTGAAGACTTCGAAGACCGTGTCGAGCTTGGTCATCACCAGCAAGTCGATATTGCGCCGGTTCAGGTTCAACAGCTTCATGTTGCCCCCGATCTTACGCAGCCCGGTGACGCAGACCACCAGCGCGCCGAGGCCGGTACTATCGATGTAATCCACGCCCGCCAGGTTTAGCACCAGATTGCTCTTGCCGGCGGCGGTCTCCTCCGCCACTTTATCGCGCAAGGCGGTGGCCTCCGGGCCCGCCGAAATACGGCCCTTGAAATCGAGAATGGTTATGCCTTCCCGTTCACGCTCTTGAATGTCATGAATCATGTGTGGTTAAGCTTCCAATTTGGCGTTAAGAGTGATCTGCGTGTTGTACAGCTTGGAAACCGGGCAGCCGCTTTTGGCCGCCTGCACCGCCTGGTCGAACTGCGCCTGGGATGCGCCGGGCACCCGCGCTTTGAGGTCCAGATGGCTTTCGGTGATGGCGAAACCGTCGGGCTGCTTTTCCAGCTTGATGGAGCATGTGGTTTCGATGCTCTCGGCCGTAAGACTGGCGAGCCCAAGCTGCGCCGAGAGCGCCATCGAGAAGCACCCGGCATGCGCGGCGGCCAGAAGCTCCTCGGGGTTGGTTCCTTTGCCTTCTTCAAAGCGGGTGCTGAACGAGTATTGCGCGTTCGCGAGCACGCCGCTGGCGGTGGAAATGGCGCCGTGGCCGGTCTTCAGATCGCCGCGCCATTGCGCGTTGGCGGTTCGTTTCATTTTTCCTCCTCTGTATCCTGATAATAGATTCTCATGGCGAAGCGCGATGTGGAAGCCGCGGTCGAGCGAATTGGTTTGTTGCGTGATGTTACGCACGCGGAGGCCGTCGCGGGGCTGAAAAAGGCACTGGGGGACCGCGTCAATCTGGTGGTGGCGAAGGCCGCCAGAATCGCGGCCGAGCGCCAGTTGCGCGAGCTGATTCCCGATCTGCTGGCGGTATTCGACCGTCTATTTGAGGATGCGGTGGAGCGCGACACGCAATGCTGGGGCAAGAATTCAATCGCCAAGGCGCTCACCGAGCTGGACTATCGCGAATCGGCGCCGTATTTGCGGGGACGGCGGCACATCCAGATGGAAGCCGTGTGGGGCGGACGGCAGGATACGGCGCAGACGCTGCGCGGGATTTGCCTGCTGGCGCTGGCTTCGTGCAACGACATTCCGCGCGCGCAAATCTTTCGGCTGCTGGTGGATTCCATGGCGGACGATGCCCAAGTGGTGCGCATCGAGGCCGTGCGCGCGGTGGCGGAAATGGATGGCGAGGAAGCGATTCTGGTGCTGCGGCTCAAGGCGCGCGTAGGCGACCGTGAAGCGCCCGTGATCGGCCAGGTGTTCGATTCGCTGCTGCGCCTGGAGCGCGACGCGGCGCTGCCGCTGGTGGCGGAATTCCTGGACGGCGCGGATGAAGCGATGCGAGAAGAAGCGGCGCTGGCGCTGGGGTCGTCGCGCATGGCGGCCGCGGTGGAGATTCTGCTCAAGGCGCTGCCGCGCGCCCGCGATGCGTACTTTCGCAAGACGATTCTGCGGGCGCTCAGCGCGTCGCGGCAAGAGCGCGCGATGGAGTTTCTGCTGGGATTAGTGCGGGACGGCCTAAGCGCCGACGCGGGTAGCGCACTGGAGGCGCTGGCGCTGCATCGCGAGTCGCCCGAAATTCGCGCGGCGGTTGAGGCGGCGGTGAGAGACAGGGGAAACAGGTGAGCGCAGAGGGATGAGATCGCGCGTCGCTGAAGGCGAGCCGACGACGCCTTCCGCCGGGTGTTCATTTCGAGCTATGAGGCAACCGCTCAAGCCCGCGGAATCTCTCTCGATGCCTTCCTTCGAGAGTACTGATCAAGAACGCGCCTTCGTCGCCGCCTGCCCGGATGAGCGCAGACGAGTGGGAAAAGGCTCTCGACGAATGCTTCGACGCTTTTCCCACAACTGGTCCCCGGCCTGATGACGCCATCAGCCGCGACGATATTACCTAATGCCGCGAAGACAAGTGGGCTTCTACTTCGGCGCCACTGCAGGGCGCCCGCGCCTATGGGCGGCCCTCGTTCATAATGGCTGTAGTCAATAAAATAAATCACGTCATAAGGAGGCCTTATCTCAAAATGGGCGCTGATCAAATCGTAAATAAGCTGGTTTGCATCATTATGGTAGTTCTGGGAGCGTGGGCCATGGTCAGGTCAGCCATTGGGAAAGACTATTACTTGCGAGGGGGGCTTGTTAGCAGACAAGCAGGGCCGAGAGTGTCGGGATGGCTTGCTCGACCATTCTTCTTCATTTCTGGGATCGGAGCTTGGATCCTTGCTTACGGGCTTTGCGCCAGCGTTGACTTTGGAAAACACGCGATGTACGAGGTTAGGAACGGAACGCGCCCTGCTCGGCGGACTGTCAGATCCTCGTAGCTAACGTGATCGGCCGGCCCCCGAAAAACACGCCTGGAACTCTCGCTGCGCTTCCTGCGGCAGGTTGGCAAAAGAAAACACCGCCGTTTCGCCCGGGAACAGATCCGTAATCGTCAGCGTCTCCGCAGGCAAAGACGAACTGATGACCGTATCGAATTTGGCGTCTGTCAGCGTTAGAGCAGCCAGGCCTTGAGTGACGACGCCACTACCATTGCCCATCTTTTCACTGCCACCCACCTGATAGCTCAACGCCGCTCGTCCATCTACCGAAGCTGCGAGAGTTCCCCTCTGTGACGCCGGCGACCAAGCCAATTGCATGGATCCGTCCTGTGTCGCCGCGTTGCAAGACACTATCAGGCGGTACACCCTGGCTTCGCTGGGGCTGTTCGCCGAAGGCTTTTCTCGTAGGATGCTCGCCACTACCAAGGGAGCCTTAGCCGCCGGACCATCCGTGTGCTGGACGGTCCACTCGGTTGCGCCATTCGATTCCATGGCGAGCGCCTGAATAAGGGCATCAATGGTCGCCTTGTCCGGTATGGGAATGCCCGCCGCACCCATCGCCCCGGACTTCATTTTCCTATCCACCACTGCAGCCGCGCCTGGATTCGAGGGCGCCTCTCGCACGGT
>JBEKNN010000275.1:0-11761 GCA_049522755.1 Bryobacteraceae bacterium | reverse complement strand
CGCGGGCAGGTGGCGGCTGATGCGCCAGTTTCTAATTGAAAGTGCGCTCTTCGTCGCCGCGGGCGCGGTACTGGGCGCGCTGTTCGCGCAATGGGGCAGCCATCTGTTGATAGGGTTCCTCTCCTCGACAAGCAACCAGGTGTTTCTCGACCTGGCGATGGACGCCCGCGTGTTCGCATTCACCGCCGGCGTCTCGGCCGTCGCCGTCCTTCTCTTCGGATTGGCTCCCGCCTTGCGCGGGACTCGCGTGGACCCGCAGGCGGCCATGAAAGTCAGCGCCCGCGGCGTGGCCGAAGGACAATCGCGATTTAGCTTGGGCAAAGCGCTAGTGAGCGCGCAAGTTGCGGTCTCATTGGTGCTGGTGGTGGGCGCGGCGCTGCTTTTGAGCACCTTCCGGAACCTCGCGACGCTCGACGCCGGATTCGATCGCGACCGCGTTCTGACCATCCGCACCGATCTGCGCAACGCCAACTACCCGAAAGAGCGGCTGGAGCCGGGCTTCGAAGAGATGCGGCAGCGGCTCGCGTCGATTCCCGGCGTGCTTTCCGCCAGCTTTTCCAACACCACGCCCATCAGCGGCTCCACGCAGAATATCCCCGTCACGGTGGATGGATTCACGCCGCAATCGATGCGCGATTCGTGGCTGTGGGTCAACTATGTGAGCCGGGGCTTCTTCGAAACGCTTGGCACGCCGCTGCTCGCGGGCCGCGATTTCGACCGGCGCGATACGGCGGATTCGGCGAAGGTGGCGATAGTCAACCAGACTGCCGCGCGCAAGTTCTTCCACACGGCGAATCCGGTGGGGCGGTATTACCGCACGGGCTACCCGGTGAAAGACCAGTTGGTCCAGATTGTGGGCGTGGTGAAGGACGCCGTTTACAACAAGCTGGGCGAAGCGCAGCGGCCCATCGCCTATTTGCCCTCGGCGCAGGACGACGTTGGCCCCTACATCACCTTCGAATTGCGTACCGCCGGTCCGCCCGCGAGTCTCGCTCCAGCGGCGCGGGCGGCCATCGGGAAAGTGAATCCTGCGATCACGCTCGAGTTCCGCACTCTCGCGGTCCAAGTGGCCGAATCGCTGACGCGGGAGCGTCTGCTGGCGACGCTCTCGGCGTTCTTCGGCGGCCTCGCGTTGCTGCTGGCCGCCATCGGACTCTACGGCGTCATCTCGCACAACATGGCGCGGCGGCGCGGCGAGATCGGCATCCGCATGGCTCTGGGAGCGGAGCGGCGCCGCATTCTACGGATGGCGATGGGCGACGTCGCTCTCGTAGTAAGCATTGGACTGGCGGCCGGATTGGGCGCCTCGTTAGCCGTCACGCGCTACATCGCCAGCTTCCTTTACGGCGTGACAGCAACCGATGCGCGCACGCTGGCGGCGGCGGCTCTGTTCTTCGGCGCAGTCGCCGCCGTTGCGGGTTATCTACCGGCGCGACGGGCGTCGCGGCTCGACCCTATGAACGCATTGCGGGAGGAATAGCGACTATGAAAGGGAGGAATAGCGACTATGAACTGGAGACGCCGCGAGCGCGATCTCGATGCCGAGCTTCGCGCCCATCTCGAAATGGCCGCCAGCGACGCCCGCGCGCGCGGCGAATCCGCCGATGCCGCGCGCCTCGCCGCGCTGCGCGAATTCGGCAATCGCGACCTGGTGAAAGAGACCACGCGCGACATCTGGGGACGCAATCCGCTTCACGGCATAGTGGACGACTTTCGCGCCGGCCTGCGCACATTCCGCAAGCATCCGGCCTTCGCGGCGATCATGATTCTGACGCTGGCGCTGGGCATCGGCGCCAACACCGCGATCTTCAGCCTGATCGACGCCGTAATGCTGCGGTCGCTTCCGGTGACCCACCCCGAACAGCTTGTACAGGTGCGGATGGACGCGGACGATCCGTTCTTTGCCAATCCGCTCTGGGAGCAGCTTCGCGATCACCAGGACCTATTCGCGGGCCTGTTTGCATACAGCCAGGCGAGGTTCAATTTGACCGCGGGCGGTGAAGCTCGTTACGCCAACGGCGAGTGGGTAAGCGGCGATTTCTTTACCACCCTGGGTGCGGGCGCGGCCATTGGCCGAACCTTCACTGCCGCCGACGATCGCCGCGGCTGCCCCGCTACGGCTGTTCTAAGTTACGACTTCTGGCAAAGGCAATACGGCGGCGACGCGGAAATTCCCGGCCGTTCGATTTCGCTCGACGGTCATCCGTTCCAGATCGTCGGCGCAGGGCGGCCTGGCTTTACCGGGATCGATGTGGGCCGCGCCGTGGACGTTTATGTTCCGCTCTGTTCCAGGGCGATTGTGCAGGAACCCGGTTTACCGCTCGACTCGCGCAACACTTGGTGGCTCCGTGTAATCGGCCGGCCCAATCCCGGCATTCCCGCGGCCCAAGTCGCGGCCCGTTTGAGAGCTCTCGCGCGGCCCATCTTGGAAGCCACTATTCCGGCGGGCGACCTGCCGAAAAATCAGCGCGAATACGCCGCCCATTCGCTCGAGACGGTTCCCGCTTCGACGGGGATCTCCAACTTGAGAGGACAGTACCGGGACGCATTGCTCGTTCTGATGGCAGTCGTAGGCCTGCTGCTTCTGATCGCGTGCGTCAACGTGGCTAACCTGCTGCTGGCGCGCGCCACTGCGCGGCAAAGGGAAATCGCCGTACGCATGGCTCTGGGCGCGGGCAGGTGGCGGCTGATGCGGCAGTTTCTCATGGAGAGCGCGCTCTTCGCTGCCGCGGGCGCGGCGCTGGGCGCGTTGTTCGCGCAATGGAGCAGCCGCCTGCTGGTAGGTTTCCTCTCCTCGGCAAGCAACCGCGTGTTCCTCGACCTGGCGATTGACGCCCGCCTGCTGGCATTTACGGCCAGCGTCTCGGCCGTCGCCGTCATGCTCTTCGGATTGGCTCCGGCCTGGCGAGGCACTCGCGTGGACCCGCAGGCCGCCATGAAAGTTAGCGCCCGCGGAATCGCGGAAGGACAATCCGGTTTCAACTTCGGCAAAGCCCTGGTGAGCGCGCAGGTGGCGGTCTCACTGGTCTTGGTGGTTGGCGCCGCGCTGCTGCTGAGCACGTTTTGGAACCTCTCGACGCTCGATGCCGGATTCGATCGCGACCGCGTTCTGATGATCAACACCGATCTGCGCAATGCGCACTATCCGAAAGAGCGCGGGGAATCGAGCCTCGAGGAGATGCGGCAGCAGCTCGCGTCAATTCCCGGCGTGCTCTCCGCCAGCTATTCCTTCGTTACGCCCCTCAACGGCGCCACCATAATCACGCCCATCCAGGTGGAAGGGGCCACGCCGCAAACGTCCCACGATTCGCAGTTGCGGGCCAATTGGGTGAGCCAGGGCTTCTTCGAGACGCTGGGCACGCCGCTGCTCGCGGGCCGCGATTTCGACCAGCGCGATATGGCCAGCCGGGCGAAGGTGGCGATTATCAACCAGACTGCCGCGCGTAAGTTCTTCGATTCGGCGAATCCGGTGGGACGCTATTACCGCACGGGCCGTCCGGTGAAGGATCAGCTGGTGAAAATTATAGGCGTGGTAAAAGACGCGAAATACAACAGTCTGCGCCAGGAGCAGCCGGCCATTGCCTATTTACCCGGGGCATTCGGCGGAGCCTCCACCACCTTCGAGCTGCGCACCGCCGGGCCGCCCGCGAACCTCGCTCCGGCGGCGCGGGCGGTCATGGAGAAAGTGAACCCCGCCATCGTGCTCGAGTTCCGCACGCTTGCGGTCCAGGTGGCCGAATCGCTGGCGCGCGAGCGCTTACTGGCGGCGCTTTCGGCGTTCTTCGGCGGCCTGGCGCTGCTGCTGGCCGCCATCGGACTCTATGGCGTGATTTCGCACAACATGGCGCGGCGGCGCGGCGAGATCGGCATCCGCATGGCTCTGGGCGCGGAGCGGCGACGCATTCTACGGATTGCGATGGGCGACGTAGCGCTGGTGGTCGGCGTTGGACTGGCGGTTGGAGTTGGCGCATCGTTAGCCGTCACGCGCTATATCGCAAGCTTTCTTTATGGCGTGACGGCAACGGATGCGCGCACGCTGGCGGCTGCGGTTATTCTCTTTGGTGCAGTCGCCGCAGTTGCGGGCTATGCGCCGGCGCGGCGAGCTTCGCGGCTCGACCCTATGAACGCACTGCGGGAGGAATAGAAACTATGAACTGGAAACGACGCGAGCGCGATCTCGATGCCGAGCTTCGCGCCCATCTCGAAATGTCCGCTAACGATGCCCGCGCGCGCGGCGAATCCGCCGATGCCGCGCATCTGGCCGCTCTGCGCGAATTCGGCAACCGGGACCTGGTGAAAGAGACCACGCGCGATATCTGGGGCCGCAATCCATTCCATGGAATCGGCAGCGATATTCGCGCGGGCCTGCGCACGTTCCGCAAGAATCCCAGCTTCGCCTCGATTGTGGTTCTCACGCTGGCGCTCGGCATCGGCGCGAACACGGCGATCTTCAGCCTCGTGGACGCAGTGATGTTGCGCAGCCTTCCGGTGAGCCATCCGGAACAGCTTGTACAAGTGACCATGGGGCCCGGCGACGACGAGTTGACGAATCCCATCTGGGAACAGCTTCGCGACCGGCAGGACGTTTTCTCCGGGCTGCTCGCATACAACGCCCCGCGCTTCAACCTCGCGCAGGGTGGCGAGGCGCATTACGTGCGTGGGAGCTGGGTGAGCGGCCAATATTTTTCCACGCTCGGCGTGCAACCGGCTGCCGGCCGTACGCTGGTGGCTGCGGACGATGTGCGCGGCTGCGCCGCGACCGCCGTACTCGGCTACGATTTCTGGCAGCGGCAATATGGCGGCGCTCCGGCCGCGCTGAACCAGGCGATTTCGCTCGACGGGCATCCCTTCCAGATTCTTGGCGTCGCGGCGCGCGGGTTTACGGGTATCGACGTTGGCAGCTCCGTCGATGTTTTCGTTCCGATCTGCGCCGAGCCCGTGATGCACGGAGCCGCCGCTTCTCAACTGGATCAACGCCTCAGTTGGTGGCTCAAAGTGGTGGCCAGGCCGAAGGCTGGCGTCGATTCGCAGCGGGCTACTGCGCGGCTGAAGATACTCGCGCCCGCCGTCTTCGCCGCAACCATCCCGTCGAGCTTGCCTCCCGACCGGCAGCGCGATTATGCGGCGGGCACGTTCGAGATCAAGCCGGCCGCCGGCGGAATCTCCGATCTGCGCGTGCAGGTGCAGCAGTCGCTCAAGATTCTCATGGCGGTAGTCTGTCTGCTACTTCTGATCGCCTGCGCCAATGTCGCGAATTTACTGCTGGCGCGCGCCGCCAATCGTCAGAAGGAAATCGCCGTGCGCATGGCGGTTGGCGCGGGGCGCTGGCGATTGGTCCGGCAGCTTCTCGTGGAAAGCGCGCTGCTCGCCGCCGCGGGCGCCGCGTTGGGCATTGTGTTCGCGCAGTGGGGAAGCCGCTTGCTGGTGGGGCTGCTTTCCTCGGCCGGCCAGCCGGTGTTTCTCGATTTGACCATGGACGCGCGCGTGCTTGCATTTACCGTCGGCGTCTCGGCCCTGGCGGCGATCCTATTCGGCCTCGCGCCTGCGTGGCGCGCCACGCGCGTGGAGCCGCAGGCGGCCATGAAAGTGAATGGCCGCGGCGTGGCGGAAGGGCAGTCGCGATTCGGATTGGGCAAAGCGCTGGTGAGCGCGCAGGTCGCGGTCTCGCTCGTGCTGGTGGTGGGCGCGGCGCTGATGTTGACAACCTTCTGGAATCTGCTGGCGCTCAATCCGGGCTTTGAGCGCGACCGTGTGCTGATCGTTCGGACCGACCTGCGCAACGCGCGCTTCCCGGTGAGCCGGTTGGAACAGAGCTTCGAGGAGATGCGCCAGCGCCTGGCGGCCATTCCCGGAGTGCGCTCCGCCAGCTTTTCCAACCAGACGCCAGTCAATACCGCCGGCCAAAATGCGATGATTCAGGTTGACGGTTTTCACCCCAAGCTGCGGCGCGATTCGCTGGTGATGTTGAATTTCACCAGTCCGGGTTTCTTCGCGACGCTCGGCACGCCGCTTCTCGCCGGGCGCGATTTCGACGCGCGCGACGCCGCGGGCTCGGGCCGCGTAGCGGTGATCAATGAAACAGCGGCGCGGAAATACTTCGGTTCGCTCGATGTGCTGGGCCGTTCCTTCCGCATGGGCTTCCCGTCGCCGAATCAATTGGTGCAAGTGGTGGGTTTGGTGAAGGACGCAAAGTACCGCAGTCTACGCGAGGACCCTCGGCCCATCGCGTATCTTCCCTCGGCGCAGGACGCCGATATCCATCCCTTCATCAACTTCGAATTGCGTGCGGCGGGTCCGGCCGGGAACCTCGCGCCGGCGGCGAAGGAAGCCATTGCGCAGGTGAATCCACAGATCTCGCTGGAGTTCCGCACGCTCGAAGCGCAAGTGGCCGAATCGCTCACGCGCGAGCGGCTCATGGCGACGCTTTCAGGCTTCTTCGGCGGACTGGCTCTGCTGCTGGCGACGGTTGGCTTATACGGCGTCATCTCGCACAACATGGCGCGGCGGCGCAATGAGATTGGCATCCGCATGGCGTTGGGCGCCGCGCGGTCGCGTGTGCTGCTGATGGCGCTGGCCGACGTGGCGGTGGTGGTCGGCCTGGGGCTGGCCGCGGGATTGGGCGCGTCTCTCGCGGTCACGAAATACGTTGCCAGCTTTTTGTATGGAGTGACGGCGACGGATGCGAGAACACTCATTTCGGCATTGCTGTTGTTCGCCGCCGTGGCAGCGATAGCAGGGTATTTACCGGCGCGCCGCGCGTCGCTTGTCGATCCGATGGTTGCGCTACGTGAGGAATAGAATATGAAATCCCGCTATCAAAACCGCATCGAGCTGCTGCAGGGGACGCTCGACATGCTCATCTTACAAACCTTGCAATGGGGACCGCAGCACGGGTATGGGATCGGCAACGCCATCCGCGCCAATTCCGGCGAGCTGCTGAAGGTGGAGACAGGCTCGCTGTATCCGGCGCTCCATCGCCTCGAAAAGCAAGGATGGGTGAAGTCCGAGTGGAAGCTGACGGAGACAGGACAGCGGGCGAAGTACTACCGGCTGACTCCTGCGGGCAAGAAACAGCTTCTCACTGAGCATAGCCGCTGGACGCAGCTCACGCAGGCCATCGCGGGCATTATGTCGCCTGCGCCGGCCAATCCTCTTGATGAAATGTGAATCTCCCCCCTTACCCCGCCGGCTCCACGTGCACCAGCACGTCCGCCACCCAGTCGAGCGTCTCCATCACGTGCAGCCTCACCTTGTGCGCCAGTTCGTGCGATTGCCGCACCGTCATTGCGCCGTCCACTTCCAGGTGCAGATCCACGTGATAGCGCAGGCCCGTCTTTCGCGCGTAGCATTTCTCCACGCCGCGAACGCCGGGCACGGCGGAGGCGGCCACGCGAATCTGGTGCATCAGCTCCTCATCGGGCATGGTGTCCATCAGCTGCATCGCCGTGTCATGCGCTACCTTCACGCCTACGCAGATGACGATCAGGCCCACCACCAGTCCGCCGTAGCTATCGGCGTCGGCGAAGCGCTTCGGATCGGCCAGCGAGAGACCCACGGCAATTAGCGCGGCCATCGCGGAAAGGGTGTCCATGAAGTCGTTCCATGCGTCCGCCTTGAGAGAATCGCTCTTCAGTCTGCGGGCGTAGCGGAATTTGTAGAAGGTCAGCGCGCTCTTGGCGGCCAACGACAATAGCAGCGGCCAAACCACGTAACCGGCCACCGCCGCCGCCTCGGGATGCCCCAGTCGCGCCACCGAGCCGTAGCAGATCAACGCGCCGCCTGCGGAAAGGCCCAGGCCGATCAGCAGGCCGGTGAGGATCTCGATGCGCCCGTGCCCGTATGGATGATCTTCATCGGCGGGCTTGGCCGCCAGCGTGAGGCCGAGCAGCACGAAGCCCGAGGCGAAGACGTCGCTGGCCGATTCCAAACCGTCGGCGACCACCGACGTGGAATGGCCCTTGATGCCGGCGATGAGCTTCACCACAGCCAGCGCGCCGCTGATCGCCATGCTAGCGGCAGCGACGCGTTGCCCGGTCTTCATGGAGCGGTCTCGGGTGATGGAAACAGACGCATCCGCGGGTGAAGAAAGCCGGCTGAAAGCCGGCTGCAGCCAGGATTGGCTGCCCCACAAGGCAACCTGCCCCACAAGCAGGTTGATAACCTGCACAAACTGAGGTGCGGCATCTTGATTCGAGCTACGCGCGAACCGGGTCGATCTTTTCGGTGTCGATGCCAAGGTCGGCAAACGCCGCCTTCATCTTCTTTACATCGAATTTGCCGTCGCGGGCCAGGCGAGAGAGCGCGGCGGCCGCGATATTCTCGGCGTTGATCTCGAAATGCTTGCGGAGATGTTCGCGATTGTCGCTGCGGCCGAAGCCATCGGAACCCAGCGTTTCCAGGCGCCCCTGTAGCCACGGCGCCAACTGGTCGGGCACCGCCTTCATGTAATCGGTGGCGGCCACAATGGGGCCCTCGGCGCCCTTCAGCGCATCCACAATATAGGGCGTCCGCTGCGGCTCGCCCGGATGCAGCCGGTTCCAGCGCTCCACTTCCAGCGCATCGCGCCGCAGCTCGTTATAGCTGGTGACGCTCCACACGTCGCTGGCCAGGTTGTATTTTTCGGCGAGAATCTGTTGCGCGCGCAACGCTTCGTTCAGAATCGGGCCGCTGCCGAACAATTGAATTTTGGGCTTGCCCTTGGCCGCTGCCTGGAACTTGTAGATGCCCTTCAATACGCCCTCGGGCTTGCAGTCCTTGGGCATGGCCGGCATGGGGTAGTTCTCGTTGTAGAGCGTGATGTAATAGAAGCGGTTTTCGCCCTCCTGATACATGCGCCGAATGCCATCCTGCACAATGATGGCGATCTCATACGCATACGCCGGATCGTAAGACGCGCACGTAGGCACGGTGCTCGATAGCACCAGGCTGTGCCCGTCCTGATGCTGCAGGCCTTCGCCCGAAAGCGTGGTGCGCCCCGCCGTGCCGCCGCACAGGAAGCCCTTGCCGCGCGCGTCGCCGAACGCCCAGATCAGGTCGCCCACGCGCTGGAAACCGAACATCGAATAGTAAATGAAGAACGGAATCATCTCCGTCTGGTAGTTGGCGTAAGCCGTGCCCGCGGCCGTGAACGACGCCATGGAGCCCGCTTCGGTGATGCCCTCTTCCAGAATCTGCCCGTCTTTCGATTCCTTGTAGAACAGGAACATTTCGGCGTCGTGCGGCTTGTAGAGCTGCCCCTGGCTGGCATAGATGCCGAACTGGCGGAATAGCGATTCCATACCGAAGGTGCGCGCCTCGTCGGGAACAATCGGCACGATGCGCTTGCCGATTTTTTCGTCTTTCATCAGCAGCGTCAGGATGCGGACGAACGCCATGGTGCTGGAAACTTCGCGGCCGCCCGACCCTTCGAGCGATTCCTTCAGCGTTTCGAGCGGCGGCGCCTCAATCTGCGAGGGCGGAACCGAGCGCGTAGGCATATAGCCGCCCAACTGCCGCCGCCGTTCGTGCATGTAGGCGATTTCGGAGCTGTCCGCGGGTGGACGGAAGAAGCTGGCGTTCTTCGCGGCTTCCTCGGGAATGGGAATTTCGAAGCGCGAGCGGAAATAAATAATCTCCTGCTCATTGAGCTTCTTCTGCTGGTGCGTGACGTTGCGGCCTTCGCCGGCTTCGCCCAAACCGTAGCCCTTGATGGTATGCGCCAGAATTACCGTGGGCCCGCCGGTGGTCTCCACCGCAGCCTTATATGCGTTGTAAACCTTCTTCGGATCGTGGCCGCCGCGGTGCAGGGTCTCGAGTTGTTCATCGGAGAGGTGCGCCACCAGATCGCGCAGCTCGGGCGAGCTGCCGAACAGGTGTTCGCGGATATAAGCGCCGCCCTTGGTGAAACACGTCTGGAATTCGCCGTCGACAATCTCGTAAAGGCGCTTCTGTAATACGCCGTTCACGTCCCGCGACAGCAGATCGTCCCAATCGCCGCCCCACATCACCTTGATCACGTTCCAGCCGGCGCCGCGGTAAGCCGCTTCCAATTCCTGAATCACTTTGCCGTTGCCGCGCACCGGTCCATCCAGGCGCTGCAGGTTGCAGTTGATGACGAAGATCAAATTGTCGAGTTTTTCGCGCGAGGCCAGCGTGAGCGAGCCCATAGATTCCGGCTCGTCCTGCTCACCGTCGCCCAGAAACGCCCACACCTTGCGCCCGGTGACGGGGATGAGCTTGCGGTTTTCCATATACCGCATGAAACGCGCCTGATAGATGGCGCACAGCGGACCGAGCCCCATCGAGACGGTGGGGAAGCTCCAGAAATCGGGCATCAGCCACGGATGCGGATAAGACGACAGGCCGGGCTTGCCGCGCAGCTCGTGGCGGAAATTCTCCAGGTGCTCCTCGGTAAGGCGGCCCTCCAGAAACGCGCGCGCGTAGACGCCCGGCGAGGCATGGCCCTGGAAGTAGATCAGGTCGCCCGGTTCGTCGCCATACTTGGCGTGAAAGAAGTGGTTGAAGCCCACTTCGAGCAGCGTCGCCAGCGAGGCATACGTCGAAATGTGGCCGCCAATGCCGGCGTCGAACTTGTTCTGGTGTACCACCATCGCCATGGCGTTCCAGCGAATCAGGCTCTTGATGCGCCGTTCCATCGCGCGGTCGCCGGGGTAGGGTAATTCCTCCTCCACCCGGATGGTGTTTACGTAAGGGGTGTTGAGCTGGATGGGCAATTCCGCGCCGTTGGCGCGCGCCCGCTCTGTCAACCGCTCCAACAGGTAAGTGGCGCGGTCGGGACCCGCCTGGTCGATAATTTCGTCCAGGGCGGCGACCCATTCCGAGGTCTCTTGTGGATCGAGATCGACGATCCGCTCGTTCAATTTCTGGTGCATGGATACCTATTATTATAAGTGACGGCGCGGCGGTACACGGTTGAGATGGTGGCGGACGAGAATTACCCGTCGGCGGGGGGACGCGAGCCGTCTCTTTGTACAATGTGGGAAGGCGGGTCTTTTGGACGAAGCATGCTCGAAAATAATTCGTTCGATACAAAGATTCGGCTTGCAATGGCGGCGGACATTCGGCTATCAGTAGTATTTCAGGAGGAGATTTCGCGATGGCAGTCGACGAGAGGATCAAGTGCCCCGAATGTGACGGTGTCATCGACGTGGACGAGGAAGACATCGACGAGGGCGATACCATCAGCTGCGACGAGTGCGGCGCCGTTTTGACGGTGCTGAGCACAGATCCGCTGGAATTGGAATCCGCCGAGGAGCTCGAAGAAGAGGAAGAGGAAGACGATGATTTCGTCGAAGAGGACGAAGAGGAAGCCGAAGAGGACTGGCATTAATCTCATGCGCCGGCGATGGATGGCTCTCGTCGTGGCGGCGATTGTGTGCGCCTGCCTGGGTTTTGCGCAGAAGAAGAAAGGCGACGAGGATGGCCGCACCGTTCAGGGGGTGGTCAGCGCAGCCGACGACGCCCCCATCGTCGGGGCCGTGGTGTACCTCAAGAACACCAAGACTCTACAGGTGCGGTCGTTCATTACCCAGCAGAACGGCGCCTACTTTTTCCACGGACTGAGCGCGGATGTGGATTACGAGCTCAGGGCGGAAAACAAGGGCGCATCCAGCCCGACCAAGACTCTGAGCTCTTTCGATTCCCGAAAGGCCGCCAACCTGGATTTGAAGATCAAGAAGTAACGCTTCGACGCAGAGACGCTGAGGCGCGGAGGCCACGCAGAGAAAACAAAGAAAGCCTGCAGGATTTTTCTTCTCTGCGC
>JBEKNN010000274.1:0-11791 GCA_049522755.1 Bryobacteraceae bacterium | reverse complement strand
CTTCTTACGCTCTGCGCGCGAAGGCCTGCGCCAGGGAAACCAGCGTCACGCCTACCGTGAATAGGATGAACATGAGCGCGACCAGGGACTTAGTGCGGGCGTCGCCGTCCCTGAACTCTTTCCATACCAGCGCGCCCCAAAGCACGGCGATAAGCGCGGGCGCCTGGCTCAATCCGTAGCTGAGGGACGGCACGATGCGGACATTCTCGGCGCTGGCCGCCACTAACGCGGCCACTATCCCCAGACACCAGATCACGCCTCCCAACACAGCCAACCCATGGGCGCGCGGCGAAGACTGGAAATACTCCATGAAATCGACCGGGTCGCCTTCTATCGGCAGATTCATGAAGAACAAATTGAATACGAATGTAGAGAGAAATGCTCCGCCGGCGAAGATCATAGCGACGGAATACGGCCCCAGGCCCGCTTCGCCTTCTTTCGCCTTCGCAAGCAGCGGATAACACCCCGCCATAAGTGCTCCGCTCAGCAGTGAGAGCACCACGCCTTTAACGGCCACGGGCCTTTTCGTACTCTTTGACTTTCCCGCTCTGGCTTTGGCTTCATGCCGGATCTCATTGATGAACCGGTATGCAGCCCCCGCAACCAGTATCGCTACAAAGACCAAAACGCAGCCTCCGAACGCCATCAGCGGGTTTCCGGTGGGCTGTTGGAAACGGCCGATCACAACCCCGGCGATGAGCGCCAGCCCCGCGGATACGGGGAACGCCACCGTCATCCCGGCTACGGCGATGGCGGCCATCAGCAGCATATTGGCCAGGTTGAACACTACGCCCGCCGTGAAGGCAAAGAACCACTGGCGTTTGCCGGCGTGCAGCATGTCGTCGAGAAACGTGAAGCCGTCGAAGCCCATGCTGCCCACGGTGAATGCGAGGATGGCGGCCGCGACCAGCAGGCCGAATGAGAAATCGAAGTAGTAGAGCTCGAAACGCCAACGTGAGGCCTTGTAGGTACTGGCCCACGATCCCAAGCAGAGCATACTGAAGACCATCAGGAAGATGGTTACGGCGTAGGTTTGAGGCAGAATCATCGATCGCGTCCCGACTGGGACTGTACCATGTTACATCAGTGCGTGTTACATCAGTGCGGGTCGACCGCCTGCATCAGTTCCGGCTGCCGGCCGGGCTGCTCGATCACCTGCAGTGGCTTCGGGTTGCGGGAACAATCCGGCAAGGGTACGGTGGAATAGTAGTTCAGACCGTATCGCCAACTGCGGTCGAGCGAGGCCACGCAGACGCCACCGGCGTTGGTGGAAATGCGATTCCAGAGACTGCGCGCGAAGGCTGTGCGGCCCATTTCCAGCTTCAAATAAACCATTCCCACCGTGGCCGATACGGTCAGACAGGCAATAGCGGCGAGGCGGCGGCCGCGCGCATCGAGAATCCAGACCAGCGCCGCAACCACAACCGGCGCCACCCAAACCGGCTGAAACTCCGGGCGCGCGGCGCGCGACAGGCCACTCCCGATCGCCGCTGCCAGCAGGGGCGCGGCGATGGGATATGCCACGAGTAACAGCGCCGTGAGCGCCAGCCACGGCGCCGAATTCCGCATCTCATTCAGCCCTAGAGCGATCAGCGCCGCGAGCGCGGGCAACAGCGGCAGAATGTAGCCGGGCAGCTTATTTACGGAAATGGAAAAGAAAACCAGCGGCCAAAGCGTCCAGAGCGATAGATACAGCCGGCGCCGGTCGAGGGGCTTCGCGCCAATGGCGGCCAGCGGCGCGAGCGCGGTCCACGGCAGCAGCAGCAGCGCCAGCACCGGAATGAAGTACCACCACGGCTGAGGGTGCTGCAAAGAGGGGGTGGTGAATCGCTGGAAGTTATGCAGCCAGAAAAACTCTTTGAGAAACGCCATGCCGTTGCGCAGGTAGCAGAGCACGTACCATGGCAATGCTACGAGCAGAAACGGAAAGATGACACTTGGGCGGAAGAGGTCGCGAAAATTGCGCCACGCCAGCGCGAGCGGCGCGGCGAGCACCAGCGGCGCCGGGCCCTTAGCGAGCACGGCCAACCCGAGCATAAGCGACGCGTAGGGTAAGAGACGCGGGTCGCGCCGGGTGACCCACGGCAGCGCCAGCAGCATCGCAGCAGAGAACGCAGCCGAAAGCGGGAGGTCCGGAACGCCGCTCTGGCTATACGCCCACCATCCGGCCGACGTGGAGAGGATCAGCGTGGCGAACCACGCCACGGCGCAGCCGAATTCGCGCCGCAGCATCCACCAATAAAATGCCAGGAACGCCACGGACATGAGCGCTACCGGCAGGCGCGGGGCGAGGTCCGGCCCTAGTCCCAAGCGGAACGCAGCGCCGGACATCCAATAGAGCAGCGCGGGTTTTTCGAACCACGGCTGACCCCATAGCCGCGGCGTGATCCAATCGCCGGAGCGCGCCATTTCGCGGCCAATGGAGGCGTAGCGCGGCTCGTCCGGCCCCACCATTCCCGCCGCTGTGAGTCCGAAGAAGTAGAGGAAATACGCCAGCGGAAATGCCAGCCAGAGCAGGCGCGGGATTTTCCGGAGCATTTTTCCTATCATATGTATCAAGAATGAAAGCCGAGTTTAGCGCATTGACTGCCGGCACATTGGAACGCGCCCTCGACATGATGGGAAGGCTGTATACCGAAGCCGGCGCTGCGCACGATCGCGAGCGGGCCCGGCGTGCGGCGGAAGGGCTGATGGCGAATCCGGAACTGGGTGGTGTCTGGCTGATCCACATGGATGGCGAACCGGTGGATGGCGAACCCGTGGGCTATCTCTGCGTCACGCTTTGCTACAGTCTGGAATTTGACGGACGCTTTGCGCTGCTGGACGAGCTGTACTTGCAAGAAGCATGGCGCGGCAAGGGAATCGGCGCGAAGGCGATCGCCTTCGCCGCAGAATGGAGCCGCGGGCGCGGTCTCGCCGCTATCCGCCTGGAGGTGGCGCGCACGAATTCGCGCGCGATGGAGCTTTACCGGCGCGAGGGCTTCCAAGCGCACGACCGGTATTTGATGACAAAATGGTTGTAGAGTACACGTGTCAGAGAAGAACTATGCTCCTGGATATTCAAAAGCTTCCCACGTCCGCCAATTCCGCCATTCTGCTGCATCCGAAAGACGACGTCGCGGTGGCGCGCGTCAATATACCCGCAGGCTCCAAGCTCGACCTGGGCTCGACGCGCGTGACCGCGGTGTATAATATTCCCGCCGGTCACAAGATCGCACTGCACGACATCGCCACCGGCGCTGTGGTCCATCGCTACGGCCACGCGATCGGCCGCGCCAAACGGCCCATCCGCGCCGGGGAGCACGTGCACACGCAAAATCTTGGCTACGAGGAGCTCCACCAGGATTACGAATTTCCGGCCGTGGATATCCCCATCCCGGCGCGCAGCGGCAATGCGCCCACTTTTATGGGCTACGCGCGCGAAGACGGCCGCGTGGGCACGCGCAACTATATTGCGGTGGTGGCGGCCAGCAATTGCGCGGCGCACACGGCGGAATGGATCGCGCGCAGTTTCGAAGGCCAGCAATTTCCCGCCAACGTGGATGGCGTGGTGGCGTTTCCGCATGGTGAAGGCTGCGGGCACGCCTTCGGGCCGGACGTGGATCAGCTCAGGCGCACGCTGGGCGGCGTGCTGGCGCACCCCAATGTGTCGGCCGCGATTATTCTCGGGCTGGGTTGCGAAGTCAATCAGATCGACCATTACCTGGGCGAGGGGCACAACTTTTCGACGGACCGGCTGGTGGGCATGACGGTTCAGGGCAGCGGCGGAACGCGCGCGACGGTGGAGGCCGCGCGTAAAGAGATCGCGCGCTTTATCGAACGCGCCGAGGCAGAAGAGCGCACGGAAACGCCTGCGTGGAAAATCACGCTGGGCCTGAATTGCGGCGGCTCGGATTCCTTTTCGGGCATGACGGCGAATCCGGCGCTGGGCCACTGCTCGGATATGCTGGCGGCGTTGGGTGGCACCCCCGTGCTGGCGGAGACACCCGAGATTATAGGGGCAGAGCACCTGTTGGTGCGGCGCGCGCGCAATCGCGAAGTGGGCGAAAAGCTGCTGACGAAAATCCGCGAGTACAAGCGCTATCTGAACCGCTTCGACGGCAGCTTCGACGACAATCCCTCGCCCGGCAACAAGGCCGGCGGGTTGAGCAACATTCTGGAAAAGTCGCTAGGTGCGGTGGCCAAGGGCGGCACTTCGCCGATGATCGACGTTTATGAGTACGCCGAGCAAGTGACAGCTCCGGGATTCTGCTTCATGAATACGCCGGGCTACGATCCGGTCTCGCTCAGCGGCCTCGCGGCGGGCGGATGCAACCTGATCGCATTCACCACCGGACGCGGCAGCGCCATCGGGTTCCCGACCATCCCGGTGATCAAGATCGCGACCAACAGCGGTACCTACCGGCGCATGCAGGACAACATGGACGTGAACGCGGGCGACATCGCCGACGGGGAGCGCAGCATCGAAGAGGTGGGCCAGGAGATTTTCGATCTGATGCTGGAAGTGGCGTCCGGCCGGCACACTTGCGCGGAGCGATTGGGGCATAAGGAATTTGTGCCGTGGCGGATTGGGCCGGTGATGTAGGATGCGCAACGAATTCACCGCAATTGTGGAACGGGACGGCGATTGGTACATCGCATATTGCGCCGAGATTCCGGGAGCCAATGGTCAAGGGAAAACACGAGAAGAATGCCTGGCCAATCTTCGTGAGGCGATCGCGCTCTTTCTGGAACATAGGCGGGACGACTCGTTCAGGACGATGCCTGCCGATGCGGATAAGGATCTGGTTGTAGTCGGATGAAGCAGCAGGCGCTTCTGCGCCATCTGCGGTGGCACGGCTGCATATTGCGCCGGGAGGGCAGGGAGCATTCTCTCTGGGAGAATCCCCAAACCGGCCACGCGGAAGCCGTTCCAAGGCATTCGGAAATCTCGAGTCTGCCGGCGAGGAAGATTTGTCGAAAGCGCTCTATTCCCGATCCGCCGGGCTGACTCGGATCGCAGCAAGGCATCCGGAACTCCGGAATGTTACCCGCTCTTAAAAGGGAAACTCTCCGCACGAGCGGAACCGGTAAGCCGGGGATCATTATTCGTCAAAGAGAGTTTGCGACGATCCCTTCCCCGCCACTCCATCGCACAGTGTCAAAGAACAATACTGAGGGCCCCCAGTATGCGTTTTCTTAGAAAGGGCGGAATCTATCGGTCCGATGTGGTTTCCAAACCAAAACAAAGTCAAAACCAAATCCTGGGGCGAGACCGAACCACCTCCCGCTGGTCGGCCCCGAGCCCAGGCAAAGAACGCGTCGCGGAGGACCAGGCGCTTCTCATCGTCCGCGATGAGTTCCGCACCGGCTATTCCTCGATCGGGTTGCTCGCCAGCAGAGCCCGTCTCCGCTTCACCGGTGTTCGCAGATTAACATGCAGTCCGCAGAGGCCCAGGCTAAAGGGGACGTTTCTACTTTGCCAGAAAGGGGACATTTCTATTTTGCCTTGACAAGGGATTGAAGTCTGCTTGAACCGGTCCCCGTTTTCGTGTATGCTGCCTCTGCGCACACAAAGGGAAACGGCGCATCGCGCGAAATAGAAGCCGGTCCGCCGTCAGCGGGCGAGGAATCCGCGCGAAAGTGGATTGGGATGACCGTCGGCGATCTGTAAGGAACTTGCCCGCCATGTTGCGGCGCTGAACGAGATTCGGATCGAAATGGAACGACGAAGTAAGGGGACTTAGATGACTCGACTCAAGACCCGAACTACCGGGTATCGTAGTTTTTCGGTGGTACTGTCAATCCTCGCTATGGCGCTTCCCGCCGCCGCGCAGCAGGGCGCGAAGAACGGAGAGTGGCGATTCTACGGCGGCGACTCGGGAACCACCAAGTACTCGCCGCTCGACCAGATCAACGCGGCCAACGTCAAAGACCTGAAAATCGCCTGGCAGTGGAAAGCCGAGAACTTCAGTAAGCGGCCCGACATCAATTGGGAAGTGACGCCTTTGATGGTTGGAGGCGTCCTCTATTTCACAGCCGGCGCCAGGCGCGATGTGCTGGCGGTGGACGCCGCCACGGGTGAGACGCTGTGGATGTATCGTCTGGACGAAGGCCCGCGCGGCGCCGTGGTTGCCCGCGCGAATAACCGCGGGGTGGCCTATTGGAGCGACGGCAAAGGCGACAATCGCATTCTGCTGATCACGCCTGGATTCCAGTTGGTTGCGCTGAATGCGAAGAACGGAACTCCCCTCGCGGGTTTCGGTAAGGACGGCTTCGTCGACCTCACCGAAGGGCTCGATCGCGACGTGGTGAAGCCGGGGCAGATCGGGTCCAGTTCACCGGCCATAGTGATCCGGGACACGGTGGTAACGGGCGCTGCCTTGCTGACCGGTACGGCTCCGGTTTCCAAGACCAACGTGCCGGGCTATGTTCGCGGCTTTGACGTGCGCACCGGCAAGAAACTCTGGACTTTCCGCACCATCGCCCATGCCGGCGAATTCGGCAACGAAACGTGGGAGAACGATTCCTGGAAATTTACCGGTAATACCGGCGCGTGGGCGCCCTTAAGCGGCGACGAAGAACTGGGCTACGTGTATATCCCGGTAGAATCTCCCACAGGTGATTTCTACGGGGGGAACCGGCACGGCGACAATCTCTTTTCCGACAGCCTGGTGTGCCTGGATGCGCGCACCGGGAAGCGCATCTGGTATTTCCAACTGGTCCATCACGATATCTGGGACTGGGATGTTGCCGCGCCGCCAATCCTGCTCGACATCACAGTCAATGGTAAGAGGATCAAAGCCGTGGCGCAGGTCACGAAACAGGCGTTCACGTACGTGTTCGACCGCGTGACTGGCGTTCCGGTCTGGCCCATTGTGGAGCGCCCCGTACCGCAGTCCAGCGTCCCGGGCGAGAGAACGGCGCTCACGCAACCCTTCCCCACCAAACCCGCGCCCTTCGACCGGCAGGGAACCAGCCTCGACGATCTGATCGACTTCACGCCGGCGCTCAAAGAGGAGGCGATCAAGATCGCTTCGCAATACCAGATGGGACCTCTCTATACGCCGCCCATCGTGGCGGATGCGAATGGCAAACTTGGGATTTTGATGCTGCCCAACCATGTCGGCGGCGGGAACTGGCCTGGTGGCGCAGCCGACGCGGAAACGGGCATTTTATACGTCGCGTCGGTGACGAATCAGGATCCGCTGGCGGTCTCTGTCGCGGATCCCAAGCGTTCGGACATGGGTTATGTCGGCGGAGGAAGCAGAGGAGGAAGGGGCGGAGCCGCGGGGGGTGGGCCGTCGCGCTCCGACGATGGCGAGTCAGCGGCCGCGCGCAGCAACATCGGACCACAAGGATTGCCCTTGATCAAACCGCCATGGGGCCGCATTACCGCCATCGACCTGAATAGCGGAGACCATCTCTGGATGACCGCCAACGGCGAGGCTCCGGACTACATAAAGAACCACCCCGCGATGAAGGGCATCGACCTGAGCAATACGGGCAAGCCTTCGCGGGCTCTGTTGATGGTGACCAAGACGCTGCTGTTCGCGCCGGAAGGCAACAGTCTGTTTGCGGCCGCCCCCGGCGGCGGCGGAAACATGTTCCGCGTTCTGGATAAGAAGACGGGCAAGCTCATTCACCAAATGGCGCTGCCGGCGATGGCTACCGGAATCCCGATGACTTACATGGTCGACGACAGGCAATTCATCGTAGTCGCGGTCGGGGGGCCGGGAGTTCCGGCGGAACTGATCGCGCTGGCATTACCCTAGCTCCACTATGTTTGTGTTGACGTCGTAATGAATTCCATCGATGCCATGCTGGCCGTGCGCGTAGGGATATAGCTCGTAGCGGATTCCATAAGTGAATGTCAGCTTGCGGCTGACCTGCAATTGATCGCGGGCATAGGCGGAAAAAGTGCTTTCGATCACCGCCGCCGGGTCGATGTACTGATAGTCGTGCGTGACAATGGTGGGCATCCCCAGCAGAAAATCGGCCCAGGCATTATAAGCGTTGGCCGAAGCGCCCCCGTTGAGAGACGTCAGGCCGCCGGTGAAGGCGAATCCGCCGCGCAGGCCGGTGGTGCTGTTGGCTTGGATATCGATGATGGAATAGTGGAAGTATTCCACGCCGAACCGGAAGTTGTGCGAGCCCTTGACCCAGCTGAGATTGCCGGATTCCACCCAGAGCCCGTCGCGGAACCAGAACGGATTGGAGGCGTTAGTATTGCCTAATGCGGCGAAATCGCCGATGTTGAAATCGGGAATTCCTCCGTACCAGATGTTAGGACCGTTGGCGCCGGGTATGTTAAGCGTGGTCAACCCGAAGTTCGTGTTGATGTCCGTGTTTTGGCCCTTGAGATTCAACCTGGTGAAGGCGGAATTGCCATCCAGCAGGAGGGTGGGACTAATGATATAAGTTCCGCCGATCGAAACAGTCTGAATCAGCCCGGCGCCATTGCCGGGTTGACCGCCATCGGCCGTTGGGCCACCCGCGGCTCCAAGCACTTGCGGATCGAGGATATCGCTCGGCGAGATGCTATAGCGGGCGAAGAGCGAGAGTTTTTGAGTAACGTTGTAGTTAGCCTTCAGGTCGATGTTATCGCGGGTGAAGGCGAGATTGCCTGTCCCGAAGTAGTTATTAGAGTCCGAACCGGCGGTCCCGTAGTTCGGCTGGGGAAGCAGCGAGGTCATTGTCGCGGCGGCAGTACTGATCATCGACGTGGGGATGACGTTACCCGGGAAAGGCGTGCGCCCTGTACCCGACGACGTACCTGTGGCGGGGTTATAGATCACGGTGCTGACGCTTGAGAAGTTGCCCCCGCGGATGGCGGTCGGCGCCGCCGACTCGGTGACATTGGCGAGCATGCGCTGAACGCTCCGCTCCCAAATACCGAACAAGAACAGCTTATTTTTCTCAATCGGCCCGCCGAGGTCGGTTCCGAACTGATTCAGGATGTTCTTCGCCTCGTTGGGCTGGTAGTAAAAGAAGTTGCGGGCCACCAGTGCGTCATTAGTGTTGTACTCCCAGGCGGCGCCGTGAAATTGATTGGTTCCGGATTTCATGATCGCGGTGATGGACGATCCGGCGGCGTTGCCCTGTTCGGCGCTGAAACTGTTGGTCACTATGTTGACCGATTGAATCGCCTCCGCGGGAGGGATATAGCTGGCAATCTGCGGCAGCCAGGGATAGACGTCGCTGCCGCCATCCAGCTTCATGTTATTGCCGGTCATGGTCGACCCGTTGACGTAGGACGCCATCGATTGCGTAGGATTCGACGCGGTGGAACTGTTGGCGACCGGAGGCGAAAACCCAGGCACGGTGACAAAGATGCTCTCGAAGTTGCGCATGCCGTTGGTGCCGGTGAGCGGCAGATCGGCGGCTTCCTGCGTGGATATCTGATGGTTGACGTCTGCGCGATCGGTCTGCAGGACCGCGGCGTCGGCCGCAACGGTCACAGTCTGTCCCACATTGGCGGCCTGCAGGTGAACATCGATGCGCCGGTCGGTGTTCTCGGCGATCTGGACGCCGGATTCGATCAAGGTCGCAAACGCCGGGGCGCTGATGGTGACTTTGTAGACCCCCGCCTGGAGGTCTTGCATGAGGAATACGCCGCGGCCTCGGTGGTGGCCTGCTTGCCGATGCCGGTAGCGATGTTGGTGGCGTCCACTTTGGCGTTCGGCACGGCGCTGCCCGAAACGTCGACGACGTTGCCCGTCAGCGACCCGTAGAGAACCTGGGAGGACGCACTGAACGGCGCAGCGAAAAAGCTCAGACGAGCGAGGCTACGGCCAAGGACCGATTCGACATGGATGTCCCCTTAAAATAGGAACCCTTGCGAGCGATTCTACAGCAGGCCAGGAAACGCTGTCAAGAAAAATCGTCAGAGTTAGCGGTAAAATATTGAGGTTTTTGCGATTTTCAAGCCGATTGGTATTTCGCGCCGCGGCAAATCTATCCCCGACAAATTAGATCAGATCGGCGATGTAGTCCAGCTTTCCGGTGGCATCGCCTAGCGTTTCGGTGGGAACTCCCGCTAAGTCCAGCAGCGAGAGGTGCAGGTTCGACATGGGCGTACCTTCGGGATACCTGACGTGCCGGCCGGACTTGATTCGGCCGTTCGCCCGGCCCGCGATCAGTGTGGGCAGGTGGATGTGATCGTGAATATTCGGATCGCCCAGCGCCGCGCCGTAAGTGACAGCCGAGTGATCGAGCAGCGTCCCGTCGCCTTCGCGCGTGGACTTGAGTTTCTCGACGAACCAGGCGAATTGTTGCGCGTGGTAATCGCTGACCTTGGCCACCTTCTCGATCAGCACAGGGTCGCCCCGATGGTGCGAACAGGAGTGGTGCGCTTCGGGGACTCCGATTTCGGGATACGTGCGCACGCCGCCTTCGCGGGCCAGCATGAAAGTGGCAACGCGCGTGAGATCGGCCTGAAACGCCAGCCTTACCAGGGAAAACATCAGCTGCGCGTGTTCGGCGAAAGTAGTGGGAATGCCGGCGGGTTTCTCGAAGCCGGGAGGAACCGCCGCGTCCTGTTCGGCGCGCTCGATCCGTATCTCCACTTCGCGGATCGAGCCGAGATATTCGTCGAGCTTGCGCTTATCCGTAGCTCCTAAATTGTTTTCGAGGCGCTCGGTATCGCGCAGCGTAATATCGAGAATGCTCTGGCGATAGGACCGTTGGCGGGCGCGGGCCGCGGGATCGGCGGTACGGTCCAGATCGCCGAACAGACGTTCGAAGACCTGCCGCGGATTCATTTCGGGCGGCAGCGGCTGAGTCTCGGATTTCCAAGACATGTTCTGGTACGCGCAACTATAGCTATCGCACGCGCCGGCCTGCCGGCTGTCTTCACACGTCAATTCGAGCGAGGGGAACCGGGTTTGGGCGGCGAACTTACGGGCGGCAATCTGATCCGCCGAGATGCCATCGCGAAGATCGGCGCCTTCCGTCTTCTTGATGTGCATGCCGGTCAAATACGTCGCCGCCGCGCGGGCGTGGTCGCCGGGCCCGTCGCCAAGCGCGAGAGAGTTGTGGTGAGCCAGATTGCTCACAAACAGAACGTCGCCGCGAAACTTCTCGAGCGGCTTCACGGTTCTCGGAAAATCGAAGTTCGCGCCGGTCGTTTCGGGGAACCAATACAGAGGGATCACGCCGGTTGGCGCGTAGACGAACATGAGGCGGCATGGCGGATGCGCAGCCCGGCCGGGCGCGGCGAATGCCGGCGTCATGGCGTCGAGGAACGGTAATCCTATGGAAGCGCCGACGCCTCGCAGGAACGTTCGACGATCGAGAGCTTTCATCGCTTCAACTCCGTTGGCGGCTGCCCCGCTGTCGATAAGTTTATCTCGCCCGTGCGCCGCATTTCGAACGGTACGCTATCTACGATAGCCTGAACCAGCGCGGAAAAACGGTAATTGCTCTGTTGAACGCGGCTGACAATGGCGTCGACGGCCGGCCGATCGTACGATTCGAGACCGCGGCCCAGCGCATAAGTCAACAGTTTTACGCTGAGCGCGCGGGTGAAAATCTGTGGATCGTCCCGCAGGATGCTTTTCAGTTCCGCCGCGCCCGAGAAGGATTTTCCATTGGGCAATGTGCCGGTGGAATCTATGGAGAACTTGCCTTCGGCGGCGCGATAGCGGCCGATAGCATCGTAGTTTTCCAGACCGAAGCCGATCGGGTCCATGCGCGCGTGGCAACCGGCGCAAGCGGGGTTGGAGCGATGCTGCTCGAGTTGCTGGCGCATGGAGACAGTCGCGCCGATGGCGGATTCATTTAACGGAGGAACATCGGCCGGAGGCGGCGG
>JBEKNN010000273.1:0-11844 GCA_049522755.1 Bryobacteraceae bacterium | reverse complement strand
TGAATTTCCGGCGGGGCCGAAGGAACTCGATCGCGACATGGCGGCGCTGAACGAGATTCTGATCGAAATCAAGCGATGAAGCCTTGGGGGATTTAACATGACGCAGCTAATCAGTCGCACAGCATGGCATCGCCATTTTCCGGCGGCGTTGCTAATCCTCACCACAGTCCTCTGCGCCGGAGCACAGCATGGGGCGAAAAACGGGGAGTGGCGATTCTACGGCGGCGATGCGGGAACTACTAAATACTCGCCGCTTGACCAGATCAACGCGGCTAACGTGAAAGACTTGAAAATCGTCTGGCAATGGAAAGCCCAGAACTTCGGGAAACGGCCGGACTTCAACTGGGAAGTGACGCCCTTGATGGCTGGCGGCGTCCTCTATTTCACCGCGGGTACGAGGCGCGATGTAGTGGCGGTAGACGCGGCCACCGGCGAGACGCTGTGGATGTATCGTCTGGACGAAGGCGCGCGCGGCGCCACAGTGGCGCGCACGGTAAACCGCGGGCTGGCGTTTTGGAGCGACGGCAAAGGCGACGACCGCATTCTGTTGATCTCGCCCGGATTCCAGTTGGTCGCGCTGAATGCCAAGACCGGACTTCCCCTGCCTGCGTTCGGTAAGGAGGGCCTCATCGATCTCACCGAGGGGCTGGATCGCGACGTGGTGAAGCCGGGGCAAATCGGATCCAGTTCCCCGGCCATCGTGGTGCGGGACACGGTTGTGGTGGGCGCCGCCTTGCTGGCCGGCACAGCGCCGCCCTCCAAGACGAACGTGCCGGGCTATATCCGCGGCTTCGATGTGCGCACCGGCAAGAAGCTCTGGACTTTCCACACGATTCCCCATCCCGGCGAATTCGGCAACGAAACGTGGGAGAACGATTCCTGGAAATACACGGGCAACACGGGCGCGTGGGCGCCCTTGAGCGGCGACGAAGAACTGGGCTACGTGTATATCCCGGTAGAAGAGCCAACCGGCGATTTTTACGGGGGAAACCGGCATGGCGATAATCTGTTTTCCGACAGTCTGGTGTGCCTGGATGCGCGCACCGGCAAGCGCATCTGGTATTTCCAACTGGTCCATCACGATGTCTGGGATTGGGATGTGGCCGCGCCGCCGATCCTGGTGGACATCACAGTGGAGGGTAGGAAGATCAAGGCGGTAGCGCAGGTCACCAAACAGGCGTTCACTTTTGTATTCGACCGGGTGACGGGGAAGCCGGTGTGGCCCATTGTGGAGCGGCCTGTCCCGCAATCCACGGTGCCGGGGGAGAAGACTTCGCCCACGCAGCCTTTCCCCACCAAACCCGCGGCTTTCGACCGGCAGGGTTTCAGCCTGGACGATCTGATTGACTTCACGCCAGAGCTCAAAGCAGAGGCCGTCAAGATGGCGTCGCAATACCAGATGGGACCTCTCTATACGCCGCCCATCCTGAGTGGTACGGATGGAAAGCTTGCCACCATCATGCTGCCCCACCATGTCGGCGGCGGCAACTGGCCAGGCGGCGCGGTGGATGCGGAGACCGGGATGCTATACGTGGCATCGGTGACCAATCAGGATACGCTGGCGCTGAGTGCGGCCGATCCCAAGCGTTCGGACATGGGATATGTCGGCGGAGGCGGTAGAGGCGGCGGAGCAGGCAGGGGCGGCGCTGGAGGCGGTCGAGCAGGCGGCGGGCAACCTGGTGCTCAACCCAGTGGGCAACCAGCCTATACCGGGTCGTTCGACGATGGTGAAGGCGCACGGCCGATACAGCGACAAGGCAGCGGCCCACAAGGATTGCCGCTGGTCAAACCCCCATGGGGCCGCATCACCGCCATCGATCTGAACACCGGAGATCATGTCTGGATGGCCGCCAACGGCGAGGCCCCGGATTTTGTGAAGGACCACCCTTTGATGAAAGGGATGGACCTGAGCAACATGGGCAAAGGTTCGCGGTCACTGTTGATGGTGACTAAGACTCTGCTGTTCGCACCGGAAGGCAACAATCTGTGGGCTGGCCCCGCCGGCGCAGGCGGGAACATGTTGCGTATCCTGGATAAAATGACCGGCAAGCTGATTCACCAAATCGCCCTACCGGAGATGGCCACCGGTATTCCGATGACTTACATGGTCAATGAAAGACAATTCGTTGTAGTGGCAGTCGGCGCCACAGGAATGCCCGCCGAACTAGTCGCGCTGGCGTTGCCGTAGCGTCAGGGCGAAGTCGGACGGGCATGGCAGTCTCTCTCTTTACCTGCCGCCTCGTCCGCGCCCCGCGGGGACCACGGGGCCGTCCTCACCGGGCGGCGGTGCGTTAGGGTTCGCGCCGCGTCCTCCGCGTCCCGGAGGAACCCAACCATCATTCGAGGGACCGTTCTGGAAGAACTTGGCGTCATTGCTCAGAGGATGATTCTTGGCATAAATGGCGTTTGCCTGTCCAAAGATCTTGCCGGCTCTCAGAGTGTCATCGTGTACTTTCGTGATCATCGCCTGATAGCGGTCGTCGTTCTGGGGATATCCGGAAAACGAGCTCAGGTCGTTATTGCCGATGATGACCACATCGACGCCGGGCACTGACGCAATGTCATAAGCATTGGCCACGCCAGTGGGCGTCTCGATCATAATCACCACCAGCATATTGTCGTTGATAGTCTGGCGGTAATTGATGCCGTTGATACCCCAGATGCTCGCAGCCTGGCCCTGTCCGGCGCTGCGGCGGGCCACTGGTGGATAGCGCGCCCATTTCGCCGCCTCCCGGGCCCGATCCACATCGTCGACGGTCGGGATGACGACGCCCAGCGCGCCGATATCCGTGGAATGTTGAATGCGCATTTCCTGCGCGTCCGGCAGACGGATCATGGGAATTGCGCCGGCATGCGGGCAGGCGGCGATCATCGCTTCTATATCCCTGAACTCCAGAGTGCTGTGCTGCATTTCGTACCAGGTGAAATCATAGTGCTTGGCGGCCTCACAGTTCGCGGCAATATCGAATTTGGATTGCGTATAGCTGAAAACCTGTTTGCCTTCCAGAAGCTTTTGCTTCGCCGTGTTATACAGCTTCGGTTTGGCGCTATCCTGGCTCTGGCTTTGTTGAGCAATGGCCCACGTGGCCGCAAGCGAAAATCCCAGTACCACGGCAATTGTCTTGGCGGACATTTTCATCATGGAAATCTCTCCGTGCGGATTGATCCGCTAACAGTGTTGAAGTATATCTCAATTGAGAAAGGAACGGAAGGCTACACGCGATGTGCGTCAAGGCAAAATGGAAAGGTCCGCCGCGCGATTCGCTTAGCCATGAAAGTGAATAATTGCCGCTCAGCTCTGCGATGCAGCTCACGTCATACTACGCGAGGTTTTATGCACCCTGCAAGTTTGTGTCTCCTGCCGTATTGGGGTATGACATCTTTTGGACCCGATGTCTCACTGCCTGTGCTAGCAGCTTCTCGTACGCGTTTTACTATGCGGCCATCGGCGCCAAATCATAGCGGCATGTGCGTCATGTAAGCCAATCCATGGGTCGCCGGATCTATGACCTTCCGAAATATTATCGTGATCGACAACTCGAGCCCGACCTGCTCTACACCATTGGCGGAATTCTTTTGCAGGAATATGACCTGGGCCTGGTAGCGCACCTTGACAACGCGAACGCCAAACGCCAGAGTGGCACGTCGAAGCCGCCTATACCACCAAAGCCCATCAGGATTGCGAGATCCCGGACCTGATTCCTAGTGGCCGGAGTCATTCGTGGCCAGTAGGGACAGGGCCGGTCGATTCGATGGCAATTGCGCGGTTCCGGCGAGTCTCTCCCGGATGTCGACTCCTCTATGCAAGCGTTTTCTAACAATACCCCTTTGCAACTGCAGCTGGCTTGGTTTTCCCTTTCCGCCTAGTAAAATGGAAAAAACATGAATCTTGAACAGGTTGCACGGCGCGCAAAAGTCTCAACCGCAACTGTTTCGAGAGTGCTCAATCACGTATCTCTTGTGAAGAGTACGACGCGTACCCGCATAATGAGGGCAATCGAAGAACTCAAATATCATCCGAACCTACACGCCCGTAGCCTTGCTGGCGGGAAAAGCTCCAGTCTTCCCCCCAGCCATGCAGCAAATACAAAACGGGGTAGCGCCCTTTAGTGTTGGCAAAATACTCCGGCGGCGTGTAGACGAAACAGCGTCGCCACTTGCCGGTCACCTTGGAGTAATACCATTGCTCGCTCACGTGACCGTGCGGCACGTCTTTCGCGGTGTAGTAGCTGGAGTCCGAATCCGGCTCGCGAATCTCGATGCCGCTGTTCTGCCATCCGGAACCAAAGAAAGTCATGGTCGAAGGATCTGCGACCGTGGCTCCGTCGATTTGCAGGCTGTAATAGTGGAAGCCGACAACCTGCGGAGTGGTGGTGACGGTCCACACGCCATCCGGGCCCTTCGTCATATCGAACCCCCGCCCAATTCGAACGGTTACCTCTTGGGCATCCGGCGCGACGACGCGAAACATCGCGCGATGATCCGGGTAGACGCAAGAGTACTTTGCCTCCGGGATATTCAACACCGATGGCTTGCAATCGTCCGCTGCCTGTCCCCAGTCCAGCCCACAGCTGAGCAGCGCCAACATCAAGATTCTCATGACTCCTCCTTCAAGTAGTGAAATACCAAGGCTCTTCTTTCCGACTTGGCCGGGCATTGGCGTCGCCCACCTACCCGTCCTTCTTTGCCTGCTCCTCGATCACTCGCTCGATGTCCGAGCGGCCGGGCACCCATTGCGTTTTGAGCGCGCAGCCCACCGACACCTTATCGGGATGGATGACGAGCCAGCCGTCGGCGTACGCGTGATTGACTTTTAGCAGAGTTCTACGATCCCTACGATCCGTTCGTTGCATTTAAATCCACCTGCCGGGATAACCTTACCTCTGGAATAGTTGGAACGGCGCTCGTACTTCTCCACGCTTCGGTTTCCGCAGAAATCCACATCGACATCAGGAATTTCTCCTTGTAGAGTTGCGCAACGTCGGCCTTGAGGCGTGCCGCACCTCAGTCCGCAGTTAGCCTGCCATCATAATCAAGGTCTGGAAGGATTTATCACAAGGTGGTGTGCGAGTCAACAGAATTCTGGAAGCAAATACAGACTTGCTTTTCGACAGATTGCTTTATCTGTCATCTTTGAGCAGTTTACAGTAGATAGGTCGTGTGAACGAGGCCCGGCACGAGCCTGTAACGTCGCTAGAATGCAGGCGCTTACATCAAGATGGCGTTACTGAGGACCTCAGAGGATTTGGGCATCGTCGCCCGCCGTAATCCGGGGTTTGCACGAGATTTTGGAGGCACGGACTGGAAGTAGTGCTGGCGAACCTAAAAAACGGCTGTAGATTGGCCGCCGCTTTTAGGGTGACGAATACCCGCGAGTTGGCGCGTGCCGAGGCGAAAGAAGACCGACCGGGTGGATTGTAAGTGGATCGACGTCTGGACAGCTGCGGGCTGCTGACCGGCTCGTTCTGGCCCAACGAACCCGTGTCCATGCTGCGCACGTTGGCGCAAAGCTGGTGGCAGAGGCGGGGAACTGGCTGCGACGCAAGCATAAGAGCCTGAACCAGATGAATGTACGCACGCGTGCAAGCGGTTTTGGATATCGACGGCGTAACCGGGTTTAGCGGCGAAATGGCCATGATGCGGCTCTGATTCCGCCGCGCGGCGCGGAACTGGCGCCCAGCGGTACTGGACTGACGCCTAGAAGAGCCGTCACTCGGAGAACCTGCGGCGTGGCCTGCCGCTCATTTGATTGCCGTTGTTCCTTATTTCGCGCTCCGAACATTCGCTGCGGGGAGACGCCGATCACGTTCTTTCTCATCGTCCGCAGATGAGTTCCGGCCGGCTATTCCTTGATCGGGTTGCTCGCACCATTGGCCGGGTTCGCTTCACCGGCATTGGCAGATTAACAACTTCCGGCTGCTATGTGAGCAGTATTTTTCGCAGTTCACCTTCCGGATCGTCCACCATGCGACAGTGATTGTCGAACACCATCGTTTGGCACCGTGTTGGATCGGCGGGGGTCCAGGTCAATCCTGGTTGGCTGGGATTGCCGGTGCGGGCGAAATTTGCCCAGGCTGTCGCCATCTTCGTGGCGAGCGCCTGTGCCTCCAGTGTGTTGCCCGTCCCCTGTTCACAGCGCTTTGTATTATCGAAGCAGAAGGCGAGCTCGGCCGTGTGCCAGGCTCCTGCGTCCTCCAGCATCGGCGATTGCCAGGTGAAGTAATACTGATACGCCGGCGCTCCCTTCTGTTCGTATTTCAGCTTGACCATGCGCTGGACGTTATTGCGCGAGCTGACGCCATTCACGCCATAAGACAGGAGGCGAATACTCTTCTCCGGGTGCGCCTTTTTCATCGCGGCGATGAAGGCTGTCGCCTTGGCTTCTCCCATGCTCCGGGCGAGCGTGGCGTGCCACTGCGCCTCGGTGGGCCGGGAAGCCATGCTATTTCCTTCTTCGCTGACGTTGCCAATCAACATAGGCACGTTCTTCGAAATATCCGGGGCGACATCATAGAAGGAGCGCACCGTCACGATGCGGCCATCGAGGGTGGGTTGGAATCCGGCGCGCGGCACAGGGTTCGGCGCCGAGCCCGGACCTGTGCTGGGCGGCGCGGGCGGATTGATTTTGGCGACGGCGGCATTGCCGGCAGCGTTTAGTTTGGCCCAATCCATCTTTTGCAGCGACGCGAGGTCGTTGGGCTGCAATCCCAGCTCTTTCATGATTTGCCTGGACAATTCCCTGGAAAGGCCGGCGCCCGGAATATTGCCGCCTCCGCCCGACTGCACCGACGTGCGATGGAACAAACCGGCAGCCGACGGCATGCCCATCAGGCAAGTGACCTTGGACCCGCCTCCAGACTGGCCATAGATCATGACCCTGTCCGGATCGCCGCCGAAATTCGCAATGTTGTCGCGGACCCATTTCAGCGAAGCCACCAGGTCCGTCATGCCGACGTTCACCGAATCGGCATATGCCTGCCCACCGATCTCGGACACGTCGAAGAATCCGAGAATGTTGAGGCGATGATTCACCGTCACCACTACCACATCGTGATGCCGGGCCATCTGCGCGCCTTCCTGCGAGGGCAGTTCGTAGGCAGAGCCAAAGGTGAAGCCGCCGCCATGGTAATAGACCATCACGGCCTTCTTGCCGCTCAGCGAGGATGTCCAGACATTGAGCTTGAGCATGTCTTCGCTCATGTAGCCGTCGTCCCAATCGAAGAGGAACGATTGCTCGATCGCGGTATAGTCGTGCAGGCGCTGCGGACAGTTGGCGCCATAGATCAGGGCAGGATACTCGCCGTCCCACGGCTTGGGAGGTTTGGCCGGGAGCCAACGGTTTTCGCCGCTGGTATTCTGACCGTACGGTATTCCTTTGAACGTGAACACTCCGCCATCAAGATACCCGCGCACTTTGCCGTATTCTGTTTTCGCGACCGCGGAACGAGGCGTCGAGCAGCCGCCCGGAGTCTGGTGCGCAGCGGTCTTGGTGCTGTCGGAAGCTTCGGCGGTCTGGGCCAGCGCGGCCCCGAACCCTGCGGTCACCGGCATGAGAAGCGCCTGACGGCGATTCATTGACGTGTGATTCTTGGAATCAGACATTACGTCTCCTTTTCAAAAACGCGACGCTTCCGGCTAACTATCGCGTCCGAGTTTCCCAACGCGGGGCGGACGATGCTGATCGGCGGTTAGCCGTAAGCCCGTGCCGGAAAGTGTATCACCAGTAGGCCTCGCGGCGCAAAAAGCCAACCGGATCTGACCAGATCTAGTCGGCCGCCGCTCGT
Organism: Bryobacteraceae bacterium; assembly: GCA_049522755.1. Taxonomy (GTDB): domain Bacteria; phylum Acidobacteriota; class Terriglobia; order Bryobacterales; family Bryobacteraceae; genus PALSA-243. The sequence continues at coordinate 4,060 of JBEKNN010000273.1, read as the reverse complement.
GAGATCCTCTTATCGGCCGCCTCGGCGCCCGCCGCAGCCTTCGCCGGGGACGCGTCCGCCTGGTCCAGGCCGGTCTTCCATTGCCAGAAGCGGGGCGCTCGATGACTCCCTCGGGAGTCAACTGGCGGCTGCGCAGTCGGGGATCTCGGCGGGGCGCGCCGCGCTGGGATCGGGATGTAAGCCGGCTCCAAGCGCCGCGCCTCCCCGCCGCGGCTCTGATTGGCGTTCGCATTTGCGCCGCGCGAAAACGACGCTCGTTTCGCGCCGCCAGAACCGCCGGGAACGGACAAGTGTGCCCGAAAATAAACATGGTCAGAGATGCCCGCGTGAGTGTGCAAGGAGCGGAACCGAACCTCACAGAGCGAGGTGGCGCAATCACAATTCGTGGTATACATGATGCAAGTGAGACGGCTTGTTTCCAGAACCGGCTGCATCCTGATCCTCTCGCTGCCCTGGCTGGCTCTGATGGCGCAGACCACACAGGATGTTCCACAGAAAATCGGAGCGCTCGGGCAGCAAGCAGAGAAATATATTCAGGAACAAAAAACACAGCTCGCCATTCCTGTGCTGCGCGAAATTATTTCGCTCGATCCGAACAACCTCAACGCGCATGGTAACCTCGGCGTACTGCTGTTCTTTCAGGGCAACTACGCCGAAGCGATCCCACACATGCGCGCCGCCTTGCAGCTGAAGCCCGATCTCTGGAGGGTCGAGGCGCTGTTGGGAATCGCTGAGAAGCGGACTGGAGATCCGAAAGAGGCGCAGAACGACCTGGAGCGCGCATTTTCCAATCTGGACGACAAGAAGATCCGGATCGAGTCCGGTTTGGAACTGATCGAGCTCGATTCGGCGGCGGCGCAACTCGACAAAGCTCTGTCAGTGGCAACAAAGCTGGAAGAACTGGCGCCGCGAGATCCGCAAGTCCTGTTCGTCACGAATCAGATTTCGCGGCAGATATTGGACGAGAGCCTGCTGAACATGATGATGGTCGCGCCGGATTCCGCAGAGATGCATATGATCATGGCCGGCGAACTTGGACGCCAGGGGGATCACACCAATGCGATCGCGCAATATCGCGAGGCGATCCGGTTGAAACCAATGCTCCCGGGAGCGCGTTTTCTACTGGCGGAACAATTGAGGACTTCTCCGGATGCCGCGTTGAACGCGCAGGCTGAGGACGAATACAAAGCCGCCATCCAGGTGAATCAGTACGATGAGCTGTCCTGGCGTCAGCTCGGCGGAATCATGGCGGGGAAAAACGATTTCAAAACAGCGGAGGAGGACTACAAGAAGGCCCTCGCTCTGCAGCCGAAGGATTCGGATGCCGAAACCGGTTTGGCGATCGTCTTGATTTCTCTGAATCAGACGAACGAAGCCACTTCACTTCTGGAAAGTGCGGTGAAGGACGACCCGAGCAACATCGTGGCGCACTTCCGTTTGAGCGGGCTGTATCGGCGCGCAGGCCGAACGGCGGATGCGCAACGCGAGTTGGATACATTTAATCACTACAAAGACGTGAAAGACAAACTAGGCAAAGTGTTCAAACAGATGGCTGGGCCCATCAATCCGATGTGAGGCGCCGGTCGCGAGCCAATGCGGCAGGCGCGCCCGCGTCAGGGATAGACTTGTGTCGATGAGCAGCACAACCAGGCCAGGTTCCGCGATTATCCTGGGTATGGCTATTCTCGGAGCCGGCTTGCTGGCCCAGCATGCTACGAGGGCCGCTCCGCACGATAGAACGGCCGGACCGGCCGACGACAAGCCTCAGACGGTGGTTCCCCAGTTGGTGGATATTACTGCTTCAACGAAAATTCATTTCCAGCATCTTGCCTCGCCGGACAAAAAATATATAGTGGAATCGATGAGCGGCGGAGTGGCTTTGATCGATTACGATCGCGATGGCTGGCCGGACATCTATTTCACAAACGCGCCGGATGTGGACATGCAGTTGGCTGGCAAGAAGGCCCGAAGCGCGCTTTTCCATAACAATCGCGATGGCACCTTTACCGATGTTACCGACAAAACAGGCGTAGGCTATCCCTGTTGGGCGAATGGCGCCGTGGTAGGCGACTACAATAACGATGGCTGGCCGGATTTATTCGTGACATGTTTTGGGGGCGTGGTTCTGTACCGCAACAATGGCGATGGGACGTTTACCAATGTCACGCAGAAGGCGGGCCTGGGGGGCGATACTCTTTGGGCCATGGGCGCCGCTTTTGGAGACTACGACGGCGATGGGTTGCAGGACTTGTTCGTGTCTCACTACGCCGCCCTCGATCTGCACGACCTGCCGGCCTTCGGATCGATGGTGAACTGCCAGTACTACAGGATCAAGGTCCAATGCGGGCCCACCGGACTGAGAGGATCGCCGGACAACCTGTATCACAACAACGGCAACGGAACGTTCAGCGATGTTTCAAAACAAGCCGGCGTCGACGGCCCGGAGCATCTGCTCGGCCTGACGGCCGTTTGGTCGGACTTCAACAACGACGGAAAACTCGATCTCTTCGTGGCCAACGATGGCGCGCACAATTATCTCTACCAAAACCATGGCAACGGCCACTTTACCGAGGTGGGTTATCAGGCCGCGGTGGCTCTGGATGAAAACGGCAAGGCGTTCGCAAATATGGGGGTGGCTCTTGGCGATTATCTGCATACCGGGCGTTTCTCGATCGCGATCACGCATTTCAGCGACCAATACCTGGAACTCTTCCGCAATGATGGCAATCTGAACTTTACCGATGTCTCGTTTATTTCACGAATCGCGCGTCCGACGATTCACTATGTGGGTTGGGGAGATGCCTTCTACGATATCGACAACGACGGTTGGCTTGACCTTATTCTGGTCAACGGTCACGTGTACCCGCAGGTGGATCAGGCAAATATCGGGGTTCACTTCCGTGAGCCGAGCCTGCTGTTCCTGAATCAGCGTGACGGTACATTCCGCGATGTGAGCGATCAGGCGGGGGCGCCGCTGAAGGTTCCGCGAGTAGGACGCGGCCTCGCTATCGGCGACCTGTTTAACGACGGCGTCCAGGAGGTTGTGGTCGAGAATCTCGAAGGTGAGCCGGTAATCCTCCGTCCCGAAGGTGGACCGCGCAATCACTGGATTAGTTTCGAACTCGCAGGGACCAAAGGCGACAAACTGGCGCTGAATGCGCGTGTCAAGGTCAGCGCCGGCGGCTTCGCGCAGACTGACGAGGTAAGGAGCTCGGGGAGCTATCTATCGCAGAACGACCTGCGGCTTCACTTCGGCCTGGGCGATCATCGTCAGGCGGGTAAAGTGGAAATCTCCTGGCCATCAGGGGGGACCGAGAGGTTGACGAACTTGGAGGCCGATCGTTTCTACTGCGTCAAAGAAGGTGCGGGTGTAGTTCCTTGCGCTGGCATCCGGCCCACCTCCAATCCAATACTCAAGTGAAGCATGGTGCAGCGACATCCCGAGATTCCTTTGCATAACAACCCAGCCGAGTTATAGGCATGCGGCCGGGTGCGCAAACGGGTAGTGAGTTACGGCCCGCAGTCTCTGAGAGGAGGCCAGGCCTGGCACACCTTTCAGACACTCCCCGGTACGGCCAAAAAGCTCGGGGTAAACTTCTTCCATTACCTGCGCGACCGCATTGGCGGCGCTTACAAGATGCCTCACTGGCGGATCTCATTCAGCAACGGGCGAAAGATCCCCAACTTGGCCACTCTCGGGAATCCCCCTGATCTCCGCGCAATATTGAGAAGATACTGGCGGCGTTTTGCGCTGTCTTGTGGAATGCGGCTTCCGGGATCTTTTTCGGCGTCGAAACCGGACTACGAAAAAAGACACAACCAAAAAAGGCACACAATCAAAAAAGGACTTGACTCTGCGGGCCTCCTCACATATACTCCACCCTAGCGCTCATGTAAGCGCTTGCGGAGATGGACCATGATCGTTGCGAATCGCTTTGTGGGAACACTGCTCGCACTGTCCGCCTGCATTGCCTGCCTATGTTCTGGCATGGCTTGGGGGCAAGCTACGAATTCAGCAGACGTCACCGGTACTGTGACCGACCCCTCGGGAGGGGTGGTA
>JBEKNN010000272.1:0-11877 GCA_049522755.1 Bryobacteraceae bacterium | reverse complement strand
GAAACGGTTCGAAGCCAAAATCAAACGGCAGGCACAGCAGCTCGGCTACAAACTCGTACCGATCGAAGAAAAACCTGCCGCGTAGCTGGCTGAATTGAAGGGTTCGCAGCGGGAGTTCCTTAGGAGAATCAACGACGCCGGGTATTCCGCGGCGTACGCGAGGGCAGTTCTGACGGTCGAAGCGAACGCATCGTCGTCCGCATAGTAGTGATCGCAAGGAAAGAAGGCCACCACGGCATCTGGGTCGCTCCGCACAATCCGTAGAAGCGCCGCGGCAATGGCGACGGCCGTCCCACGATTCTGCGGCTGCGCGAGAATGCGGGACTCGTCCGTGCGCCGCAGATCGTCCCGGTAGAATACCTCGTGGGCCTTTGTCACTACGAACATCGTTCGATCGCTGCGGAATAATGGATCGAGGCGTTCCAGCGTCTGGCCCAGCAAGCTCTTGCCGCCGAAAATATGGCAGAACTGCTTTGGCCGGGAATCGCCCGCGATTTGGCGGGTCAGGCTCTGCAAACGGGTTCCATCGCCGCCCGCTAGAAGAACAGCCCAAGAGCTTCGCCGGCTCGAAATCGGGAATATCCCAGCGCTCATACGCAGCCGGTCCTCCCCAGCGCAGGGAGTCGGGATGCCCGATTGTTGACAAATGCCCAACTATGGGCAGACACGGCCCGTCGTTTGACAGTTGCAGCCGGCGATACCGGGTTATTCCCGATCACAAGCCGCGCCACTCAAGCCGCCTCGTCCCGCACCTCGAAGCCTTGGGGATTTGCGTTGACCCGCCGCGCCGCCGCGCCGCGCGTGTTCGACCAAACCGGCTGGAGGCGTTCCCGCATCCGTGCGTTTGCGCGGAAGAGACGCGACTTCGCGGCGGGCAAAGTAAGACCCATTTCCGCCGCCACCTGCCTGAGAGGCAGGCCGGAAACCGCGTATAGCTGGAACACCTCGCACAATGGCTTCGGAAGTCTGGCGGCCGCGTCCGCCACAGCCGAGCCGACTTCCCGGCAATATGCAGACGCCTCAGGAGTTGGCCCCGGTGAGGCAAGCCGCGACGATTCTCCATTGGCGGCCAGCGAGTCCAGGCCAACCCAGCGGGTTCCCAGCCAGGGTTGGCGAAGCCGCATCAGACAGTGGTTCGTCACAATGCGTGTGATCCAAGTCTTGAAGGCGGCATCGCCTCGAAAGGTGTGCAAGTGACGGAAGGCGGAAAGATAAGCGGTCTGCACCGCGTCCTGCGACTCTTCCTCGGAACGCAGAATCCGCCGCGCTGTACAGAGTGACGATGGATAATGCCGCTCGAACAATTCGTCGAGCGCGGCTCTGTCTCCACGCTTGCCGGCGGCGATTAGTTCGCGTTCGCGTTTCTCTCGCATGAAATTCGTATGGCAAGTATTGCGCCAAACTCGGATCGGCATCCTACTTGCCTCCAACTCGACAAAACGCCGGAAGAAGGGTACACTCCGTAAGCGGCATGAGCCAAGACGAAAATCAATTGAAACAGGCTGCGGCTGAATCGGCGGCGGCGCAGGTGACCGATGGAATGATCGTGGGGCTGGGGTCGGGCTCCACGGCGGCACTCGCCGTGAACGCGCTCGGCAGGCGGGTGGGTGAGGGCTTGCGCATCGTCGGAATCCCGACGTCCGATGCCACCGCCGCGCAAGCGCGAGCTCTGGGAATTCCACTGACCAGCCTGAATGAGGCGTCTCAGATCGATATGACCATCGACGGCGCAGATGAGGTCGAGGAAGCGACTCTGAACCTGATCAAGGGCCGCGGCGGCGCCCTGCTCCGGGAGAAGATCGTCGCCAGTGCGAGCAAGCGTCTGGTGATCGTAGTCGATGATCGCAAGCTGGTGAGCCGCCTGGGCACGCACTACCCGGTACCGGTGGAAGTAGTGCCTTTCGGCTGGCAGGCGACCATGCGTAAACTCCTGGACATGGGGGCGAAACCGGTGCTGCGCCGCAACCCGGATGGCGAACCCTTTACGAGCGACGGCGGGCACAATATCCTCGACTGCGCCTTCGGCCCGATCGTCTCTCCGGAGTCGTTAGCGAGGGAGCTCGATCATGTCGTGGGGCTGGTTGAGCATGGCTTGTTCATTGGATTTACGTCCGAAGTGCGCATTGCCGGAGCCGGCGGCGTTCGCGTGTTGAAAGGCCAGCTGCCGGCGTAAGTCGAACCCCCGACAGTAAGTGCTCGCCGCCCGTCATTGGCTATTACGACGGCTATTACGACGCACCCGCTGCAGCGCTAGCCGCCTCAGCCGGCCCTTGCCCAATTCCCAGCTTTCGCATCCGATAGAGCAAAGTAGTTCGCGGCACACCCAGCCGGGCTGCCGCGCCATCGCGCCCTCCCACCACCCCGCTAACCTCCCGAAGCACGTGCAGGATATGATCGCGCTCGGCGTGGGCGAGCGTCCGAATCGCAGATGGCGTATCGCACTTTACCAGGCGTTTGAGTTCGTCGGGCGGCAGCCGTAATTCCGGCCCGGGGCTCAGGATCATGGCGCGTTCGATGAAGTTTTGCAATTCACGGATGTTCCCCGGCCAATCGTGGAGGCGCAGCACCTCCATCACTTCGCTGGGGATATGCTTCAGCTCCTTGTTGTTCAAACGGCGTGCGAACTTGCTCACGAAGTGATGCACCAGCAGTGGAATGTCTTCCAAACGGTCGCGCAGAGGGGGAAGCAGAATCGGAAAAACATTGAGCCGGTAATACAGGTCGGCGCGGAACCGCCGGTCCTGCACCATTTGCGCCAGATCCTGATTCGTCGCGGCGACCACGCGAACATCCACGTGAATGGTGCGAGTGCCGCCCAGCCTTTCAAATTCCTGCTCTTGCAGCACTCGCAATAACTTAGGCTGCAGCTCAATCGGCAGGTCGCCGATTTCGTCTAGAAATAAGGTTCCTCGATCGGCGAGCTGAAAGCGGCCGGTGGTCTGCATCAAGGCCCCCGTGAACGCCCCACGCTCATGGCCGAACAGTTCGCTCTCGAGAAGTCCGCCCGGCATGGCGGCGCAGTTCAGTGTTACGAACGGGCCGGACCTGCGATGGCTCTCTTCATGAACAGCCCTGGCGACGAGTTCTTTGCCGGTGCCGGTTTCACCTTGTATTAAAACGCCCGCATCCGTTCGAGCCACCATTTGGACGGAGTTCCATACATGTCGCAGACCGGTACGGGCGCCAATCAATTCATTTTCCGCGATCGCCGAGCCCGTTTGGGGCCTGTGTATCAACTCAGCTACGGCTGCCATATTCTATCAGCCCTCCTTAAGAAACCTTGGCCTTGTTTTCCTTACATTACGCCCGCCCGCGGAACATAACATCACGCGATCGAAGGCTTTCTGCATACCGCTGGCGGCGGGTAAGGCGCTAACACCATCGTGGTATACGGGTCGCTTTGCGATAGTTAAAACAACTCCAAAGTCTCCGCCGGATAGGTCACCCGAGTTCCCTCGACATGCGCGAAACCAGTCGTCTTATGCGGGCTCCGCTTAGCCGCGCTCATGATGTGTTCCACCGCAACCCCGCGCGCGGTCAGCGCATCGGCGATCATGGAACGGTGGCAGCGCCATGGCACGGCCTCCGCGCACATCACTGCCGCCTCGCGCCCCTCCGACACGCGCAACAGCTCGGCCAGCGCGGCGTCGAATTCCGGGGTCTGCATGTAGTCCGCATAACCGCGAAAGCTGTCATTGCGCCAGCCGGTATTGATGGAGTCTTTGCGCGCGTGCCGCAAGCCGCCCAGCCCCGGCATGTGGAGATACTCGATGCCGGCCGCGCGCAGCGGCGCCGGCAGACTATCCGTGTTGAATTGCGGGTTGTAGCGCGATTTGGGAACCGTTCGCACGTCCACCAGCAAATCGACGCGGTGCGCTTGCAGCATTCCGATCAGCTCTTCCAAGGGCCGGTTGGAATGGCCGATCGTCATCATCTCTTGCGATCCGCCGCGGCCGGTTCGCGCGCGCCGAACGGCAGACGGATTCGCAGTACGCGTTCCCGCCGGCGCTCTTCTTCGAGCGACCGGACTCGTGCATGCAGCAGGTCGTGCAGCGAGATCATCCCAACCAGTTTGCGCGAGTGGTGGCTGTCTAAAACCGGCAGCCGCGTAAATCCCGTTTCGGCCATGCGGTAAACCACCACGCGCAACGGTTCGTCGGCATAGGCCACCACGGGGTCCTTCCTGGCCGCGTCGGCGAGCAGTCCCCTAGGATGCTTGCCACGCAGCGTCTCATGCAGATCGTTGCGCGTGATGGCGCCCATGAGTCGTCGATCCGCATCCACTACCGCGTATAACAATTGGCCGCGGCGCACGCGGCCCGGCTTCAAGGAATCGGCCGCCTCCGCGGACTGCATATTCGAAGGGAAGGCGACGATGTTGCTGCGCATCACTTCGCGCACGAAAAGGATTTCCAGCGGATCCACGGCGTATTCGCGGCTGAGATGGAATCCGCGCCGCGCCACCTTCTCCGTCAGGATGGAACGGCGCAGCGTCAGGACCGTGAACCCGTGGGCGATGGTCACCGCCAGCAGCAGGGGCAGCAGCATGTTGACATCGTGAGTCAACTCCAGCGCGAAGATGATGCCGGTGAACGGCGAGCGCATCGTGCCGCCCAGGATCGCGCCCATGCTCACCAGCGGCCAGAATCCGGCGCCTTCGTGCGGCAGGAACATCGCTTCAAGCCCGCCCAAGGCCCCGCCCATCATGAGTAGCGGCGCCAGCACGCCGCCCGAAGTTCCCGACCCCAGCGACACTGCCCAGATTACCGATTTCACCAGCAGGATGCCCACGATCATGTTCCGCGGCACGTCTCCCTGCAACAACGCGCCTATAGTGTCGTAGCCCACGCCCAGCGCTTGCGGAAAGATCAGGCCGCCGAGTCCGATGGTCAAGCCGCCAATCGCCGGCCACCACATCCAATGAATGGGAAGGTTATGGAACAGATCTTCAGCGCCATATACCGCCAACGTGAGCAAGGCGGATAGCGCGCCGGCCGCGACTCCCGCGACGATGCAACCCATCAGTCCCGCCGGCCCGATGAAGACCGGATGCGGCGGTACCGGAAATAGCGGCCCCACGCCCAGCAGGTATCGGCGCATCGCCCCCGCCGCCACACTGGCCAGCGCGACGGGGATCAGGCTCCGCGGTTTCCATTCGAAGAGCAGCAGCTCCACTGCCAGCAGCACAGCCGCAACGGGCGCGGCAAACGTGGCGGACATGCCGCCCGCGGCGCCGGCCACCAGCAGCGTCTTCCGTTCCGTGCTCGAGAGGTGGAAGAACTGCGCGATCATGGAGCCGAATGCGCCGCCCGTCATGATGATGGGACCTTCGGCGCCGAACGGGCCGCCCGAGCCGATCGAAATCGCGCTCGATAGCGGCTTGAGAATCGCAACCTTCGGCTCCACTTTGCTGCCGTTGATCAGGATTGCCTCGATAGCCTCCGGGATGCCGTGGCCGCGGATGCGCTCCGACCCATAACGCGCCATCAGGCCGATAATTAGCGCGCCGATCACCGGCACGGCCACTTCCCAGACGCCCAGGTGGTTCGCCGCGGGCGATGCCGTTGCAACACTCCATCGCTGGAAGAAGAAGAGATTGGTAAAGAGGCTGATCAGTTTCAGCAGAAGCAATGCGATGAATGCGCCGACCAAACCGATGCCGGTCGCGAGTAGAGAAATCCAGATGACGCGGGGCGTAGTGGTGAAGTCGCCCAGCTTTTCGGCGCCGGACGCCTCTGGGGGATGAATTGTCTTATGGAGTGCGGTCTTAAGCTTTGGGAACATCGTCTTCCTTCTGACGCTGCCAATCCGGCTTCTCGCGACTTTGTCGAAGCAGCGCGCCGAGGGACTTCACCAGCAGCGGGCCAGTGCTCAAGAGTACCGCCCGGTGGGCGCTGGAGAGCCGCGTGAGCGCACTCTCGCCCTGGGTAGTCAGCCGGATCCGAACCTGGCGCCGGTCGGCATCGCCGCGTACCCGCTCCACCAGACCGCGCTCCACTAGTCTGTCAGCCAAGCCAACGGCGCTGTGATGGCGGACCAGCAGATGCCCGGCGATTTCTCCTACCGTAGGACCAAGCGAGCCGCCATGCGAGCCGGTAAGCGCCCGGACCGTCAACAGGAACTGATGTTGCTGCGGCTCGAGCCCCTCTGACCGGGCCGCCTCTTCGCTGAAATGGAGAAAGCGGCGGATCTGAAATCGAAAATCGGCGAGGGCTCGATAGTCCGCATCCGCCAGTTCGCAGATCGACGGAAGGGCAAGGTCATGCGGGTTGAGTGGCTGGATCGGCAAGAATAATTAATATCGTAGCACGATATAAATGCGCCGTCAAACCGCAGGTATTTCCCATAGTGTCCCCGACAGGGCCGAGTCACGAAACACGGCTTACCGCTTACACAAGACTGTACGGCGGACCCCTGGGGGGACTCCCTTGTCCGCGGCCCGACCCAAAGGGCGCCCCGACATTCATCGCCGAGACGGTGGCGCCGTTTCCAGAATCTCACGGATGAACTCCGCTATACCTGTTCCATAGGAAAACGGCTTGACCCGTTCGGATGCAGTTCTAGTCCGCTTGCATAAGGTATGTTCGCCAGGCCACCCGCTTGCGGCACTGCCCATGTTCATGCAGAAGGCTCGGAACCGCCCTCGATCGGATTACCAGATGTTTACGTTATGACAGTCTATAACGGCAACTATCCGCCGCGCGCTTGCCGGAGTCAAAGCCAATATGAAAAGCCAGGTATCGTTCCTGCTGCTCGCCGCTGGAGCGTTCGCTCAGGCGCCGCTGTCGTTCGAAGTGGCCTCGGTGAAGCCTAGCAGTCCCAACTCGCGAGGCAATTCGTACACCATCAATCACGCCGGAATGAGCGTCGAAAACGGCACGCTTAAAGGCTTGATTGAGATGGCCTACGACGTCAGGGACTTTCAAATTTCCGGCTGACCCGGCTGGATCGACGCCTATCATTTCGATCTCGTAACGAAGATTTCGCCCGAGGATGAAAAGACCATGCCCGCCCGCGGGCCGGAACGTACCAAGCAAATGCGTATCCGGCTGCGAGCCCTGCTGGCCGAGCGCTTCCATCTCAGGATTCATCTCGAAACGCGCGAACAACCGGAGTACTCGCTTGTGATGGGCAATCAGGGTTCAAAGATGAAGGAGGGCGACCCGGCACAGCCGCCCGCCGGAATTAGCTCGAATTGCGGCGTGATGAAAGGAACCCGGACCAGAATGGCGAACCTCTGCGTCGCTCTTTCGCGGCAACTTGAGCGCCCGGTTCTCGATCACACCAACTTGACAGGGATCTACGATTTCGAAATGACCTACGCGCTGGAAAATGGCTGTGGATCCCGCCAGCCGGACGGCACTGCTCCCGCTGCGGTCTCGCCGCTAGAGCTTCCCTCGCTTTTCACCGCGATTCAGGAGCAGTTGGGACTGAAGCTGGAATCCATCAAGGGTCCCGTCGAACTGATTGTAATCGATGGCGCCGAGAAGCCTGACCCGAACTGATCCGGCGGCTCGACCACATCGGGAGGTAGCTAAGCTACCGATAAGGATACTGAACGCCCGCAGACTGGCACTGTGGCGAACTGTTCAGGTTTGAGCCTGCGGTGGCGCGGCGGTACGGCTCCGGCCGCATCGCTACACGCCAGACGTCGCCAGCCTCTAAGCGAGCGCCTTCTTGCAGTACTCGACGCACTTGCCCATTTCGGTCAGCACGTCCGACCCCGGCGGGACCGGATACTCGAATTCAATCGTCGCCTGAAATTTCCACCGGTTCTTCTTCATGAGCTGTAGACTCTCGACGATGGGTACGTCACCCTGGCCGAACGGCACGGTGGGGCCGTCGTACTTGCGGTCCTTCACGTGGATGTGCGTGATGCGTTCGTGATATTTGGTCATGAAGGGAATCGGCGAGGTATGGTTGCCGACCAGGAAATGGCCGAGGTCCAGATTGATGCCGTTGTACTTCGCGACCGCCATGGCCTTCTCCCAGTTTTCCGGAGCGCCGAAGGCCTCGCCGCCGGCGCCGGCAGTATGGCCATGGTAGCCGACCATCATTTTGTGCTTATCGGCAAATTTGCCGAGCCGCTCGATGTCACTCAACCTGCCCTCGGTGGAAATGGCGTGGGCGCCGAGGTTCTTGGCCACCTCGAAGAAATAGTCGGTGACGCCGTCGCTGAAGGAGTTGAAGTTATCGACCTTAAGGATCTGGATCAGAACGCCCGCGGTTTCGTATTTCTTGCGGAAGTCCTTAATCTTGTCCATGGAAAGCGAGAGGCGCCAATCGGAAAGCTTCTTGGCTGCTTCGGCCTGCGCAGCCTGCTGCTCCGGCGTGAGGGGCGCCCGGCCGCCGCCGTTTGAGCCGCGCGCTGCGCCTGGACCGGGTGCGCCCCGAGCCGCGTCTCCACGACCTGGCCCGGGACCGCCAGGGGGTGCGCCTGCGCCGCTTCGGCCTCCGCCCGGAGCGTCGAAGCTTGAAGCATAGACGCCGGGCGCTCCGAGGTAAGCTTCCACGGGCTGCAACCGAAGCTCGGCGGCGCTCAGATTGAGTTGGGTCATGTATTCCAGAATCTTGTCGGCCGTGCCGGACATGTTATGAAAACTGTAAGGCACGTTGGCGCCAACCTGGACGCCTCCGAACAGCGAGTCCGGCTTAGCGGCCAGCTTCGCCGCCGGCCACGCCGCCAGAGCTATCCTTCCTAAATCACGCCTCGTTAAGTCCATTCCGATTCCTTTCCGGGAAAGTCTCTTCCTCTCCCACTGCTGAGACAGCGTACTAGACTAGATCCGCGGATGGAAAGATCAAACCAAATCCGCGCCGCGCTGCCCGACGCATCACTCTCATTTCGCGCCGATGACATTCCGCGGCTCCCAGCGCAGCAATAAATCCGCGCATTGAGCACATGCGCGCGGGCCGCATGCGAGGCGCGGAAGAGATTGGCGCAGTATTACCAGGATACTCCAGCAGCCGGCGAAGTCACATCGAACTCCAGTCCGGCTGGTAGGTTCCACGCATCGCAGTTGCCGAAAATCTCTCCAGACTGCCAGGATTAATTTTCGATAAAAGCTCGAGCCGTTGCAACACCAGTGGTGCGCTGGCGGATCGCTAGCGGTAAAAGCTGGATATCGTCCAGGCGCATGTGCCCAGGTGATCGGCGGTCAGCCCAAGCAATGCATTCGCCCGTTTGGAAGTTATACTCTTCAGGGATCTGGTGAGCTTCTGTAATTCCACAGCAGGCGTCGCCAACCAGTGCACGCGATTCGGCATCACCACGTAGGCGTACAATTCGTAGTGTCCGAGTTCAGTGGCATTGAAGGGAATGGCTTCGACCACCATCTGAGCCAGAGCCGGTTGACGAAGGTAAAAGGACCACGGATTGGGCTTCGTCCAGTAGCCGATCCATCGTAGCGAATGCCTTGCCGGAACTGGCCGCGGGGTCGGTCGATATGCGGAAGATGGCGGCGATAAGAAGGGCATGACAGAATGATTCTTTACCGGCCGCAAAATTCTCGGAAAAATCGAGCTGACGGGGCCGGCCACGGACCAGGGGGTCCCCCCTACTAAAATACCTGGTCCGCGCGAGTCCCCTGGACCCGCTCTTCGACCAGCCAAGATCAGTCCGACGCGAGCCGTGAGAGAGGCCGACCAGGGGGGCGGCCGCGGACCAGGGGGTCCGCCCTACGGTTTGTCAACTGGGTTTTTCCCGGAAGTGACTGATGGTAAGTAGAGAAACCGAAAATCGATCGATTGTATTGACCGAAAGTAGAAACGTGACTACCCTTACAGAGGTAATAGACAAGTTTCAAGACTCAGAATTACGTCCACTTCCAGACTAGGAAAAGCCTCAGACATGATGCCCATTACCCTCCCAATCGCCCCTTCGGTGGAACGCAACCGCCCGATCTCGCGCGATGTCATCCGCAAACGGGCCTTGCAGCGCTTGTATCGGCGCCATACCGCGGTAGAAGATCTGATTCGCTCGCTCGAAATCTATCGACGGAGCGCGCAGGGCCGCAATAGGCTCTCCGGAGCCGAACGCAGGGAAGTCAGCGCGACCCCGAAGTCCCCGTTAAATTCTGCTCGATAGCGAACTTTACCAGTCCCACCAGGTCGTGGACATTCAGCTTGCGCATCAGACTGGCTCGGTAGGTATCCACGGTTTTGGGGCTGATGTCGAGCAACTCGGCGATATCCTTGGCGCGGAGCCCGTTCACCAGGTGGGAGAAGACCTCCGTTTCGCGCGGGCTGAGACAGGTTATGGGATTGTGCGCGGCGCCTTTGTCCGTGCGGGTGAATAAACCCGCGCCGCGCAGCAGCGGCGATATGTAGACGCCGCCGTCCTGCACGAATTGGATGGCCTCCAACAGGTGCCGTCCGGGCCCATCTTTCAACAGATAAGCGTCGGCGCCGGCGCGCAGCGCTTCTATTACCGTGGAACCTTCGCGGCTGACGGAAAGAACCAGCAACTTGGCCGCGCACCCGTCCGCTCGAAGGCGCCGGATCACTTCCGCGCCCGTCATGCCGGGCATCCGCAGATCGAGAATCACGAAATCGGGCTTGAGGCTGGCGATTGTCTCCAGCGCCGAGGGACCGTCGCCCGCCTGGCCGATAACGGTCATGCCGTTGGCGGCGCAGAGCGCGGCTAAGCCCTCCCGCACAATGGCGTGATCGTCCACCAATACTACCGTGATCGCTGGCGTTTCTCCCATTGGTCCTTTATTCGCGCGGCGCGAATGGCCCCAGCACCCTTAAAGTGGCGCCTTCCGGCCCGCTCCTAATTTCCAGTTTTGCGCCTAATGCGGCGGCCTCTTCGCGGATGGACCGCAGCCCGATGCCCTGCTCGATGCTTGCCGGCGCGGCGGCCATAGTGGAGGTATCGAAGCCGCGGCCATCGTCGCCAATCGTCAGGGAGACGATGCCGCTCCCCGCTTCGAGCGTCATTTCCACCCGCGACGCGGCGGAGTGCCGCAGGATATTGGCCAACCCTTCCTGCGCGGCGCGGTAGAACAGCGCCTTGATTTCCTGCGCGGGTTCCTCGGGCAGCGTCTGAATGCATAACCGGGCCTCGAACCGCTGAGGAATGCCGGTGACTTCCCACAACTGGCTCAGAGCCGTCTCCAGCGTAAGGCGCTGCCACTCCGGCGGATGCAAACGGCGCGAGATCCCCCGTACTTGTTCCAGGGCATCGCCCGCCAGCTGCCCGATTGCTTCGATTGCCCGTTGTATCGCCTCTGCCCGAGCAGGCATTTGGATGGCGATCACCTCGAGTTGCAGACCGATGGCTGCCAACGTTTGACCCAAGCTGGCGTGCAGTTCGCGTCCCAGCCTTTGGCGCTCCAGCTCGATCTGCCGGGCGGCTTTATGTCCGCCATTCCTCCGGCGTCGCAAGCGAGCCGAGAGCTCGCGTTCCGCGCGTAGCAGGCGTGGATAGTGGCGCAGAATCCGGTCCTCGATCCGGACCGTATCCGTTTCGCCCCGATGCTCCGCCTGCGCGCCGATCAGCAGCCTGCGGGGCAGCGCCAGCACCGGCCACACGCTATAGCTTGCGCCAGTGCGAATCCAGCCGGCGAATTCCGCCGCCAGATTCTCCCGGGCCCCCAATTGGGATTGCGCGTACGCGCTCATCCAAACCACGCAGCCCCGGCGGTCGCATTCCAACAGGAAAGGCTGCGCCTCGCCGGGGGCGGATTCGGACGTTTCATTCAACCAGAAATCTCCCGTCGCCGGCCTTCAAAATGCTAGATATGACCCACCGGTTAGTGCTGATTAGAATGACAGTATATGCTTGGGTAAGCAATCACGGTACGTCCTAAGTACGTTTAGTACTCACGGTAAAACTTGCGTTAGCTTTGCCAAAAGGCGCATACTATTACTACG
>JBEKNN010000271.1:0-11931 GCA_049522755.1 Bryobacteraceae bacterium | reverse complement strand
TGGCACGACACCGAATTAGGTCAGCGAATGCGCGCGTGGCTGATCTTCCAGGCGATCGTCCCACAAGTCACACAAGACCTGCGCAGCCATCTGGCGCCCCGCGATAATTCAGAGCCGAGCGGAGTGCATCCGTACTTGGATAAGCCCATTGAACGCATTGACCG
The DNA here is from genome assembly GCA_049522755.1 of Bryobacteraceae bacterium. Classification (GTDB taxonomy): domain Bacteria; phylum Acidobacteriota; class Terriglobia; order Bryobacterales; family Bryobacteraceae; genus PALSA-243. Next base: position 11,767 of record JBEKNN010000271.1, on the reverse strand, counting down.
CGCTACGTGGCTATCTCGCGCCGAGGCAAAGGTCAACTGACTGACGAAGACGTAGAAGATAAAGCTTAGGGCTTAACGTTTAATGATTTACTCAAACTACAATTTCCTTCTGCTTCTGCCGCCACTCTTAGTATGGTTCTATAACCTGCGCAGCAGATTCGCGCAGAATCTCCTGCTGCTGGTTGTGAGCGCCATATTCCTTGCCTGGAGCAATGTATGGAACCTTCTGCCGGCAATCGTAGTGCTGGTGTTGGTATACGAATGGTTCTCACTGGACGCACGTTATCGAATAGGTTGGCGCGGCGCCGGTTGGGTAATAGGATTTCTGGTGCTGCAGCTCGGTTACTTAAAATATCGCGGCTTCATTACCGATAGCTTTGGCCTTAGATTGCCGGCGCCGGCTGCATTTGCGCTATTGATTCCACTTGGCATCAGCTTCTATACCTTCGAGGCGATAAGCGCGATTGTGGATATCGAACGCCGCCGCTTGCGAGTCCCGCCAATGAACTGGGCGCTATTCATCATGTTCCTGCCGCATCTGATCGCCGGCCCGATCGTGCGGTGGCGATTGCTCGCACCCCAGTTCAGAAGCGCCAAGCGGCTCCACTGGCGCAATCTCGGCGTCGGGCTGCATTTTTTTACGATTGGATTTCTCAAGAAACTCGCCGCCGATCCCATTGGCCGAATCATCGATCCAGTCTGGTCGGCGCCGCGGAATGCGGGCTGGCCGGCGTTATTGCTGGCGCTACTCGGATTTTATGCTCAGCTCTATTTGGATTTCTCCGGCTATACGGATATGGGGCGAGGTATCGCCCGTATGCTGGGTTTTCGCCTGCCACTGAATTTCCGCGCGCCGTTTTTCGCCCATAACCCTTCGGAATTCTATCAACGCTGGCACGTATCGCTGTCGAACTGGATTCGCACTTTCGTTTACGACACGCTCGCCGCGGCGGTGTTCCGCCGGGTACGCAATCGTAAGACGCAGTCTTGGGCGCTGTTCGCGGTAGTTTTGATAGTGATGGCGATTTTTGGGATATGGCATGGCAGCGGTTGGCATTTTTTGCTTTTCGGCGTGGCCCAGGGCCTCGTCATCGCCGGCTGGGTGGCGGCAACCAAGGGGCGCGCGCCGCGCAGTTGGATGGGTTGGCTGTTCAGCCTCCTGGTCTTGCAGGGGACGTGGCTGTTTTCTCTGATTCTGTTTCGCGCCGACAGTCTATCGATTGTCGGCCAGTTCCTGCTCGGACTCGCAAGACAGGGCACAGCAAGCGATCCGGCGCTACGCTGGTGCCTGGTTGCGGTGGCGGCGACCCTGTTGGTTCAGGCGGTAGATTTTTACGTGCGCCGGCGCCCCGTGGCGAATTCCTTGCGCTTCCTTCGCAGCACTGCGATGGGGGCATTGGTTGCCGGTATCGTCTTCTTCGGGGCGCTGGCGCTGAAAATATCCCTGGATGCCGAGCGGATCGCTTCCGCCGGCCGGCAAGGGGCGCCCAACGCCGACTTCATCTACTTCCGCTTCTGATATGGCCGTGCGCTCTTTCACGATGACGTGTCAGCGCAGCTTTGCGGACCTTTCAGGCGACCGCAATCCTGTGCATATCGATCCGTTGACAGCGCGCCGCTCCTTGCTGGGCGGCGTTGCCGTTCATGGCGTTCACCTCTTGCTCTGGGCACTCGATGTACTGGCCGCCGGCCGCGAGCTTCGCGGTTTCGCCCGGCTGCGCGCTCAATTTGAGCGTGGCGTGCTAGTTGGAGAAGCAGTGGATTTGGTCTGGCAGCAAGATAAAGATCGGCTGCTGGGCAGACTTACAGGGGCGGCGGGCACGTCGGTGCGAATCAGCCTGACTCTGGCCGAGTGCGAGGCCTCTGCCTGGCGGGGCGCCAACGAAATGGATGCCTTGGATTGCGAGGAGCATGAAATGCCGGCTCTGGAGAAAAAAGCCGGGAACCTCCCTCTGGCGCTGCCACCTGATTGGACCTTGATGTTCCCTCATTTGGCCGCCGGCTTCCCACCGGCAATTGTCGCCGCCTTGCTTGCGACAACGCGATTGGTCGGCATGGTCAGTCCTGGGCTGCTATCGATCTTTTCCAGTCTGGATCTCAGTTACGAGCCTGCAACGCCGCCCGGAGACACGCTCAACTACGAGGTGATCCGCGCCGACCCGCGCGTACGTTTGGTGGACATGGCGGTGCAATCGGGAGGGCTACACGGAACGGTCAGCGCATTCTTGCGACCTAAACCATACGCCCAGAAGGCCATGGCGGAGATGCGCGAGACTGTAGGCGCGAATGAGTTCGCCGGTCAGGAGGCGATCCTCATCGGCGGCTCACGCGGGCTGGGCGAACTCGCGGCTAAGCTGTTAGCGATTGGCGGGGCGCAGGTGACTATCACATGGCGCCAGGGTGAGGCGGACGCCCAAGCCGTCGTCGCAGAAGCAGCAGCCCTGGGGATGCACATGCAGGCGCAACGTTTCGATGTCGCAGCACCGCCCTTGGATCAACCGGGACAATCCGTGCCCTACACGCATTTGTACTATTTCGCGACGCCGCGTATTCCGGCTGGCTGGCCGGGGCAGTTCAATCCGGCGCTATTTGCGATGTTGCTCGATACGTATGCGATGGGCTTGGTGCGCAGCGTTAATTGGATGGCCGCGCGCAGCGTCCCGAACGCCTGCATCTGGTACCCGTCCACTGTGTTCGTCGAGCAACCGGATCCCTACTTCGCAGAGTATGCCGCCGCTAAGGCCTGCGGTGAAGCGCTGTGCGCTCAACTTTCGGTACAGATGGCTCCGCTCCGCGTCGTGGCCGATCGCCTGCCGCGGCTTCCCACCGATCAAACCCAAGCTCTGGCTGCGGTAGACATGGCGGACGGCGTGGCGACACTTCTCGCCTCACTGCGGCGTCACGCCGAGTTGATTCGCGAAAAGTAATCGATAGCGTTCTCCACCAGCCTCAGCTCCGCGCCAACACGCATCGAGATGAGTCTTGACAGGGCACGTAAGAGTCCCCCAGAGGCCGTTAAAGAAACATCGCACTTTGAGACCCCGGTTCATCCTGGAAACATCCTGCCGCACCTCACCGCATCCAAGCGCTCGGAAGCACTGCCTGGCCGCAAAGTGATGTAACATGGAGGCTTACTTTTTTAAGGAAACTTCATGGGATCAATCTCGCAAAGCCGCTCAGCGATCAGCCACTCACCCCCCTTTTCTTCGCTACGGCTTTCAAGAATCCGTCTGGCGCATCTCGGAATTCTGGCGGTCTTGCCGTTGGTACTGGCGCTCCTTAATGATTATTGGGCGTTCACCAGCAGCCAGTCGCCCATGATAGATCCGTGGCTATATACCAGCTATTTTCTTCACCTGAAAGCCCAACTTCTCGCGTTTCCCGGTGCGTACTATGGCGACCGCTTATCTTATAACGTCCCCGGATGGCTCGTGTACCATACCCTTGGTCCATGGGTTGGAAACTATGTTATAAAGCTGTTCACCATCTACACGGCGATATTTGCTCTGTACTACGCGGTTTTGACCCTTTTTGATGAGTCGACGGCTCTGATTTCCTGCGCTCTGATTAGCGTCCAGCCGTATTTCCTGATGGCCTTCGGCTGGGATTATGTGGATGGCATCGGCATTGCATACTATAGTCTGTCGTTGCTCTTCGTGCTCCGCGCGACCACGAGTTATAAATGGCGAATCCTGTTGTTTACGGCTGGCATTTTCACCACGTGTCTGGTCACTACCCAGCTACTCTGGATGAACATCGCTTGGACGGTCCCCCTGCTTTACTTTGTTACCAACAGTTTGTATTCCAAACATCGCTTTTGGGAGAGCCTCAGCATATTCTTAGCCGGCTCGGCCGCAGCCTTCGCCGTCTGGTCTTGTGTCTATTATTTTTTGACCGGTCATTGGTTCTACATTGCCAACTCGGTGCGCCATACTCTGCATGGATTCGGCGCAGCCCAAAAGGTAGCGACGCCGATCGGCGGTTGGATAGGCGAAGCGCATTGGCTTGCTCCTTACAGCGCTCTAATTCCCGCTGCTCTCTGGCTCCTTTGCCGAAGGCAGGCAACTTCCCGTCAGAGAATATGCCTGGCGCTGTTCGCTGTCTCTTATTTGACGATCTGGGTCTGGGAACTCGTTGGCTTTCCGTTCACGAAATTGTTTTTCTATTCGGACTACATCTTCCCGGTCTACGTTCTCGCATTGGCAGCTCTCTTGAACGATTGGGCTAAGGCCTTGCGTCAGTCCGCATCCATCGCCATTGCCGGATTCGTCGTGGCAACAGGAGGGACAATGCTGTTTTCAATGCCGTTGTTCGACCGCCTTCAGCAGATACTTATCACGTGCATATCGCAGCATCCTTCGCTGTCGACGCTGTGGGGCTACCAAGCCCTGTGGGTGGCGGCTATAGGAGCAGCGGCGGGTGTTTTCCTATGTATTCCGCGGTTTCGTCGAACGCTTCCAGCCGCTTTCATCGGCGGCACTTTGTTTATGTGCAGCCTTCAACTGACCTTGCAATGGAGACAGGGTTGGTTTTCGAAGTCTCCCGGCTCCGACTACACGAATAAGGAAGGATTTCGACTGATTCTAGACGCGGATGCGTGGACGAATCATGTGAGAAGCGACCGAAGGATGTTAGTGTGGTACGACCAGACCGAGCCGCGATTAGGCATCATTAGTGGTCTGAGCTCACTCTACTTGTGGGGCTGGAGTCTCTTGAATTTTCATTTACCCAATCTGGAACCAAAGGATGGCGATAGAATTCAAGCGCTCGGCGATATTTTGATTGTATCGTGGAATGACGATGCGATTTCAAGAGCTCATGCCTCTTTAAAGGCCATCGGGTGGGACGTTGCCGGAGAGCAGGATACCACCATAAGAAACGGCCATCTGGCGCTGCATCTCGGATTCTTCGATGTTATATCGACAACCGTCAACAGCAGCGCCGTAATCCAGGCGGAAGGGTTGAAGGAGGTTTCCGGTATTCTAAAGCTTTCCGCAATCTTGCCCACGACCACAGAGACCTCACTTCAGAGTAATAACGAGGCACTCCATATTACGACGCCAGCCCAACAATGGGCGTATGCTGCGTACACACCGCTGCCGTTTGCGTCTACCGATCGGGATAGAGTTTGGATCAGGCTTTCAGCCAGGGTTTTACGCGGCCAGGTTGGATTTGGAGTCTTGAACGGCAGTGAGAAAGAATTCTACATCCGCAAGACTCTTGGGCAGAGCTCCAGCTACTCGATCCAGATGCTGGAAGTCGACCATCCCGAGGATGCCCGCAAGTTGGTTATTGAGAATGATACGGAAGGCGGGAAGAAGGCCGACGTACTAATTTCGGGGATCAGTCTGTTGGCCCGCCCGGACTCGCTCATTTGGAAGCGCTTGACCACCGAACCGCTTCGCGTAGAAGCGCAACGTGACGTCGTATCGACAACCGACAGCAGCCAAGCCGTAATCGAGCCAAAAGGTTTGGAGGAGGTTTCCGGTATTCTGAAGCTTTCGGCCGTCTTGCCAACGACCAAAGAGACCTCGCTTCAGAATAAGGAGGGACTCCATATTACGACGCCGGCCCAACAATGGGCGTACGCCGCGTACACACCGCTGCCGTTTGCGTCTACCGATCGGGATAGAGTTTGGATCAGGGTTTCAGCCAAAGTCTTGAGTGGCCAGATTGGGTTTGGAGTCTTAAACGGTAGCGAGAAAGCATTCTACACCCGCAAGACCCTAGCGCCGGGCTCCGGCTACTCGATCCAGATGCTGGAAGTCGACCATCCCGAGGACGCCCGCAAGTTGATTATTGAGAATGATACGCCCGGTGGAAAGAAGGCCGATGTACTAATTTCAGGGATTAGTCTCTTGGCGCGTCCGGACTCGGTCATTTGGAAGCGCTTGACCAGTAAATCACCTCACGCACAGGGGCAGCGTGAAGAGCCTGAGTGAGCTCGCTCTTGCGCACCATGGCATTTACCGCGTGTTTCGCGCGCTGACCGGATCGGCCCGCGTGAATCGTGAGTTTGTCGAACGATATGTTCGTCCAAGGGAGGGAGACGCTGTACTCGACCTCGGTTGCGGTCCCGGCGATGTCTTCGAACTCATGCCGCAGGTGCGCTATCTCGGGATTGACGTGTCCGGCAATTATGTCGCCGCCGCTCGCCGCAGATTCGGAGAACGGGCAAGGTTTCTAAAGGGTGACCTTAACAGTGTTGAGATGGAGCAATCGGGGGGGTTCGATCAGGTAATCGCGATGGGCGTGATGCACCACTTGAGCGATGACGAGGTAGTCGCCATGCTGCGTAGAATCCGCGAATTCTTAAAGCCCGGTGGACGCTTCATCAGCTACGATCCGGCCTTCACAGAGCCGCAGCATCCCATCGCCCGTTGGATTCACAAGCACGACCGCGGGCGCTTTGTGCGGTTCGACCGGCAGTACGAACGGCTGGTTTCCAGCGTCTTCACCTCCTACCATCGATACATCAGGACCGACTTATGCACGGTTCCAGCCACGGTCGTCATTTTCGATTGTAGTCAAGCGTGAGATCCCGGTCCTCAGCCGCCGGACGGGTTGGCTTCGAAGCTTCGCCTGGTACGTTCAAGATCCTCCGGCGAATCCACCCACCACAACTCTTCGGTCATCCGGTAACCATAGAGCGGCTGGCCGGCGGCGAGGAGGGCGGGCAGCGCGTCGCGCCCAAAATCGCTGGCGCAGCCGCTGGGGATGAAATCCAGCACCGAAGGCTCCATGATAAGAATTCCCGCGCTCACCCACCGGCTGAAAACCTCATCGGCCCGAGGCTTTTCCAGGAAACGCACAATGCGGTCGCTGCCATCCAACTCGGCAATGCCGCTGGCAGTTGCATCTTCCCGGTGAAAAAGCGCTACTGTGGCGACGCCGCCTTTGCGCCGATGAAAATCGATTAAACGGCTCAAGTCGCAGGTTGTCAGATTGTCGCCGTACATCACGATAAAAGTCTCATCGAAATGATACGATACGTTCTTCACCGCACCCGCGGTACCGAGAAGAGCCGTTTCATGCGAGTAGGAAATCCGGACCCCGCAGGAAGCGCCATCGCCGAAGTACTGCGTGATTGCTTCAGGGCAGTGATGCAAGTTGACGACCAGGTCGCGTATTCCATACCGGGAAAGAAATCGGACGTTATGTTCGAGGATGGGCCGGCCCGCGATCTCCAGCATCGGTTTCGGCCGGTCCAGAGTCGTGGACCCCAGGCGCCGTCCCTCACCGGCGGCGAGCAGCATGGCTTTCAACTTTGATTATCCCGAATACCACGGCTCAATATCGACATTCAAGGGAAATGTACCACAATAAGAAACCCCGCCTGGCCGGATTGCGTTACAATCGGCTTTCCCGAACGTTGACGCTGGGCCGCGGACTGATCCCGCAAGGCTGCGCACGCGGTTTTGGAGCATGGTATGCAGATGTCGCGACTGTCGCTAACGGTGGTAATCCCGGCTTACAACGAATCCCACCGTTTGCCCGGCACCTTGGCGGCGATTCGTCCATACCTCGATTCCCGCTTCACCACCTACGAAGTTATTGTGGTGGATGACGGCAGCGCGGATGGCACACCTGAGGTTGTCGAAGACCTGCGTAGAACGTGGCCCAACCTGACCCTGGTGCGACAGCCCCGAAATATGGGCAAAGGAGCGGCGGTGCGCCGCGGTTGTCTGGCGGCGAACAGCGACGTGGTTCTCTTTATGGATGCCGACCTCGCCACGCCTATCGAGGAATTCGATGCCATGCTTCCCGTGTTTAGCCGCGGCGAATACAAAGCGGTCGTGGGCGTTCGAACATACCAGGAGCTCGAGTCGAAATGGCGCCGGGTGGTGGGCTTGACTCTGCAGCTAATGGCTCACGTGATCGTATTTGAAAAGGCCGTGATCGATAGCCAATGCGGCTTCAAGTGCTTCAGCCGTGAGGCCTGCCGGGATCTGTTCGCCCGCAGTCGCGTGGATGGCGGTATGTTCGACGTCGAATTGTTCTTCATCATGCATAGATTGGGAATCCGAGTGTACTACCAACCTGTGCATTGGGAGAATAAGGCCGGATCGCGAATCAACGTTTTGCGCTGTATGATGTTCGATCCGATCGATCTTCTCGCCATACGGATCCGGGGCGCCATGGGAGTTTATAACGGCGAACCTTCGAAGGCGCGAGCGCAGACCTCTTGAAGGGCCGGCGCATGATGGACCCGGCGTGACGGAACCCAGATTAGAATTGCGTGAAGGATAGAGAGCCAGCCGGAGATGCCGCTGCAGTCGCGACACTACATTGATGCCTATCTCGCGGAAACTATCGAGATCGCGCAGCCTATCGATCGCGCGGCGATCGGCCGCGGCATTGAAATCCTTCAGGCGCTTCAATCCGGCTCGGGGCGCCAGTTTATCCTGGGCGTTGGCGGAAGCGCCGCAAACGCCTCGCACGCCACTAACGATTTCCGGAAGATCGCCGGGATCGAGAGCTACTGCCCAACTGACAACGTGGCTGAGTTGACTGCCTGGACCAACGACGCGGGTTGGGAAGTCGTGTTTGAATCCTGGCTGAAAACCAGCCGGATTGGGGCGGCCGACGTGCTTCTGGTATTTTCAGTCGGGGGCGGCAGCGCGAACACCTCTCAGAACCTGGTGCGCGGCATGACGCTCGCCAGGCAAGTCGGCGCGAAGATTATCTCGGTGGTGAGTCGCGACGGCGGATTCGCGGCCAAGGTCGCCGATGCCTGCATTTTGGTGCCGGTCGTGTCTCAGGAGCGCATCACGCCGCATGCCGAAGGGTGGCAGGGGATTGTATGGCATCTGCTGGTCAACGCAGTCGCCAAACCGCTCAGCACGGCGCAAGGGAAATGAGCAAGCGGAATATCAAAATCTTCGCGGATGGCGCCGACATCGCGGGAATGTTGAGTCTGTACGAAGCCGGTCAAGTCGACGGATTCACGACGAATCCGACTCTCATGCGAAATGCCGGCGTCGCCGACTACGAGGCGTTCGCGAAGGAGATTCTCGCAACTATTCGCGATCTCCCAATTTCATTTGAGGTCTTCTCCGATGACTTTGCGGATATGCGGCGGCAGGCGCTCAAGATCGCCGCCTGGGGCGACAACGTTTACGTCAAGATTCCGGTGACCAACACGCGCGCGGAATCGTGTGCGGACCTGATCCGCGACCTGTCGGCCAGCGGCGTGAAGTTGAACGTCACCGCTCTGCTCACCACCGAGCAGGTTTGCGACGTGCAGCGCGTGCTCTCTGGGCGCGTGCCTGCTGTCGTATCGGTATTCGCCGGGCGGATCGCGGATACCGGCGTAGATCCGGTTCCCGTCATGCGGCGCGCCAAACAGATGCTGGCCCCGAATCCATCCATCGAGTTGTTGTGGGCAAGCTGCCGCGAGGCGCTGAACGTGAAGCATGCGGAAGATGCCGGCTGCGACATCATTACGGTAACGCACGACATACTGAAAAAGATGAAACTGTTCGGAAAGTGCTTGACCGAGTTGTCACTCGATACCGTCCGCATGTTCTACGACGACGCGCGAGCGGCGGGCTTCCGGTTGTAGCCTATGATCGCGACCCGAACTCCATTTCGGATCACGCTCGGCGGCGGCGGGACAGATCTTCCCAGCTTCTATGAGAAGCATGGCGGGTTCGTGCTGGCGATGGGAATCGACAAGTACATGTACGTCGTGCTGAACGTGCCTCATGCCGATCGGCTGGTGCGGCTCCACTACACCAAAAGCGAGTCGGTAGCCGACGCCAGCCTGTTGCAGCACGAGCTCGCCCGGGAAGCTTTGCTGCGCCACGGCGTCCGCGACGCGATCGAAATCGTGTCCGTCGCCGATTTGCCTGCGGGACCGGACTGGGGTCATCTAGCTGTTATCTGGTGGGTCTTCTGAATGGATTGCGCGCCTATACTTTAAACCCGGAATCGCGCGCTAGTCTGGCCGAAGAGGCGTGCGAAATTGAGCTGGACATTTTGAAGAAGCCCATCGGTAAGCAGGATCAATACATGGCTGTTTATGGCGGCCTCACTTCTCTTGAGATCGATCGTACGGGTAAGGTGAAAGTTACGCCGCTGATCGTGAGCGCTTACGCCCTATCCGATTTCGTCGCGAACACTCACCTTTACTACACCAACACTCTTCGCGATACCACTGAGATCCTCGCCGAACAAAACCAGGCGATGCGTCAGCAAGTCCGTGGAGGCACGGAGAGCAGTCTGTTGGAGATTCGGGACATCGGATATCAGATCGCGGAAGCTATGCGATCGGCCAACTTCGATCGCTTCGGCGAGCTCATGCACCGGCACTGGCTTTCGAAACGCAAGCTTTCAAGCAAGGTGACAGTTCCCGTAGTCGAGAAGCTCTATGAACACGTGAGGGCTGAGTACGGAGTCCTTGGAGGCAAGGTGGCCGGCGCTGGCGGCGGCGGTTTCTGGATGCTATACTGCCCAAGGGATGGACACCGGTTGATGGAATTCATGGCGAGCCAAGGATTGTCGCGGCTTAATTACGCGCCGGAATTGGAAGGCAGCCGGGTGATTACTAACGTGCTGAAATCTTACTCTGGCCGTGTTCATGGCCTCCGTCAGGCGGAAGCAGGCCAAGGTGAATAGCTCGCGAGTAGATCCGGGCGCAAACAAGGCGCAGCCATCTTGGGCGCACATCCATTCTGAGAATGTTTCCTGGCGCAAACAGCTGATTGGCGACATCAGCGATATCTTCGTGGTGCCGCGATATGTCAAGCTTTTTTACGATACCTTCGGCGACAAGATGGATCGGGACTTTTTTGAAGTTGGATCGGGCAATGGCGATATGTCACGCGCGATTCTCGCGGCGAATAAGGGCGAGATCCGCCGCTATGTGGTGTCCGAGTATTTTGAGGAAGGCGTCGCATGGCTGCGAAAACAGTCGCTGACTGCCGTGCGGGCCGACGCGCAAAACCTACCCTGCAAAGACGCCGAGTATGATGCGATCGTCGACTTCGATGTGATGCATCACGTGGAGCGGCCGAGAGACATGGCGCGTGAGTTGATGCGCGCCGGCCGGGGCCGCACTCTGTTAGTCGAGTCGAACGCCCGGAGCATCCCTCGCCGATTGCTCGAGTTCACCCCCGGCCATCGCGCGGCGGGTGAGCGGTCTTATAGCCCCAGGCAGTACCGGTCGTTCTTCGAAGGGCATCCGGGTTACCGTGTGACCCGATTCCAGATCTATCCGTTTCTTTTCCCGTTCAAGTGTCCGAGATGGTTCCTGCCCGCCCTGGTCTGGTTTAATCATCGGGTCGAGAAGGTCCCGTTTTTCCGCTGGCAGTGCTCAAGCGTTGCGATCGTCGTAGATTATGAGGCGGGCCCGGCCCATCCATAGCATGAACGATCCGTCCCCAGTTACAGCGGTGTCTTCCGATTGGCAATCGGCGTATTATGAAGAGCCTTATTACTCGGCGAGAAGGGCCAAACTGCCGTCCAGACTCAAGCGGCTTGGCATTCTGGCCTTACCCGTAGACATTCGTATCCTCGATGCATGCTGCGGGCGGGGTGAGGCTCTTGAGGTTTTGAAGAAGGCGGGATTCCGGAATCTCGAGGGGATCGATTCCACGCCCCCTCCGGACCGGAATGGGACCGGGATTGTTCTGCATCACGGCGATGTTCAGAACATGCCGTTTCCCGATGCCAGCTTCGATGTTGTCCTTAATCTGCACGCTCTTCACCACATGGGCGGCGCCGACGGAGTGGCCAGGTTCCTAAACGAATGTCATCGCGTGCT
>JBEKNN010000270.1:0-12098 GCA_049522755.1 Bryobacteraceae bacterium | reverse complement strand
CTCGAACTCGCGCACGGATTCCCGCCGGAACATAGGGCTGCACCTCCCGGCGCGGCACCGCGGGAGTGCCGCCCTGAGCCGCTTCGTCCGGCGACGTGGTTGGCGGCGGTAGCGCTGGGTGCGCCGCCACAGGCGCCGGCGTCGGTGTCTCCTCGGTCAGGTGAAGGTTGGCAACCCGCAAGGAATCGCCGGATGCCCGATTGTCGGCGTCATACACGAGAATACGAAACAGGACGTAGGTGTTGGAAGGCACGTAGGAGAGCTTGCCGCCACGAAGTTGAGCGGCGGTCAGTGGGAACTGCTTTTGCGCGGATCCATCCGTGACACTCATTACGCCGCGCGAAGCTTGTTCGATGGCTGGAGCCGTGGAATCCCACGACAACATCAGCTCTCGCGCCGCAGCTGTGACATCAAGGCCCATAGGGGCCCAGCGCGGCTGGCGTTGGAGCGTCCAAAACCCGTAAGCCGCCGCCCCGGCGACGGCCGCCAGGACGCACAACAAAACCGACAGCCAGATCTGGGACCCTCGCGGCGTGCGCGCTGGCTCGTCTTCCTCCCACCGGCGACGTCGTGCGTGCGATGCGGGCAGAACAGCAGTGGGCCTGGGCGTTTCGACAGGCGCCTCCCCCAACCGTACAGCCGGCCTCACGGCTGCGTGGGGGAGCTCTGGCTCGACCGGAGCTTCCACCGTCAGTTGCCCGGCTTCGAGTAGGAACGGCTCATACAGCCGGCCGGCAGTTTCGTCGTCGCCTCCCAATTGAAATCGCGCCATGCACTTCTCCGCCGAAAGGGGCTGCAACAGAAGCGAAATACGGTGCGGTTGCGCCAACACGCTGCGCATCAATTCCAGGTCCGTCTGATCGAGCGCGGCCTCTCTTCCCGTGTAACTGCGATACAAACCGACGACCGGCTGTGATCCCTCGCATTGATGTTGGGCCAGCCGCTCGCTGACCAGAACGTAATCGGTCTCCGACAGTTTGTATGAGGGCCCGAAGCGATATTCGCAGGGTAAGTCTTCGCAGGCATCTATGTGAAACGCGATCAAGCCGCCCTGCCGGACAGTTCCGACAAGCAGGCCGCCGATTTCCGCCCCCCGTTTCGGCAGCGAAAGGTACGCCTCAATCGCCTGGCGCCGCAGTTTATCCATCAGGTGAAAACTCAGTGTCACAGAACAGGAGCCGTCCGGGGCGTCCCATCGGTAGATGGGACCACACGTCTTCCCCTCAACTGGCGGTGGACTGTAAACAAGCTCGGTATTTCGCATCCTACCTCACGTATGTTTTTAGGCTATTTTCTTTTGCAATCCGCCTGCCACAATGAGGACCGAACCCTACGAATACTCCAAACAGTGGAGACGTTTCGCCCCAATTTGTGGTTCCGCCAGCCCTCCAGGCTTCTCCGTTTTGGCGCCCGGTAGTACATCGGACGGCCCTGCGGTTTTGAGCGTCCGACCGCGCGCCGAACCCTTATGTTTTAGTCGTGCGAGTAATCACGACCGGGGGCTTGGAAGCGATAGGTTGGAAGGGGTTGGAAAGCGACGCTTGACTGCCGGAATCTTAGCTGCTATAAGTTATAGCACTACGATGCATAGCATTTCCCAACGAAAACGCCTGAGCCCGCTGGAGCAGTCGTTCATGGACTACGTCTGGAAACATCCGGACTGCACGGCGGAGATGTGCCGTAAGGCCCCCCTCAGCAATCGAGGCTTCAAGGAATCCACGGTGCGGACGATCCTGAAGAACCTGGAAAAGAAAGGATACGTAACGCATGAAGTCCGCGGACGCACCTTTTTCTACCGTGCCGTGGATAGCAAACGCAGCGTCGCGGTGGAAGCCGCCAAGCAACTGATCGACCGGTTCTGCGGCGGCTCCTTGCGGGAACTGCTGGTCGGCATGGTGGACAATCAGATGATCAAACCGAACGACTTGCGGCAATTGGCAGATGAAATCGCATCGCGAAAAGAGAGGAGAGCATGACTACGATCCAGTTCCTGGTCGGATGGGCGGTCCGTTCGTCGATCCTGATTCTCGCCGGGGCGGCGCTGGTGTGGCTGCTGCGGGTAAAGAATCCTGCCATCCGCCTCACTGCCTGGACGGCGCTGCTCGCCGGTTCGATGGCGATTCCCGCACTCATGACGGTGCTCCCGAAAGTCCCGATCGCTATCATGCGATCACTTGGCCGGCCACCGGCAGCCCCGCCGCCAACGGCGCGTGAAGGTGAGGCCGTCGAGTTTGCGGCGCCGGCCGCGGATCTCGGCGCCATTCCCGCGGCAGGTCGGAGTGTCGCCGCGAAGCCTTTCGACTGGACACGGTTTGCCGCCTTAGTTTACGGGCTGACGGCGGCCGCATTGCTGCTGCGTCTATTTACGGGCTTGATCGTGAGCCTCCGTATTGTGCGCCAGAGCCGCGACAGTGGGATTACGGAGGATGGGATCGAGATTCGCGAATCCCGCCACGTCACGTCGCCCGCGACGGTTGGCATCATACGGCCAGCCGTGCTCCTGCCAGTGGACTGGCGCGCCTGGGACTCGGCGAAGCTGGACGCCGTGCTGGCGCATGAGCGATCGCACATCCGCCGGCGCGATCCTGCCGTGCAGTTCGTCTCTGCAATTCATCGCGCTTTGCTGTGGGCGAGCCCCGCGAGTTGGCTTCTGCACCGGAGTATCGTGCGCGCCGCTGAGGAAGTCAGCGATGATGACGCAGTGGCTGCGGCCTGTGATCGCGTCTTGTATGCCGAGATTCTGCTCGAGTTCATGCAGCGCGGTGTGGGGGAGACGAATTGGCCGCGAGTGGCGATGGCGCGCTACGATCGGCCGGAAAAGCGCATCCGGCGCGTCCTGAATTCCACGGACATGGCGCGCGGAGTTCCGCGCTGGGGTTTGATTGCGATTGTGACGCTTGGAGCGCCGCTCGCGTACCTGGCAGCCGCGGCCCATCCGCAAACCGCTCCGCAGCCGGTTCCCACTGCAGTTCCAGCCGCACCAACTTCGGCGGGCGCGAAACTGGCGTCCGTCGAGCCGCCGCTGCCGGCCGAATCGCCCTCGGCGCCTTCCGCTGCAACTCCGTTGCCAGCTGCGGCGGAGGCCTCTCAGCAGTCGCGGCCGGCGCAAGAGACTACTGCCGCGGAGTTGCCTCAATTCGACGTTGCCAGTGTAAAACCTACTGATCCCAGCGTTCCACACATGACGGGGGCCCACATCTATCCTGGAGGCAGGCTCGAGGTCGCCGCTGCCAATTTCAAAAGCCTGGTTGCCACCGCTTTTGGCTTGGCCTATTGGCAAATATCGGGCGGCGAGGCCTGGACCGAAAAAGAGAACTACGATATCGAGGCCAAGCCTCCAGAGGACCTGCGGGCCAGCATCAGGAGTCTCCGGTATTCCTGGTATGAAATCAGGGATGAGCACTTGCGTGCGATGCTACAGGCGCTATTGATCAATCGATTTCAGCTGCAATTCCATCGTGAAACCAGGACGGGTGATGTTTACCTGTTGGAAAGAAGTGGGAAAACTCTCAGGCTGCATCCAGTGGAGATCCCGGATGCGGAGGACGACGCGACTGGGAACAGCGGGTTTGAGAGTATTGGATATGCCGGCGGACGATGGGACATTTCCAACGCCGGAATGCAGTACCTAACGAAATTCGCGACCAACTTCATTTTCCACGTTCCAGTCTCGGACCGAACAGGATTGAACGGTCTGTACCATTACCGGCAAGCTGTACCAGACTCAGAGCCGAAGTATGGCGGTGACCAATCGGAATCCTTCCTGAATTTTCTGTCGGAGATGGGTCTCAAACTGGAACGGACCAAAGGCCCGGTCGAGATGCTCGTGATTGATCACGCTTCAAGGCCATCCCCTAATTAGGCGGCGGCAGCGTCACTGGTTGGCTGTTAGTGTTAGCGCCAGGAATCCTCGGTGGGAACTTCTTTTGCGCTCAGCCAGCCGCTCTTGCGCCAGATAGTCCTCTGGGCTCACGAAGCTTGTAGGCTGGGAAGACATCGTCTCTTCATCGTAACAGCGTTTGCCCCGCGCGCTCTCACCTTGTGTGGGGCTTCGGTTGCGTCGCTGAGTTTCTGATGCATGGTCACGCCATACGCATCGACGTACTCTTTTGTGGGTACAATATGGTGTGTCGATCGGCGAATTGAGACGGTTCTTGAGGGCGCAGGGATGTACCTTCGAAGAGGGCAGGAAGCACACCATGGTTCGTCTCGGCGCGCGCTCGGCAATGATGCCGCGCCACCCATCGAAGGAGATCGCAGACGGGACGCTAAACGCAATCCTCAAGCAACTCGGACTGAAAGGAAAGTAGGAGATGGCCGAATACCAAGCTGAATTCAAACAGGAAGGCAACGTAATCGTGGTGACTTTCCCGGACGTGGGATATGGCGCCACGCAAGGCGCCACGGAGGTCGAAGCGCTGGAAATGGCGGAGGATTTTCTAGTGATGGCGATCGGCGATCTGATCAAGCAGGGCAAGGACATTCCGAAGGCAACTACTCGCCGGGGCGGGAAATACCGCTGGATCAAGTTGCCGGCACTGGCCGGCGTCAAGATGGAGTTGCACCGGGCGATCAAGGACTCGGGGGTACGCAAGGCGGAGTTGGCGCGCCGATTGAGGATATCAAGGGGGAACGTCGACCGGCTTTTCGATTTGCATCACAACACCCGGCTGGAACTTCTGGAGGCTGCGTTTGCCGTTCTCGGCCGCAGGCTCTTAATTGGTGTGGAGAAAGCGGCGTGACGGTATGAAATCGATCCCAGCCCGCGCTCCGAAAGAGGTACGCCCGCGCGGCGCCACAAACGGTTTTGAAATCCTAACAAATGCCCTGAGCCTATGCGCGACCAATATGCTGGCGATCTGTCTGATTTACTGAAGTTCGCGCTTTTACGCGCACTTGCGTTAGACGACAAGACCATCGGTGTCGGCTGGTATTACAACCCCACGCACGACAAGCTTCAAGATGGCCGTCATCGTGAGCATTGTGACGAGCCGAAATGGAAATCGTTGGACCGAGCCGTTTGGAGCGCATTGAAGGAGTTACCCGAACGATCTGTGAATGCGTTGGAGAAGTTGCCGATTTGGCCCACGAATACGCGGTTTCATCGTATTCCCGTCCCACGTGCCGTAGGCCGTGCGTCGTGGGCCAGCAATATGGCGACTGTTCTGCAGGGCGCCAGCATCGTCTTTCTCGATCCGGATAACGGTGTTGGCAACGCGAGCGAGCAGCACGCCACGGTCGCGGAAGTCGCCGCGATCAGACAGTCAGGCCGGGCTGTGGTCTTGATCAAGTTTCCGGAGTGGGGCATGAAGCACGATCAGCAGATTGAGAAATATCACAGATCCCTGGTGACTCAAACGGGCGCCTTAACGGCAGTCACGGTGCGCACCTGTGTTTCTGTAGGGGTTCTAAACAAGGGAGGCGTGCTGCAGAGCATTCCGCTCGTTCGCTGGTTTACACTTGTCGATGCCGACGACGCGTTGATCGAGCGAGCGGAGCAATTTGCAAGCAGGTTTAGCGAGATCGAGAAATGCAAAGCCGACGTTGTGCACAAGGTAGAGTCCATAGCGACGTCACCTGAGAAGCCGCACGCGGCGGCAGCGAAAGCGCCCGTATCAATGCAATCGGGGATCATACAGCCACCGCCCACAAAGGGTCAAAGCGGCAGGGTCGCAAATGTGTGTCCCGAATGTGGACATCAGTTTAAGGGTCACGGTTTTGATGGGATCGACGCTCACTGGCGGGCTAGGCTAGGCATGAAGCCGTCTTGCCGTATAGGGAAGCGTGGCCGCTAATCAAATCCGGAAACTATCATCGCTCCAGATAGTCCTACATAACGTCCGGTTATGTCGCACTATCGATGGTCGACGCCGAGAAAAGCAGCACAAGTTTCGCCTGACGGCCCCACTCGCGCCGCCCTCTGGCGACCCACTCCCCTTTACGCTGCCGCTTCCGCCGCCCCGTTGAATCTAACCGACACCAGCCGTGACACGCCTAGCTCCTGCATGGTCACTCCATACAGCGCCTGCGCCGCTTCCATAGTGCGCTTGGAGTGCGTGATCACTATGAATTGCGTCTCCGCCGACATCTCTTTTAGCAGGCGCGTCAGGCGGCCGATGTTGGCTTCGTCCAGCGGCGCGTCCACTTCGTCCATGATGCAGAACGGGCTCGGCTGATATTTGAAGATGGCCATCAGCAGGGCTACCGCGGCCAGCGCCTTTTCGCCGCCGGAAAGCAGCAGCACGTTTTGCAGGCGTTTACCCGGGGGCGAGCAGACCAGGTCGATGCCCGATTCGGCGATGTTTTCCTGGTCGGTGAGGCGCATCTCGCCCGAGCCGCCGCCGAAGAGCGTCTGGAAGCCGAGACGGAAATTGGCGTTGATCGCCTCGAAAGCTTCGGCGAATTTCTGGCGTGAAACCACTTCGATTTCCTGGATGGCCTTTTCCGTGTCGCGGATGGAATCGATCAGATCCTGACGCTGCGCGCTCAGGAATTCGTGGCGCTGCTGCGCTTCCTGATACTCTTCCATAGCTGCGGCGTTCACGGGGCCCAGCCCTTCGATGCGCGCGCGAACCTCGCTGCAGGATTGCTCGGCTTCGGCGATAGCTTCGGCATCGGGGATGGGGCCGTCGGCCGAGGCCAGCTCTTCCACCGGGCAATTCAACTCCTTGCGGCTGGTTTCGTCGAGGAACTTCAGCTCCGCCTGTTTGCGAACCAGGTCGAGCTCGATCTGCGAGCGCTTTTCGCGGCAAGCTTCGACGAACATGCGCAGAGACTTGAGCTCGTCTTCCCCGATGCGCAGAGCTTCGCGCATGGAGGCGTCCTGTGCGGCCATTTCATTGACGCGCGCTTCAACCGCGCCGGTCTCTTCGCCCAGCAGCGCGGCCATCTGGTCGAGCTCGATGTTGTCGGCCAGCAGGCGCGCACGCACTTCGCCCATGCGCTCCATTTCGCCGGCGATTGTGTTGCGCCGGTTGACGGTCTCGCGGAACTGCTGATCGAGCCGGGCCATGGCGTTGCGTTCGCCACGCTGCCGCTCTTCGATGCCGGCCAAACCCGCGCGCGTGGCGGCGTACTCTTCGCCGATGGCGGCAGCCTGCAACTCGAGCTTCTCAAGCTCTTGCCGTTCCGCGTCGAGAGCCTCTTCGCGCTCGGCGCGCAGGCGCTCTTTCTCATCCACGGCAGCGCGATTGGTCTCGCGCTGCGCGGCCGATTTTTCGGCGTCGCGGCGCAAACGCTCCAGCTCCAGACGCGCCACCGAAAGGCGCGAATTGGAACGCGACAGGTCGTCACCCAGCTTGCGCATTTCGTGATCGAGCGCCACGCGGTCTTTCTCGCGCGACTGCTGTAATGAGCGCAGCCGCTCCAGCTCGGCTTCAAGCGCAATAATCTCCTGATGCAGCGCATCCAGGTTCGCCGCGCGCGCTTCCAGCTTGCTCTGCCACTGCGCCAGCTTGACGCCCAGCTCGCGGGCTTCGCGCTTCATGGCCAGCGGTCCGGCGCCGCTTTTCTTACCGCCAGTGACAGTGTGACCGTGGTAGCAGACGCCATCCGGCAGCAGGAAATAGAGGTGCGGGTACGAAGTGGAAAGCCGCTGCGCCGAGGCGCGATCTTCGGCGAGGAAGCACAGGGAGACGCGCGGCAGCAGATCCGTGGCGCGGTCGCGGAAGCCGTTGGTCAGGCGCAGGGAATCGCTCAAGCGCGCCGTGATGCCGGTTTCCGGGCCGATAGCGGGCTCCGGCAGCGGCGTCTTCCCAGCCGCGTCGGGTTCCGGATGTACCAGGAACGTGGCGCGGCCGTTCAATTCGGCGCGGATGAAATCGAGTCCGTTGTCGGCTTGCCGCCAGTTCTCCACCACCACGTACTCCAACTCTTCGTGGAGAAACTCTTCCGCCGGCTTTTCGAATTGCGGATCGACTTCTACGTAATCGGCCAGCACGCCGAGCGCTTCGATGCCGGACGCGCTGCCTTTTTCCATGGCCGCAAACAGGCGCTTGACGGATTCGGTGGTGTAGGTTCGATGCGCCAGCACCTGCTCCAGCGACTCCTTGCGGGCGCGGATCTGCGAAACTTCGTTCTTCAGCCCGTCAATCTCGCGGCGCAATTCCACCGCGCTGCTGCGCCGCACCGCCAACTCCTGCTCGGTCTTGCCGCGCTCGCCCGTGACCGCTTCCAGTTCCATCTGGCGCTGCGCCTGGGTTTCGGAAAGCTGCTTGCGGGCGATTTCGAGCCGCTCGATTTCGGATGCCGCGATTTGCTCTTCCCGCGTGGACCGCGCGGTTTCCCGGTCGATTCCGGCAAGGTATTCTTCAATCTGCGCGAGCTGGTTTTTGAGGGTGGAGGCTTCGCCGAGCAGGCGCAGAATCACCTGCCGTCCCGATTCGATGGCCTTTTCCCGCTCCCGCACTTTGGTCTGCAACGCCTCGCGCTGCTGGTTGATTTCGAGCATGCGGGCGCGCGCCTGGGCGATCTCCGCTTCCAGAGCCTCCACGGCCTGCTTCTGCGCGGCCATCTCGCCATCGAGCGCGGTCAGCCGCGCGCCCAGTTGCTGCGTTTCGTTCTCAGCTTGCGCGATGCGCTCTTCAATGGCGCCGCTCTCCTTCACCTGCGATGCCAGACGGCCGCGCGTGCGCTCGGCCTCGACGTTGAGCTCGGCAAGGCGCTGCCGAGCATCGGTGAGCTGCTCTTCCAGTTGGTAACAGGAAAGCTGCTGCCCCTGGTGCGATTGCTCCTTTTCCGCCACCTGCTCGCTTAAGGTTTTCAATTCGCCGGCGGCCAGGCTCAACTCAATGGCGGACTGCGCGGCGTCGCGCTCCAGCAGGCGGTACTTGCCCGACAGCGCGACGCGCAGGCGCGTTTCCAGCTCGGCGTTCAGCTCGTTATAGCGCTTCGCTTTGGACGCCTGCCGCTTGAGCGAATTGACCTGGCGCGTGACCTCCTCCAGAATGTCGTACACGCGCGCCAGATTCTGCTTGGCGCTCTCCAGTTTGGCCTCAGCCAGCCGTTTGCGCGTCTTGAAACGGGTGATGCCGGCGGCTTCTTCAATCACCGCCCGGCGATCCTGCGGCTTTGAGCTGAGTATCTGGCCGATGCGGCCCTGCTCGATGATGGCGTAGCTTTCCGGCCCGAGACCCGTGCCCATGAACAGGTCTTGAATATCGCGGAGGCGGGCAGCGCGGCCGTCGATCAGGTATTCGCTTTCGCCGGAGCGAAACAGGCGGCGCGTGATGGTGATCTCGGCGGGCTTCGCCGGCGCGGTTGGGTCGACAGCCTGGAGCTTGTGCGGGGCGCCGTCCTTATAGACTTCGGGGTCGATCAACGTCATGGTGACGTATGCCATGCCGAGCGGTTTGCGGTCGCGCGTGCCGGCAAAAATCACGTCCTCCATGCGCGATCCGCGGAGGCTCTTGGCCGACTGCTCTCCCAGCACCCAGCTTATGGCGTCGCTGATATTCGACTTGCCGCAGCCGTTCGGGCCGACTATGGCCGCGATGCCCTCGCCGTTAAACCGGAGCTCGGTGCGCTCGCAAAAAGACTTGAATCCCTGTAGTTCTACGCGCTTTAGTTTCAGCAAAGCTTCACCTCGACAGCGTCATGGGGGAGTTGCAACCATACTAAACCCGCCAGGAGGCAAAAGTAAAGTACCTGGGCCACATTTGGTGGATGTCTTTGAAGAGCTGCCCCAACATATGGTGGGCTGGTATCCGAATTTGCCGTCCCGCTCGACGCTGATAAATTTGGCCCGCGCCACTATTCCTCGAGGCTTGGCCACTTGGGCTCCCGCTTCTCGCGAAAGGCGCGTAAGCCCTCTTGAAAATCGGCGCTCTCGAACACTTCCTGGCGAACCCGCCGCGCGATCAAGGCCGTGGTTTCCCAGTCCTTGCCGCGCACTTCATTGACGAAATCGAGGCCGCTATGCACGGCGGCGGGGCTGGAGCGGGATATTGCTTCGGCGATTTCCATGGCGCGCTGGTGGCAATCCGCCGCGATTTCGTGAATCAGGCCGAGATCGTACGCCTGCCTGGCGCCGAAGGTGCGGCCGGTCAGGGCAAGCTCAATGGCGCGGCGCTCGCCGACCGCGGCTTGGACGGCGCGAAAGACCAGGAACGGCCAAAGCCCAAGTTTGATTTCGGTGAGGCCGAATTTGGCCCGTTCCGAGGCCACGGCAATGTGGCAGTTGGCCACCAAACCCGTTCCGCCGCCCAGCGCCAAGCCGTTCACCGCGGCGATCATCGGCGTGCTGAGACGCATGGAGAGCGTGAAAAGCTGCTCGTGAACGCTGTTGATGGTTTCCATGGAAACCTGGCCGAGTTCTTTGAGGTCCATCCCGGCGCTGAAGGAATCGCCGTTGCCGGTGAGCACTATGGCGCCGATATGGGTGTCGCGGTTGGCGCGACTGATGGCGTCCACCAGATCGCGGCACAGATCGGAGCTGAGGGCGTTATGCTTTTGGGGCCGGTTCAACGCAATGCGAAGGACCCGGCCGTGTTGATTAAGTTCGAGGATGTCACTCATTGAGGATATAAATACGGAAGGCCAGAGATCGACTGCCATGGCGCGCGGAGCTCGCGCCGCTTCGATTATAGTTCGGAAGGGGCGTCGATTTCCAGGCTCAAAAGGGCTGCCCCGAATGTCTTGCCTTGGGCATCGGTCCGGAGTGAGACGGTTCCACCGCCGCCGAGCGCCTGATGCAGCAGGAAATTCAGCGCGCCGAGGTTGGGCAGCTCGAATCGTATGACCTCGCCTTGGACCAACTCCCCGAAGTGACGCCTGACGCGCTCGGCGGTGACTTCGCGCAGCAGAATGGGGTAATGGCGCTCGTCGTAGGCGATCACGCCGATGTTGCACGTATCGCCTTTGTCGCCGGAGCGCGTGTGGGCGATGCGTGCGAGCGGAGTCTTCATGGAGTCTGGAAATATTCTTACACACCAGGAAAACCGAGTCACAATGGATCGACAGATAAAGCTCAGAGACTGATGCGGGCAACGGAGCGATGCAGGAATACGACGTAGCATTGAAGCTGCTCTTGCAAGGGCCAGCCAGGCTCATGATGCGCGAGTTGACCGGCGGCTCTATCGAGAAATGGTTGGATATAGAACTGCCGAAGGTTAGGAATCTCCGCATGGACCTGCTCGGCGAGACAACCGAGGGCGGCCTGTTCCACATAGAATTACAGAGCGGAAACGACTCTGCGATGCCGCTGAGGATGGCTGAATACTGCCTTGCAGTGTATCGGCTGTTCGGCAAACTGCCGCGCCAGGTCTTGTTGTACGTGGGCCAAGCGCCGCTTCGAATGGAAAGCGAGATCCGCGGTCCCGACTTGTTTTTCCGGTATCGCGCGATCGACATTCGCAATCTGGATGGCGACCATCTCCTGGAGAGCGAGGAAACCGGGGATAATGTAATTGCAATCCTGGCGCGATTGCGGGACCATGAAGCTGCGATCCGGAAGATCCTCGGCAGGATTGCTTACTTGGACGCATCCAAACGGGAAACCGCCTTGGGCCAGTTGCTGATCCTGGCCGGTTTGAGGCGCTTGGAAGAAACAGTGGAGAGGGAGATACGTAAAATGCCGGTTTACATCGACATCTCGGAAAATAAGGTCCTGGGCCCCGCATACAGGGAAGGCGAGTTGACCGTCCTTCGCAGGCTGATCGCGAAGCGCTTCGGCCCGATGCCGGCTTGGGCGGAGGAGCGGCTGGCAGCCCGATCGGCGACAGAACTCGAAGACTTGAGCGAGCGCTTGCTGGACGCCCAGAGCGTCGAAGATCTGCTCAAGTAGCGCACCGGTTCCTCTCAGTTTGTGTCTTCGGGACCGGGCGAAGGTGATCCTGTTAGCCCATCAGGGAAAGTCCAACTTGGAGATTGCCGAGCAATTGAAGACCAGGCCCGCCCGGGTGTCGAAGTGGCGCCAACGCTTCGGCGAACGGAGGTTGGACGGTTTGCGGGACGCAGACCGCAAAGGGCGTCCGCGGCACGGGACCACGACCCTGTTTGCGGCTTTCGACATCGCTACCGGGCAGGTCATCGCAGGCCATTACCATCGCCGGCGGCGGAGAGAGTTTCTGGATTTCATGAATCAGATTGTAGCCGCCTAC
>JBEKNN010000269.1:0-12105 GCA_049522755.1 Bryobacteraceae bacterium | reverse complement strand
ATCAAGTCATTCGCCTGAAATCCGTCTCCCTCGCCCAGGGATACGGCGCAACTTCCAGTAAAGGAAATTTGAGCCCCATGCTTTACCACCAGCCGCGCACCCGCATCCAATGAATAGCTCCTGTCCTTAGGATCGTTACTCAACATCTTTTCGATCAGCGCCGGGTCTGCCGGCATTCGATTCATCGAATGTTCCACCCAAGTCCCGGGCGGCGTCAACTCCAGGAAACGATAACGAAAATGGCTCGCCGAACGGCTGAAACCCTGGCCGCCAATCTCCTTATATTGAGCCAGTACATAAATCCCTTTTAAGTCGGAGCTTCTGCATGGTCGTGTCGACGGCGCGGCCGCTAACCCGTTAACGGCAAGGGCAAACATAGAAAACAGACAAAGGCTAAGTTTACCGATCATTGTTCAATTCTAGCCAAACATATTTGAAATTTCCAGATCGGCCCGCGTGAGAGATCTTCTGCGTAGGATAGACAGGGATGGGCAGGAAGGGATCGTAAGTAATTCCCCAAGGGCCGGAACTTCAAGACGAGGCTGGTTCGTCGCATGGCGGTAGAGATCCTCATATCCTTCCGCCGTATCAAAGGACCGGGATGAACCTCTGAACCTCCGAATTCTGCAGGTACAGCAGGTTGTAGATGAGCGTCGCCTCCCACACCACGCCGCGTCCTTTGCCCGGGTCCTCCCGTCGCTCCACCCGCTTTAATTAGGTCTCAGTGTAAACGAGAAACGAAATCGGCCTTCAAGATTTGCCCCTGCATCCACATCGGCCACCCCTCGGCTGGAGCGGGGGAATACCGATCGATCCACGCGTCAATGCCGTCCACGCGAAGACGGTCGGCAAGTCGGCGCAGCCGGTCCTGGTGCGCTGGAGAATCCTGGCTGTAGCCGATGAACAGGCGCCTAGGATGGGGCAAGCTAAGAATGCGGCTATTCTATCGCGGGTTGTCGGCTCCCAGATCGCCTTGTCGATCTGGGAGCGCAGATCCCAAATGATCCGGCAGGACCCGAACGCGCCACTGAATGGCTATCTGCTCTCGACCTCCGGCGGCCCCACCACCGCGGCGGCGCGCCATCGCGGGGACAAGGGTGCTGAGTACCAGTTGGTTTTCACCTTCACGCGCCCATGCCCATCGACGATCGGCGGATAGATGGGGCGCGCCCTCGAGGATCGGCGTGTTTCAATTCCAAGCTTTCGCATGGCCCCCACAGTCGGGCACGCCGTCGCTGTTTCTCTCTTGACAACTTAATTTGTCAATGGTCTAATATTCTCGTGCTGGATGTCGAGGTGATACATTCTCCGCAAGCCGCCGCCGCCGCGCTCGACCCGGTCCGCGCGCGGCTGCTGGCCGAATTGTCGGAGCCCGCGTCGGCGGCCACCCTGGCCGCGCGCCTTTCCCTTCCACGCCAAAAAGTGAATTACCACCTGCGCGCCCTGGAGAGCCACCACCTGGTGCGCCCTACCAGCGAACGCAAGTGGGGCGGCATCACAGAGCGCCTGGTGGAAGCCACCGCGTCGTCCTACGTAGTGTCGCCCGCCGCCATGGGCCCCGCGGCGTCCGACCCTGGGCGCAGCCGCGACCGCCTGTCGGCGGGCTATCTGATCGCGCTGGCGGCCCGCGTCGTCCGTGAAGTCAGCGAACTCGCCACCCGCGCGCGCGAAACCGGCAAGCGCCTCGCCACGCTCTCGATGGACACCGAGATCCGCTTCCGCTCGGCCGCCGAGCGCGCGCAATTCAGCAGCGAACTCACCGCCGCGATCACTCAGCTCGCGGCGCGTTATCACGACGCTTCCGCCCTGGGCGGACGCACGCACCGCCTCGTTCTGGTGGCGCACCCGTTACCCCAAAAAAACAAGGAGACCGCAGTATGAGCGTAAAGAAAGAAGCGAGCGGACGCCGTTCGGTGCAGGTGGAAGTGGAGGTACCGGGCACGCCGGAACAGGTGTGGCAAGCAATCGCCACCGGTCCGGGCGTGGGCGCATGGTTTGTGCCCACCGAGATCGATGGCCGCGTCGGCGGCGCCGAAACTACCCACTTCGGAGCGGGCATGGACTCCGTCTCCACGATCACCGAATGGGACCCGCCGCATCGCTTCGTTAAGGAAGGGTCGTGGGGGCCGAACGCGCCCACCGTAGCCACCGAATGGATTGTGGAGGCCCGCGGCGGTGGCACATGCATAGTGCGCGTGGTGCACAGCCTCTTCGCCGAAACCGATGATTGGGACAATCAATTGACCGGTGTCGAATCCGGCTGGCCCTCATTCTTCCGCATTCTGCGGCTGTATCTGGAGCACTTCGCCGGCCAGCCGAGTTCGCAAATCCAACTCTTAGCGATGCCGGCGGCCTCGGGCGCATGGGAGAAGCTCGCGGGCGCCCTGAATCTGGCGGGGGCGGCGCCGGGCGAGCGGCGCGATGCGGGCAACGGCGCCCCTCCATTGAGCGGCATCGTGGAGTCAGTCAATGCTGCCGGGAATCCACACACGCTGTTACGCGTCGATCTGCCCGCTCCGGGTGCGATGTTTGCCACCGCGTGCCCCGCCGGCGAGAAAGCGTGGGTCACAGTGAGCTTCTATTTCTACGGCGACACGGCAGCGGCCGTCGTGGCGCGCGACCAGTCCGCCTGGACTGCGTGGATGACGAATCTCTTTCCGGCGTAAACCCGGAGGGTCCTCATTTGGGCTGAGCTTTGCATGCCTTGTGGTGCGGAGCTTCAGCCCCAGGGCGTCTTCTTGCTGAAGACTTCGAGAATTCACGGCCGCAATCCCGCGCGACGTGGACGCGTTTCGAACTATTGTGGCCCAACGCGAATGCGTGAAAGATCGGCGTCTGCCCGCCTACATCGGCCTCATCCACCATGCTCCGATGCGCGCGTTTCCATGCCGCAACCGGCCCGGCGCTGCAATGTTGCATCATGGGAAAACCTCGGTTCGCCAGCTCCACATCCACACCCCGGATTGGTACGAGAGGCTTCAGGCGGCGTTATCGTGATCGAACGCCGGGGCGAGCCGGCCGTGAGTTGCGCCCCATCACCTCCGCTGCGTATGCTGCCGGTAAGAAAGGGCGGATCTTCGCCTCCATGCGGAAAATCTGGGCCCGCATGCTGCAAGCGAGCGACAGTACGAAGATCGTCGAAGAAGATCGGAATCGTTAGCTGCGTGTATTTCAGTATTTCGATACGTCCTATATTGCGTCGCTATGGGCCTTGGCCGAGTTTCATGCCGTACTACATCGCCGCATTCGAGCAGATAGATGACGGATTGTGGAACCTCATTCCAGTCAATGCCGGCGGACCAGTGCTCCGGAGGAACAGTGCGCTGATGGTTTCCGCTCCCCGCGATCTCTTCATACGCAGCGGCGACGCGGTCCATCTTACGACGGCACGCGAGATCGGAGGGGTTGGCAGGCGGAAGCGCCTGCCCCACTTTGGGACGCGGTCCAATGGCCGCCACGTGCTGGCGGCCGCCTACTTCGGCCTGACTGTCTACGGAAGCCTCGCACTGCGCCTGCGAAAAACGCGCCACAAGCCGAGTCGTTCAGAACGGCACGAAACTTGCTCAGGATTTTGCGTTTGGCACTCAGAATGCGTATATGGGGTGATAAGATGGTGACCAGATGAGCATGCTGTCGCCCAAACTTCAACTCAGGGTCTCGCAGAAGCAGATCCTGACGCCAGGCCTGGTGCAGATGGTCACGGTCCTTCAGCTCAACCGGTTGGAGCTAAAGGAGATGATCACACAGGAGATCGTCAAGAACCCGGTGCTCGAGGAGTCCGCCGAAGACCCTGGCGAAGACATCAGCGCCGAGGAGCTTATGCCCCTTCTGGAGCCGGAGCGCCTGGCCGACACCGCCGACCGTGAAATTTTGGACGCCACTGTGATGAACGCGTCGAGCGCGCTCGATGGCGGATTGGCCGACGTAGCCATCAACGGCAGCGTGTTCGCCGATGCGGAGGAGTCTGCCGCGTCCGCATCCGCCGCGGAGCCCGAGGCAGCCATTGCGCCGGATCCGCTGCTCGAAACCACTCCTTCCACCGACCCGTTTGACGAGATCGATTTCGGCTCCTTTTTCGACGACTACCTCGACCCCGGATACAAAAGTCCCGCCTCCGAGTCGGTCGAAAAGCCCTCGTTCGAGACTTTTCTCTCTTCCCCCGTGACGCTGGGCGATTATCTGCGCTCGCAGTTGAGCGTCACCATTATGCCGGACCCGGTTCGCGACGCGGCGGAATCCGTCATTGGCAATTTAGACGAAGACGGCTATGTTTCCGCTTCTCTCGAAGAGATCTCCCAAATGGGGCAACACGCGCTCGAGGACGTCGAGCGGGGGTTGCGCGTGGTGCAATCGCTCGACCCCGCCGGCGTGGCGGCGCGCAATCTTCGCGAGTGCCTGCTGTTGCAGATCCAGAGCGTCAACGGCGAGGGCGGCGTTGCCTGGCAGATTGTCTCGAGCTACATCCGCTTGCTCGAGACGCGGCAATACAAAGACATCGCCAAGGCGATGGGGCGGCCGCTCGACCATATCGATATCGCGGTCAAAATGATCCAGCACCTCAATCCGCGACCTGGGCTGCGATACTCCGGCGCGGGCGCGCGGGTGGTGGAGCCCGACGTCTATTTCATCAAGGACGGCGACGATTTCATCATCCAGATGAACGACGAGGATGTGCCGACGCTCCGCCTGAATTCGCAGTACAAGCGCATGCTCGACCGCGACAACGGCGCGACCAAGGAAGTGCGCGAATACGTGCGCGAGCGCTACACGTCGGCCATTCAGCTGATGAAGAACATCGAGCAGCGCAAGCAGACCATCATGAAGGTGTGCCAGGCCATTGTTCGCCGCCAGATGGAGTTTCTCAACAACGGCCTGGACGAGCTGAAGCCCATGATGATCAAGGAAGTGGCGGAAGAAGTGGGAGTGCATCCTTCGACGGTGAGCCGGGCGGTTTCGAGTAAGTATGTCCACACTCCCCAGGGAGTTTTCGAGCTGCGTTATTTCTTCTCGGAAGCCGTGCAGGGCCCGAGCGGCGGGGGTACGCCGCTGTTGCTGCTGAAGCGCAAGGTAAAAAGGATGATCGAGGAAGAGGACAAAACCAAGCCGCTCACCGACGATCAGATCACTATGCTGCTGCAAAAGGAAGGCATCGACGTAACGCGCCGTACAGTTGCGAAATACCGCGAGGACATGAAGATTCCATCGACGCACCAGCGCCGCATTCGGAATTAGGTGGGTGGGACCGGCCTCCTGGCCGGTCAAGCGCGGGCCTTCCTGACCGTCCAAGCTCCACGGAGCGCGCCTGCGGCGCGTCGACCGGCCGGGAGGCCGGTCCCACTGGGCGTTACCACGCCCGTAGATACTGCGTCGGCGCCTCCGGCTTCAGGCCCAGTTCCTGCGCCGCATGCAGCGGAAAATACGGATCCCGCAAGAATTCGCGCGCCAGAAGCACCAGATCCGCCTGGCCCGAACGCACAATGTCATCGGCCTGACGCGCCTCTGTAATCAGCCCCACGGCTCCGGTAGGAATTGCCACCTCGCGGCGGATACGCTCCGCAAACGGAACCTGATACCCCGGCGCCGTCGGAATTTTCTGCTCGAGCGAGCTGCCTCCGGACGAGCAATCGATCAGATCCACGCCTATCGGCTTCACGCGGCGCGCCAGTTCCAAGCTGTCTTCGATACTCCAGCCGCCGTCCACCCAGTCGGTGGACGAAATCCGGAGCAGCAGCGGGAACTCGTCCGGCCACGTTGCGCGCACCGCCTCGACGATCTCCAACCCGAAGCGAATCCGGTTCTCAAACGAACCGCCATACTCGTCTTGGCGACGATTGCTGAGCGGCGAAAAGAACTCATGCATCAGGTATCCATGGGCGCCGTGAAGCTCGATCGCCTGGAAACCGGCCCGTAGCGCCCGTCTTGCCGCTTCGGTGAACGCGTTCACCAGCGCGCGGATTTCATCTTTCGAAAGTTCCGCAGGCGCCGGATCGCCCGGCCGGAAGGGAATGGCGCTCGGCGCAACCGCCTGCCACCCGCCTTCGCTCTCTGGAATCACCGTGCCGCCTTCCCAAGGCCGCCGCGTGCTGGCTTTGCGCCCGGCGTGCGCCAGCTGAATGCCGGCCACGGCTCCGTGTTGCTTCAGGAACGCCGCGATGCGCGAGAGAAACTCGATGTGCTCATCCTTCCAGATGCCGTGGTCCCAGGGCGAGATGCGGCCGCGCGCTTCCACGGCCGTGGCTTCCATAGTTACCAAGCCCGCGCCGCCGATGGCGCGGCTGCCGAGATGTACCAGATGCCAGTCGTTGGCGAAGCCGTCTTCGCTTGAATACTGGCACATAGGGGAGACTGCGATGCGGTTCCGGAAAGTGACGCCGCGCAGCGTAAGCGGCGTGAACAAGTGAGCGCTCATCAATCCAGTATCGCAATATCATTCGCCAATCCGCGAAATCGTTGAGTTTCGCTAAACGAAATGTCGAACGATTTATGGTTGACACAGAGGAACGGCAATTCATATAGTTGCGCACACGAGAGGTCTGTGGTGACGCCGATGCGAATTCGTTCTTCAACAATGCCTCGCGAACGCCGCGGCCGCCCTATCACCGGAATCAATATGGCGTAACCCCGGGCGCGCCCGTGATTATTCCGAAAGTGTATAACGGCGAGAACAAGGTCTTCTGGTTCTTCGCCTGGGAAGGCATGAGGGATTCGGACCCGGCGAATTCGCCGGCTGAAACCGGCAGTCCGGTGAACTTCGCCACCGTCCCTACGGCGGCGGAGCGCACCGTCGATTTTTCGGCCTTCCTGCAGCTGGGCACCGTGATCTACAACCAGTATTCGGCCACCCAAATCCGGCTCCACTATCAGGCGCACTCCCTTTCCCAGAAACATTATTCCCAGCAATCTGCTGAATCCGGTGGCGCAGTCGCTGCTGCAATTCTTTCCATCGCCCGACAACCCCAATGCGAAGTCCAATGGCTTCGATAACTATATTGTCAATGCCGTGGATAGCGACGGCTACGATAATGAGTTCGGCCGGGTCGACTTCAACCTCAGCGACAAGAACAGGCTGAACATAGACGCACGCCATAACTACCGGCGGGAGGACAAGAACGATTACTTCAACAACATCTCAACCGGTAATTACCTTTACCTCAGTTACCGACTCCCTACCCGCAGTATCCGGTGGGCAGCGGAACTACGAACGGGATATTGGAGGATTTCGTTCAGACCGGCGAGTCTTACTTCAATAGCTTGAACGTGCGACTGCAGAAGCGCATGTCCCACGGCCTCTTGCCGATCAACAACTTCGTCTGGAGCAACATGATGGAACGGATGGACTACCTGAATGACTCAGATCCCTCTCCCGAAAAGCGCATTGCGGCCGATTCCCGGCCGCTTCGCGAAGTATTGGCGGCGAGTCATCAATTGCCGATCGGCGCCGGGCGCCAAGTGAATATTCAAAACCGCTGGGTGAACGCACTGGCCGGCGGCTGGTTATTCAACCCGGTCCTGACGCTTCAATCCGGGCCGCCTATCGCCTGGACGACGCAGCCGTTGTACTACGGCGGACCGCTCAATCTGAATCCCAACCAGCCGAACGG
Source organism: Bryobacteraceae bacterium (assembly GCA_049522755.1). Taxonomy (GTDB): domain Bacteria; phylum Acidobacteriota; class Terriglobia; order Bryobacterales; family Bryobacteraceae; genus PALSA-243. The sequence continues at coordinate 4,504 of JBEKNN010000269.1, read as the reverse complement.
GACAGCCTTCAATACCAGCTTGTTCAATACGGTGACCGCCGACCAGCTGGCCGATAATATACGTACCTTCAGCACGCAATTTGGCGACCTGCGCCGCGCGCCCAGCGAGGAATTGGACCTTTCGATGGACAAACGCTTCGTGTTGGGTCACAGCGAGCGCCGTTTCGCGGCGTTGCGAATCGAAGCTTATAACGCCACCAGTCACGTTACGTTCGGCCCGCCCAACGTAACTCCGACCAGTTCGGCATTCGGAGAAATCACTACGCAGGCGAACATGCCACGGCGCATCCAGACGGCGATACAGATCTTCTGGTAAGAGAAGAGGAAATTGCCGCCAGTCGCGGAACCGGTTTGGCTGGAGTTTCCATCGCGCGATTTTCGGTTGCGACGATGCTCTGGGTCCGGTTCCGCGGCGCGTCGAATCGGGCCGGGACCGCCCACCTACGGCCGCCGCGAGTTGGTTTGCGCGGCGAGATGCAAGCGCGAGCTTCCACCGCCGTGGCTTTGATGGTTACCAACGGCGGCCCCCGGATGTACCTGAGAGAGACGGCGATGTCGCTGTGGAGTAACGCCGCGCGCAGCGTGAACCAGAGCGCTCCTGCTTCCTCTCAATTGCTTGCGCCGATCGGTGGAATCGTTGAGTTTTACTAAACGAATCGTTCAAGGTTTTACGATTGACATCAAGGCCCGCGATTCGTATAGTTCACTTCAGTTTGTCCGCTAATATTTTTGGGGTTTGGAGTGAGTTCGCCTATGTAAATTCGGCGATACTCAGGGTTAATCTGTACGTCCGCGATGTAATTAACTTGCAACATCGCGTACGGCGGTCCACAATTAGTGTAAAGGGAGCTTTAGGTGGTCACTATGATCTCAGTCGATCGATGGAAAACTGCGGCTGCGTTGCTGCTCGCGGTTGCAATGACAAGTTTTTACCCTCCCACAGCCCTGGCTCAACAGGTCGCCGTGTCGGAGGTCAATGGTAACGTAACAGATCCCAGCGGCGCAGGAGTTGCCGGAGCAACCGTCAAGATGACGGAAGTGGACAGAGACGAAGTTCACACTGCCACAACAGACGCCACCGGCAGATACTCACTGGTCAATTTACCGACGGGCGACTACCGGCTGGAAGTAAGCGCCGCGGGATTCGAGCGGTTCCGGCAGACCGGCATCACCCTTACCGTGGGAAGCAACCGCGAAGTCAACGTGCGAATGACAGTCGGCGCCGTAACCGAGACGGTCGAAGTTAGTGCGGCGGCGAGCCAGGTGGAAACCAAGGACACCGCTATCGCGGGGGTTCTGGAACATCAGAGCATCGACGAAATGCCCCTGAACGGCCGCAATCCTACTCAGTTGCTGGCCTTCACGGTTGGCGGGACCTATACCGCGCCGACGGGCAGCGATCTTACGGGCAGTAAGAACATGGGCGGATCCAACGCTTCGGGAACATTTTCCGTTCAGGGCAGCCAGGCCAACGGAGTGAATTACCTGCTGGATGGCGGCGATAACAACGATGCGTTCAGCAATGTGAACCTGCCTATTCCTTTCCCGGATGCCATTTCGGAATTCGCGGTGCAGACCAACGGCCTAACGGCCCAGTACGGCTTGCATCCCGGCGGCGTGGCGAACATTGTAACCAAGTCGGGGACCAATTCCTTGCACGGCGACCTGTTCGATTTTATCCGCAACGGCGATCTGGACGCCCGCCAGGATGGCACGCTGGCCCGCGACACGCTGAAACGCAACCAATTCGGAGGCACTGTAGGCGGTAAAATCAAGAAGGACAAATTGTTCTTCTTTGCAGGCTATCAGGGTACGCGGCAGCGCTCGAACCCGGCGAACCAGATTGCCTACGTCGCCACCCCGGCCGCTCTAGCGGGAAATTTCAGTCAGTTGGACGGCGCCACTTCGTCGGGCGGCTGCCTGTCAAAGGCGAAGCAGCTAGTGAACCCGCAAGGCATACCGTATCCCAACAATCAGATTCCTATTAACACCTTTGACCCGGCCGGCTTTAAGCTTGCCTCCACTTACCTTCCGCCCGCCATCAATGCGTGCGGCGAAGCTTTTTTCGCTTTCCTCGCCAACAATCCGGACGATCAAGTCATCGGACGCATAGACTACGTGATTAGCAGTAAGCAGACCTTCTATGGACGCTACTACGTCTACGATTTCAAGGGCGAGGTATTATTCGACGGCACTAACTCGCTGACCACTGGCACTGCCGGGAACACGGAACGGTCGGAAACCATGACCATCGGCGACAACTACACGTTCAACGGCAACGAGGTGAACGCGTTCCATGCCACCTTCGACCGCCGCCGCGACGACCGGGGCGACGCACCCAATCTGTTCGGGCCCAGCGCCTTGGGCATCAACATGTATCAAGCAATTCCGAACTACTTTCAGCTCAGCGTTTCCGGCTATTCAGGCGGCGGGTTCAACATTGGCTGCGGCACCTGCGCTCCTGGATTTTTCGATGTCAACACCTACCAGTTAGCGGACGACTTCACCCTCATCCGCGGCCGGCACCAGTTCGGCTTTGGAATAGATGGCCGCAAGGATCAATTCAACTCAGTCAACAACCAGCAGGACAACGGGCAATTTACTTTCAACGGCACCACCACCGGCGACGGCTTGGCGGATCTCCTGATTGGCCGGTTTTCCGGATTGACCGACGGCAATGCGCTTTCCGATTACCTGCGCCAGACGGTGTTCGCAGCCTATGCGCAAGATACCTTCCATGCCACGTCTCATTTAACCCTAAGCTACGGAGTCCGCTGGGAGCCTTCAGTGCCGGCGTACGACAAGGAAGGGCGTGGCGACCAGTTTAGCTGGGCGTTGTTCGATCAGGGGGTGCACAGTACTGTTTATCCCGATGCGCCGGCCGGTTTGATCTTCGCCGGCGATTCTCAGAACCCATACGGGAAGGCCCTGACGGCATCGCATTGGGCAACTTTCTCTCCCCGGCTCGGCCTGGTTTGGGACCCCACCGGGGAGGGCAAGCAGACGATTCGCGCCTCGTTCAGTTTGATGCACGAAACCACTGAGCTCTTCTACCCCGAGCGGTGGACCACCAATCCGCCCTACGCTTCTTCGCTGACGCTTACGAGCGGTCAGTTCTCAAATCCCTATGCCACTTACGTCTCGCCTACTGGAGCGACAGGCGACCCGTTCCCGGGGAGCGCGCTCTTCCCGGTTGGCGGCACTTATATCAGCATTCCGCCCAATCTGCCACCCACGTACGTGATGCAGTGGAATATCAACTACCAGCGCCAGCTGACCAAGAGCACGCTGATAACGGTGAACTATCTCGGCAATGCAACCCGGCATATCTGGGGATCGTATGACGTCAACCCCTCCATCTATGAAGGGCCCACTTCCAGCACATCGAATACCTCCCAGCGACGCCTGACTTACCTGGCAAATCCCTCACAGGGCCAGTATTACGGAGACATCGAACAAACCGACCCCGGCGTCAACGCCGAGTATCAAGGCCTGCTGGCTACGGTCGCGCACCCTATGGCAAAGCATGTCAACTTAGTGAGTAACTTCACCTGGAGCCATTGCATCAGCGAGTACGATTTTGGGGGCGAGTTGACCACTCCCCTCTATCAGAACCCAAACAATCGCGCGGAAGGCGAGCGCGGCGGTTGCAGTTTCGACCACCGGTTCATCTTCAACACCTCTCTGGTTGTCACTAGTCCGGGAGTCGGGAGCGGGGTGGCCAATGCGATCACCAGAAGCTGGCAATTCTCGGCGCTCGGCAATCTGACCAGCGGCGATCCGCTTCAAATCAGCGACGGCGGCAAGGACATTTCCCTGAGCGGTCAAGACCAGGACCGGCCCAATGTGGTTCTACCGGGCTCCGTCTATCCGGCAACGAAGACGGTTGGGGAGTACTTTAACCCGGCCGCATTTGCGGTGCAGCCGGCGGGAACCTTCGGAGACCTGGGTCGCGATGCGGTTTATGGTCCGGGCAGCATCCAATTTGACGCGGCCTTTAGCCGGCCATTTCACTTGAAAGAGCGATGGAGGCTCGATTTCCGCGCCGACTTCTTCAACATCATGAATCACGGCAACTGGAGCAATCCCGTAACCAGTATCACCAGTTCGACGTTCGGCCAAATCACTGGGTTTGGCTCGCCACGCATTATTCAGATGGCGCTCAAGTTGTACTTCTAGTTCGAGTGGGTCGGGTAGCGCCGGCGGTAGTTCCGCCGACTACCCGGCTTCCAGAGCAATAATCACGCGGTCACAGCGTGGAATCGATTCCGGCGTTCGCGCCGCCGCGGCTGGGAGAGTTTACCGCAGGAGGTCTTCGATATTCGTAACTTCGAGGATGCGAACGCTCAATTCTTCCAGTTCCGCAGCCGACCGCGCGGCGAGCCGTTCGGTTGCCCATTTCGGGATCGGGCCAAAGCGCCTCTCGATTTGGCGGCGGAGTATTTTCAGTTCGCCCTCCAGTTCGCCTTCCAACTTGCCTTTCAGTTCGCCTTCCTCGATGCCC
>JBEKNN010000268.1:0-12321 GCA_049522755.1 Bryobacteraceae bacterium | reverse complement strand
GCTGCGCCGGATGCTTTGACGCACGAATTCGGTGAGCAGGATCGGATTGCGCGTGGAGCCGGCGGCTTCGCCGAGCGCCTCCAGTATGGATACCGCGTCGCGAATGGAGACGCGCTCGCGCAATAGGTTTTGCAGCACCTTCTGCACCGTCGCCAGCGGCAGCAGCTTGGGCACCAGGTCTTCCACCACCTTGGGATTGTCGACGGCGACGCGGTCGAGCAGCTTCTTGGCGTCCTGCCGCGAGAACAGCTCATGCGCGTAGCGGCGAATCAGCTCGGAGAGATGCGTGCCCAGCACGCTGACCCCGTCCACCACCGTATAGCCGGCATTGCGCGCGCGTTCGGCGCGTTCGGCGGGAATCCATAGCGCGGCCATGCCAAAGGCCGGCTCGCGCGTCGCGATACCTTGGAGCGCTGGGTCAGGCGGCCCTGTGGGAATCGCCAATTCCTGCCCCTGCGGCAGATCGTAGCGCGAAATCTCTACGCCCTTGAGCGAGATCACGTACTCGCGGCTGCGCAGCCCCAGGTTGTCGGCGACGCGAACCGGCGGCAGAAGATAGCCGAGGTCGGTCGCCAGTTGCTTGCGGATGGCGGAAATGCGGCGCAGCAGCGGCGATTCCTGCGCGCCTTCCACCATGCCTATCAAGCCCAGCCCGACTTCGATCGCCAGGGGCTCCACGCGCAGCAGGTTTTCCAGGTTGTCCTTCGCAGCTTCGGTTTTAGCCGCTTTGGCTTCCGCGATGGGAGCTTGCTTTTGCGTCTTCCGGATCTTCATGCCCACCGCGGCCGCGCCGCCGCCCAACAAGAGAAATGGCAGCTTGGGCATCCCGGGCATCACCGCCATCGCCACTAGCACGCCCGCGGCCAGCAGCAGTGGCTGCGCGCTACCGAAGATCTGCTTCTTGAACTCGGCGCCTAGCGTGGCTTCCGAGCTGGCGCGAGTGACGATCATGGCGCCGGCGATGGAGATCATCAGCGCCGGGATCACCGTGACCAGGCCGTCGCCGATGGTGAGGATGGTGTAGGTCTGGATCGCCTTGCTCATCTCCATGCCGTGCTGCAGCACGCCGATCAGAAAGCCCGCCACGATGTTGATGCTGGTGATGAGAATGCTTGCTATCGCGTCGCGCTGGGTGAAGCGCGAGGCGCCGTCCATCGATCCGTAGAACTCGGCCTCGGTGGAAAGCTGCTTGCGGCGGCGCTTGGCCTCGGTTTCGTCGATCAAACCGGCGTTGAGATCGGAATCGATGGCCATCTGCTTGCCGGGCATCGCGTCCAAAGTGAATCGCGCGGTGACTTCCGAAATGCGCACGGCGCCATGATTGATCACGACGTATTGTATGGCGATCAGCACCAGGAAGATCACCGTGCCGATAATATAGTTGCCGCCCACCACGAAGGCGCCGAACGCGCCGATGACATCGCCCGCGGCCGAGGTGCCGGTGTTGCCATTCAAGAGGATCAGGCGCGACGACGAAACGTTGAGAGCCAGACGAAATAGCGTAAGCAGCAGCAGCGTAGTGGGAAACGACGTGAATTCCACCGGCCGCACCAGGTAGAGCGACACCATCAGCACGGTCACCGACGCCAGAATGTCGGTCACAATCAGCAGATCGAGCACGAAGCCCGGCAGCGGCGTGATCAGCGCCACCACAATCGCCAGCACGGCCAGCGGCACCGCCAGTTCGCTGAGCGCGCTCAGCGGTATGCCCGCCAACATTTTCGAAACTTTGGGCGCGGCGAGCGCTCTAGCTGGACTCATAGCGTTAACCTGGTGCTGCCGTCGGGACGGGTGCTGATATCGCCGGGTTGACAGACGAAAGCGTCTGTCCCACGTTGGCACACATAAGTTTGTGTTTTAAGCATCCCCGTCAACCTGGCAACCTTCCGTTCATCAGTTTGTATATGTAGGCCAGAATTTCCGCTACCGCGCGATAGAGCTGCGGCGGAATCTCCTGCCCCACCTCGGCCGATTTGTAGAGCGCTTGCGCCAGCGGCGGGTTCTCGATAATCGGCACCTGATTCTCGATGGCCTTCTGCTTGATGCGCAGCGCCAGGTAGTTCTTGCCTTTCGCCACCACCATGGGCGCCGCCTGGCTGTCCATGTGGTAGCGGATAGCCACCGCGTAATGCGTCGGGTTGACGATGACCGCGGTCGCCGTGGGCACCTGCTTCATCATCTGCTTGCGCGCGCGGTCGCGCTGAATACGCCGCACCCGCTGCTTCATCTGCGGATTGCCTTCGGTATCCTTCATCTCCTGGCGGATGTCCTGCTTCGACATGCGAAGCTGGTTGGTGTGGCGGCGCAACTGGCGGAACAGATCCACCGTGCCCACCACGATGAAGACGCCGGCCGCTTTCCAGAACAGCTCCATCAGCGACCCGCCCAGAACCGCGAAGCCGCTTTCCACGCTCTGAAAAGGCAGACTGAGGAACAGTTCGAGCTTTTCGCGCGCCACCACGTACACGGCCCACAGGAAGAGAGGCAGCATGAAGCAAGCCTGCACCAGTGAGGGCAGGTTCTGGCTGGGCAGTTGCTTCAGCTTCGCCAGTGGACTGAGGCGCTTGAGATCGGGCGTAAGTTTCTTGAGACTCAGTCCGAATTTCGTAGTGACGAGACGCAGCCCCAGGGTGGCTACGGCGATCACCAGACCGGCTGCCAGCAGGGGCGCGAAGTGGTTCCAGAACAGTTGCCACGCCATGTGCGTGACGTCTTCCGCAGTCACATCCTGCTGGAAGCCCACGGTAAATAGCGACCGCGCGGTTTTCCGAAACCCGGCGAACCAGTGCGCCCCGCCCACCCCCAGCAGGCCGAGGAAGATCATGAACTGCAAGGCGGAGACGAATTCCTTCGCCGATGGATAATTGCCGTCCTCGCGCGCCTTGTTCAGGCGCCGCTGAGTCGGTTTCTCGTCTTTGCCCTGTTCCGCCATGGCGCGTCATAGCCCCAGCATCTGGCGGGCGGCCACCCACGCATGGCCGCTCGATTCGAGCAGCATCTGCGGGAAGACGGATGCGATCCAGCCGAGCATCACCAGCGCCACCAGCATCTTGGCCGGCATGGTCATCGACATCAGATGCAACTGCGCGTTCAGACGCCCCAGCAGCGCCACCGCCACGTCCACCATGATCAGCAGCGCGGCCACCGGAAGCGCGATCCGCACTCCCACCGAGAACAGATTGCTCCCCAAGTGGATCAGCGTGTCCGCCGCTGCCCGTCCCGGGATATAAGAGCCTGCGGGAATCTTATCCAGGGTCATGGCAAAGAGCCGGAGAACTTCGCGGTCCAGGCCCATGGCGAAGAACAACAAGCCGGCGATCAGTTGGGCCATCACCACCAGCACGATGGAATCGGCTTCTGAATTGGGGTCGATGGTGGAAGCAAAGCTGAAACCCGCGGGCACGCTGATCATGTGGGCGGCAAAGGCAAACGCCTCCAGCGCGATGGCCACGCATACGCCGATTCCGATTCCCATGGCCGCTTCGGAGGCCACCCAGGCAACCAGCGTGCCGCCGGTCACATTGGCGGCGTCCACCACCGGCCAACGCGCGTAGAGCGCGAAGGTACACGCCAGCGCGAACGCCGCGCGCACCGGTTGCGGCGCGCTATTCAGCCCAGGCAGCGGAACGAAGGTCAGCGCGCCTCCCACTCGCGTCAGCACCAGCAGGAAGGCATAAAGAGTTCCCGTGGAAATAGTGAGTTCACCGGGCATAGCGTCCCAAATCCCCCAGGATGGAGGTGGCGTAGGACATGCTTCGCTGCAGCATCCAAGGCAGCAGTATCAGGATCGCTCCTAGAAACACTACCAGGCGCGGTACCGTGCTGAAGGCGTTGTCCTGCATCGAGGTCGCAATCTGCACCAGACTCACTATGATGCCGGCGATGAAGCCCACGATGAGCAGCGGGGCGGCCAGCCAGAAGGCCGTCATCAGCGTCGTGCGGACGATTTGCACTACCGTGTCGGGGGTCATTGGTAGAAGCTCTTCATCAGCGATCCGATGACCAGGCTCCAGCCGTCCACCAGCACGAACAGCAGGATCTTGAACGGCGCGGAGATCATGGCGGGCGGCAACTGCATCATGCCCACCGAGAGGGTCACCGAGGCCACTACCAGGTCGATCACCAGGAACGGCAGAAATAGAACGGCGCCAATCTGGAAGCCGGCTTTCAGCTCGGAAAGAATGTAGGCGGGGATGAGGATTTTGAGATCGAGATCGGCCGCGGTGCGCGGCGCGGGCGAATGGGAGATTTCAACGAACAGCTTGACGTCCTTTTCGCGTGCGAAACGGATCAGAAAATTGTGCAGAGGCTTGGCGGCCTGGTCCATCGCCTGGGTGGTGGTGATCTGGCCAGCTTCGAGCGGCTCCCATCCCTGGTGGTATATATCCGCAGCCACGGGCTGCATGATGACGATGGTGAGGAACATCGCAAGGCCGAGCAGCACTTGATTCGATGGCGTGGTTTGCGTTCCCAGAGCTTGCCGCAGGAAATGCAGCACGATGGTGATGCGCAGGAACGGCGTGATGGCCATCAGCGCCGCCGGCAGTACGGTCATCAACGTGAGCAGGATGACAATCTGCATCGGCGCGCTTAAAGTAGCTCCGCCCTTTCCGGCCGATATGCCTAATAGGGAGAGAGGCTCCTGCGATGCCGCAAGCGACGGCAGCGCGGCCATGGTGAATAAGAACAATAGCCGCTTCATTCGGCGGCCTTCGAGCCATCGATCTCTTGCCAGGGGGCGCGATGAATCAGCGCGCAGCCCGCGGATGACGACGATATCAGCAGCGCCGATCCGCCCATCCGCACCAGATGCAGCGCGTGCTGCGGCCCTAGCGGCAGGCGCTCCAGGCTTTCCAACCGCCGCGCGGCCGTTTTCCGGCCCAGCGTCACACTGGTGAGTCCGCGCTTGCGCAGCCACCACAGAGTCAGGAGCAGTAGCGCCAGAACCGCGACCACCGCTCCCGTCTGTTGAATCACTTCCATGTTTAAACCGCCTTTATCCGTCGCGGAAGTCGGTAATGCGCACGCCCAGCGTGTTCTCGATCACCACAATCTCGCCGGAGCCGAACAGCACTCCGCCGATATAGAGATCGATATTTTCGCCGGCCGAACGCCCGGTACCGATCACGCTGCCTTCTTCGAGCTCGAGAACTTCGCGAGCTTTCATGGTTTTCCGATCGAGCTCGACCTCGACCTCTACCGGGATTTCTCCCAGCGGCGCAATTTCTTCCTGAGGAGTCATCGGCGGTTTAGTGGATGAGGTTTATAGTGTCCTGGCTCAATTGATCGGCGGTGGTGACCACGTGGGCGTTGGCCTCGTAGCTCCGCTGAAACTGAATCAGGTTGGTAAATTGCGTGGCCAGGTCCACATTGGAGGCTTCCAGAGAGCTGCCCACAACGGTTCCGCGGCCGCCCGTACCCGGCGTTCCCACCGAGGGATTGTCCGTCGCGGCGCTCAAACCGTAGTCGTTGTTTCCCACATCGATGAGGGTATTGGGGTTCCCGATGACCGCTGTTGCAACCTGGCCGACGGTGGTCTGGATGCCGTTGGAATAGCTGGCTACCACGCCGCCTCCATTCGCGATGCTGACGCTCACCAGCTGCGCCGCGGCCGCTCCATTCTGCGTGCTGGCCGACGATGCCGAAGCCTGACCGAATTGCGTGATCATGCCCGCGCCGCCGCTGCTATAGGGGTTCCAACTCACGTTCATGTCCGCCGCGCCATCCGCCAGGCCCGGAATCGCGACCGCGATGGGGGCTCCCACGGCGGGGCCTGTCAATTGGCCCGAGGAGTTGAAGGTCAAGGTTCCGCTGGCGTTCGGAATGTCGAAAGGTGTTCCAGCCGTGCCGGCCGTGACGTCGGCGCCCGGCAGAGTCACCTGATAACTCCACGTGTTGCCCCCGGTATTTTGAAAATCTACCGTCAGCACGTGCGAGGTGCCGAGGCTGTCGTAAACCGTTACCGGCGTGGAGAATGAGGAAGTGGCATCGGCGGCCGACGCGGCATTCAGGTTGAGCGAGACCGTCATTTGGGTGGTGGCGACCGGTGGCAGGAGCGCGCCCGAAGTGAGCGCGATATTGCCGATGGGACCGCTGGTGTTGATGCTGCCGTCGGCATTGAGAGCCGTCCAGCCCTGTACGTTCTGGCCCGACTGGGTGGTCAGATTGCCCGAATTGTCCACCTGAAACGTGCCATCGCGGGTATACGTTGTGTTGCCATTGGCGTTCTGGGCGATGAAGAACCCGGAGCCCTGAATCGCCGCGTCAAGCGGGCTGGTTTCGGACTGGATGGCGCCCTGCGAGAAATCCTGGATAGTGAGCGGCTGGGCCGTTCCAAATCCAACCTCGGTTCCTCCGCCGTTGCCGATGGATTGAGAGATCAGGTCGCTAAACGCCATGTCGCTGCCCTTGAAACCGGTCGTATCCATGTTGGCCAGGTTGTTGCCCGTCACGTCGATCGCGGTGGACATAGCGCTGAGTGCGGAAAGTGCGGTTGAGAATACGTTGAACATAGTTTTCCTCTTTATCTGCGATTACGTTGTGGAACCGGTGGCGCCCGTGCCAGTACTGGCGGTGGGATTCAGGTCCGTCACAAGCTGATCGGTATCCGACTGGATGCCGCTGACGGACGTGGCCATGTTGTTGGTCGATTCAAGTTGCTGGAACTGGGCGAGCTGCGTCACGAAGGTGGTGCTGTCCATGGGCTGCGTCGGGTCCTGATTCTGGAGCTGCGCCACCAGAAGCTGCAGGAACATGTTCTGGTCGGTGCTGGCCGAAGTGGCGCTTACCGCTGTGCTTGAGCCTGCGGCGGCCGTCGAACTGGTAGATGGAACTGGCGACATGAAAATTCTCCTTTAACTAACCATTAGTGCTTGCAGGGACCGCGCCGGCGGCTTCATTGGCGGCCCGTTGATTCTCGAAGGCCAGGTTCCGGCCATGCGTGTAGATATCGGCTGTCAGGCCCGAATTGATTAGCCGCTCCACCTTATGCCCCCTGGTATGGCACGGCTTGATTGACGCCGAATAATTGGGAAATCTGGTTGTTTATGCCCGCGCTATCGGTAATGCCGTATCCATTTAGAATTGTCGACCAACTTCCAGGCGGGGTATTTTGCAATTCGGAAAGCATCTGCCCGGTATTAGCATTGCCGTCGGGAGTTGCCAGACCCGATGAGGACGGATCGGCAAAGATACCGCCGGAAGCTCCCACCACGGACGGTATCGTGACTGGTTGCAACCCTAGTATTTGAGCAATGTTCGTAGTGGCTCCCGGTGTTGCATAGTAATCGGAGTTGAGCACATAGGTTCCACCGCCCGCGATGGTACCGGTCACATTCTGCTCATACAAATCGGAGTCATCGGCGGTAGGCGCGGAGACTGTGTCTGCAGGAGTTGCCGCAGTAGCCGCTGCCCCCGGGGTTGTCGAAGCTGCCGCCGTCGAACCGGCAGGCGCCGGGGCCGTACTGGCGACTGTGGTCCCCGCGGCCGCGGCGGCTGCGGCTATGGCAGCGAATACGGCTGTGAAGCTGGGAGCGGTGGTGTTCGGCGCGCTCGAAGCCGATGTTGTCGGCGAAGCTACGGGAGTTGTGGTTCTCAAAGGTGCGTGTGGATTGTGGGCCACGCGGCTTAGCGATATGTCTGAAGGAGCCATGCGAAATCCTTTCGATCCGATTTGCGATTTGGTGCGTTAATGAGACTTTTCTGTTGCTGTTGCTGCTGCGGATTGTCCTGCTTCTGCTGCTGGTTTTGCCCGGCGTGTTCCTGCGAATCCTGCGAGCCGTTTCCCGCTCCAGTTTCCGCCGTGCGCCGTTCCCCGCCGGCTGCCGAGCCGGGCTGCCAGGCATCGGTGCGAAATCCCGATTGTTCCAGTTTGGCCGCCAGCGCCGGCAAGTCTGCGCGCATCGCGTCTGAAAGGCGTGCATCGGGAGTGCGGACAGCGACGTGAATATCTCCGGCGCGGTCCGTCAGCCTCACTTCCACGCGTTGGCCGCCGCCGACGTTCAGTTCCAGCTTGATATCGTGCGCAACGGGCGCTGCCGCCGCGGCCGGTGGAGTGGAAGGCTCCGGGGTAGCCTCAGCGGGCGCGGGAGTTTCCGAGCGGCTGGCGGCATTCGCCGGAGATGTCATGGAACCGGCCGGCGGCACAGGCGCGTTGACGTCGAATCTGGCTTGCGCCAAATCGGCGCTCGCGCCGGGCTGCGGCGCGGCGGACGCCGGATCTTGCGGCTTCTCCTGGCCCGGATGATGAGAGCCGTCGCCATGCTTTGAGCTTGACGCCGCCGATTGGGAGACGCCGGGCGCTGCGTCCGGAGCGGCGGCCGCTGCCGGCTCTGCTGGATCGTCTTTCGTTGACCGCGGATCTCCGGATTTACTGTCGGCCGTCGCCGATGGCGCCTGCGATGGCGCTGACGATTCCTGCGGCTCCGTTGGTTGGAGACGCATTTCAAATGCCGGATCTATCTTGCTCAAGCTGCCGTCTGCCGCGCTGGCAGCCACCGCCAGCGGCTGATCGGGATCGGGCTGGGATTCGGTCGCGCTCCGCTGAGCCGCTCGATTCGCGGCGCTGGCCTCTTCAGGCGGGATTCGCGGCTGCGCAGATGCTTCCGCGATTCTCCTGGCCGCCGGCTTCTCATCGGCCGTCGAAGGCGCTTCCGAATCGTCTCCGTCGTTCTTATGCGCCGGATCGCTTCCAGGGAATAGGTTCAATGTGAGCGGGGGCGCGGCGGCTCGCTGCGCTGGAACCGGAACGGCTGTAGAGGTAGCATTGTCCGGCGCGGAGTCCTTCTTGGCTGGCTTGGCCTTAGGATGATCGTCCGCATCCGTCGCCGCTTTGAACATGGAATGAAAGCGCGATCCGCCAGCGGTCTTTGGCCCCGCCGCTGGAATCTCAGCCGCCGCTAACAGATCGAGTGGCGAAGCTGCGGGAGCGGCATTCAATGCAAGTGCGATCACGCAACGCTAAGATGCAACTCTGAACCCATTCCGCGGCAACTTGTTTTCAACGGCTTAGTGCCTCCGGGCGCGCCAGCAATTTGCCGCCACCCCCAACACGCGGCAGGAAAATGCCGCGCACGCTTCCGTCTTCGTCCTTCTTATCGGCGCCGCAACGCGCAGTTTGAGCGACTTACATTAGTTACCCGGCTTGGCCCCCGCCGTGCCTTAACGGTTGCATGGATTCTATCGCAGCAATGGCAGCCAGCGGCATGCGCTCACGCATGGAATCGCTCGATCTGCTCGCCAACAACATCGCTAACGCTTCGACCGGCGGCTACAAGGCCGATCGCGAATTCTACAGTTTGTATGCGGCCGCCGATGCCGAAGCCGACAGCGGCGCAACCATGCCAGTGATCCAGCGGCAGTATACCGATCTCTCGCAAGGTATGCTGCAAGCCACCGGCAACTCGCTCGATGTGGCGCTATCGGGCGCAGGCTTCTTCGCCGTGCAGGGTCCGGGCGGGCCGCTCTACACGCGCAATGGCAATTTCCGCATGGCATCCGACGGCAAGTTGATCAGCGCCGAGGGCTACCCCGTCCGTGGAACCGACGGCGTCGCTATAACGCTGCCGGGAACTCAGCCGATAGAAATATCGAGTGATGGAACCGTGATGCAGGGCGGCAAGACCATCGGCCAACTGCAGATCGCCGATTTCACGAGCGGCGCGGGTCTTGCGAAGCAAGGCGATAACTATTTCCGCGCAGCCGATCCGGCCGGTCAAGTGGCAATACCCAACGGTACGTCGGTGGAGCAGGGGAAACTCGAGGCGTCCAACAGCGGAACGGCGGAATCCGCCGTGAGACTGATCAGCATCATGCGCCAGTTCGAGATGCTGCAGAAGGCCGCAGCCTTGGGAACGGACATGGATAAACAGGCGATCGAACAGGTCGCCAGAGTAAGCCCGTAAAAAGGACATAATATGATTCGAGCTCTTTATAGCGCCGCTAGCGGAATGTCGGCGCAAGAAACCAATATCGATAACATCGCCAACAATCTGGCGAACGCCAACACGGTCGGCTTCAAGTCCCGCCGCGCGCAGTTTCAGGATTTGATGTACCAGAGCCTGGTACAGCCGGGTACCGCATCCGGACAGCAGACGGTCGTGCCCACCGGGCTTCAGCTCGGCCTTGGCACACGCGCCGCCTCGAACGAGATCATCTTTACGCAGGGCGCGTTCACCGAGACCGACAACCCGCTCGACCTGGTGATTCAGGGCAACGGCTTCTTTCAGATCCAGATGCCCAATGGGACGCTGTCATACACGCGCGCCGGCCAGTTCCAGCTGGATAAGACCGGCAACGTGGTAACTCCGCAGGGCTACTCTCTGAGTCCGCAGATCACCGTCCCGGCAGCCGCGCAGCAGATCACCATCGCCGGCGACGGCACCGTGAGCTATACGCTGCCGAACCAGACCGCGGCGCAGACTGCCGGCCAGATTCAGCTCGCCAACTTTGCAAACCCCGCCGGCTTGAACAGCTTGGGAAACAACCTCTATGCGCCCACCGACGCGTCGGGCGACCCCACCGTCGGCGCGCCCGGCGGAGCGGAAGGACTCGGATCGCTGCTGCAAGGCTATACCGAGCAATCGAACGTATCCATTGTCAACGAGTTCATTAACCTGATTCAGGCGCAGCGCGGGTACGAATCGAACTCCAAAGTGGTGCAGGCCGCCGACCAGATGTATCAACAGGTCAATGGCCTGATCCGATGATGTTCCTGGCTCCTTTCGCGATCGCCGGATGTCTGGCGCTGCCTGCCGGCGCCGAGCGCGTCATGGCCGCGGACCTGGCGCCGGCCTTCGCGGGCCTGGAATCCGTGCCACCCGACACCGTGCTCTCATTCGCGCCCGAGCCGGGTCTGGAGCGCGTGTTCCGTATCCCCGAGCTGCAAAGAATCGCCGCGCAATTCCATCTGGAGGCGGCGCCCGAAGACGAGATCTGCGTGGCGCGTAGCGTGGCGCCGCTCGCACCCGCCGCGTTGCTGGCAGCCATGCAGAAGGAGATGCCCGGAGCCAAAATCGCCATCCTCGAGTTGAGCCGGCAAGCCGCGCCTCCAGGGGAAATCGTATTCCGCCGCACCGGCCTGCGCGCCAACTCGGCCGCTGGCGCGGTCTGGTTCGGTGCGGTGCGTTACGCGCCCAATCGCGACTTCACCATTTGGGCCAAAGTGACCGTGACGACGCAAGTTTCGCGCGTGGTCGCAAAACGGGACCTGGCGGCGGGACAGCGATTGGAACCGGAAGACATCGCCATCGAAACAAGCGACGAGTTTCCCTCGGCGCAGGCGATTCTGGCATCCGCGTCCGCGATAACTGGAAAGAGCTCACGCGTGGCGATCCATGCTGGCGCGCCGATTCGTCCCGAGATGCTTGAGAAAGCTAAAGATGTGCGCCAGGGCGACATCGTCGAGGTCGAGGTGCAAGACGGGGGCGCCCATTTGACGCTCGAAGCGCGCGCGGAAGCGTCGGGCTCGGTGGGAGACGCCATCTTCGTGCGCAACCCCGACTCCGGCAAACGATTCCTGGCGAAGGTGCGGGGAATAGACCGGTTGTTCGTAGGCGGCCCCGCGGATAAGGAAAATCCATGAAACGAATTCTGTACTCACTACTGTTGTTTGCCGCGTTCAGTTGCGGATTGAAGGCCGCCGACGATAAGAAGAAAGCGCCGCCGCCTTCGCCTTCGCCGCTCGACCGCTACGTCGCCGAAGCCGAAGCGCGAAGGGGCGATGCCCTTGCCACCACGCCCGGGTCCATCTGGATTTCCGGCTCGCGTCTGGCCGACGCCGCGCGCGACGTGCGCGCCAGCCAAACCGACGACATACTTACCATCGTCGTGGCCGAGCAGGCTTCGGCCGTAACGTCCGGCGCCACGAGCAGCAGCCGCAAATCGAGCACCGCGAATGCCATCACGAGTCTGCTCGGAATCAAGAGCCCCACCGGACCATTGGCGAACCTTGCCAACATGTCCGGAGACACGGAGCTTGCGGGGCAGGGAAGCACCACGCGTACCACTACGCTGACCACTACCCTGACGGCCCGCGTGACGGCTGTGCTGCCCAACGGCGGCCTGGTGGTGGAGGCTTCCAAGGACATCCTGATCAACTCCGAGCACCAGATCATCACCGTGCGCGGCGTGGTCCGCCCCGACGATATCGATTTCACCAACAGCGTCGCATCGACGCGCCTCGCCCAACTCGAATTGCGGGTGAACGGAAAAGGCGTGGTGGGCGATGCGATCCGCCGGCCCAACGTTCTCTATCGTTTCCTGCTGGGGATTCTTCCCTTCTAAAGCCATGCACTCCCGAATGCTCGCTCTCATCCTGATGCC
>JBEKNN010000267.1:0-12378 GCA_049522755.1 Bryobacteraceae bacterium | reverse complement strand
ACTGTCTGCATTGTGAGATAAACTATGCGCTGTTTTCCGGCCCTCCTGGCCATTTTTGCCGCTGTCCCCATCCACGCGCAGCCTTCCACTGCCTCCAGTGCGGATTTCTTCGAGACCAAAATACGGCCGGTGCTGGCGAATAATTGCTATGCGTGCCATGCCAGTTCCGCGCAGTCGCAAGGCGGGCTACGCGTAGATAGTCAGGAAGGTTTGCTCAGGGGCGGCGGGCGCGGTGCGGCGGTGGTTCCCGGCGACCCGGACAAAAGTTGGCTGATACGGGCTGTGCGCCAGACCGATCCCGCGCTCAAGATGCCTATGGGCGGGAAGCTTTCCGATGCCGAAGTGGAAGACTTGGTCTCCTGGGTGAAGAGCGGCGCGGTTTGGCCGGGTGCGGCCGCGGCGGCGGCTCCGATCAAAGAGAGCAAGGCCGGCGATAAATATGTGATTCCCGCGGAGCGCAAGAATTTCTGGTCCCTGATTCCGCTTACCGATCCGCCACCGCCGCCGGTGAAAGACGCCAAATGGTCGAAGACTGCGATCGACAAGTTCGTCCTTGCACGGCTCGAAAAAGATGGGATGAAACCGGTTCGCGCGGCCGGCAGGCACGATTTGATCCGGCGCGCGACATTAGACCTCACTGGTCTGCCGCCGGCGCCCGAAGAGATCGCGGCATTCGAGAAAGATACTTCGGCGGACGCATTTGCGAAGGTGGTGGATCGTCTGCTGGCGTCCCCGCATTATGGCGAGCGTTGGGGCCGGATCTGGCTCGACGTGGCGCGCTATGGCGAGGACGATTATCGCAGCCTCAACCCCAATCCGCGGGGCTACCATCCTTATCCGAACGCCTATATTTATCGCGACTGGGTGATTCAGGCGATGAACGACGATATGCCCTACGACCAGTTTGTGAAGGCGCAGATTGCGGGCGACCTGCTGGACGAGAAGACGCGCTATAAGGCGCTGCCGGCGACGGGATTTTTGGGCCTGGGGCCGTGGTATTACGACAATGGCGCGGTGGAAGTGACCCGCGCCGATGAACGCCATGACCGTGTGGATGTGGTGACGCGCGGGTTTTTGGGTCTGACGGTGGCGTGCGCGCGCTGCCACGATCATAAGTACGATCCGATTCCGCAAACCGACTACTACTCCCTGGCGGGCGTGTTTCTGAATACGGCGTATCACAGGTATCCGCTGGCGCCGAAATCCGTGGTGGATCAGCAGACGAAGATCGAAGACGAAGTGGAAAAGAAGCAGAAGGCGCTGCAGGAGTTACAAACTAACTTAGCCACGCAGTTAGCGGAGTCACTCGCCTTCCAGACCGCTAACTACCTGCAAGGCGCGTATGAAGTGGCCGGCCAGAAGAAGGAAGCCGAAACGGTAGTGGAATCGAGAAAGCTCGACTACGAAATTCTGGAGCGGTGGATCGCTTACATGGCGAAGCCCACCGATAAGTACCACTATAAGGAAGCGTGGCAGGCCCTGATGAAAAAGGCTGTTCCTGCGACGGCGGGCGGTGGCGGAGGGCGTGGTGGAGGCGGTGGTGGAGGCCGCGGCGGCAGAGGCGGTGGCGCCGGCGGCGGTAATCAGGAAGTGAAAAAGCTGGCCGAGGAGTTCCAGGCCAATGTGGTCAAGGTGATGCTGGCGCGCCGGGATCTCAACGAAGAAAACGAAGTCATCGCCGCTAAAGCGCTCGAAGGCACCAAGAAAAAGAAGCGCGCCAACGAGCCGAATGAGTTCATCACCAACGACGATTTCTGCCCGAATTGCGGCCTTCGTCTAAAGAACATGCCGGAAGAAGAGAACAACTTCTGGACAGAAATCTTCCAGCGGGAATTGCGCGATTCCGACGACCCGGCGGCGATGATGGCCGCAGGCGGACGCGGCGGCAAGCCCGGAGTGCTGCTGTTCCGGGGATGGGGCCTCGAAAGCCGTACCGGCGCGCAGGCGCAGGCGCAAATGGCGGCGATCAAAGCCGACATTGACGAATGGCGCAAGAAGCTGGAGCCCGGGTATCCGTTTCTTCACGGCGTGGAAGATGCCAGGCAGCCTGTGAATTTGCCGCTGGCCCTTCGAGGCAATCCGAACAATCTCGGACCGGAAGTGCCGCGGCATTTCTTGAGCATGCTTTCGAAGGATGAGCCGCAACCTTTCCAGGAAGGCAGCGGACGTCTGGAGCTAGCGGAAGACATCGTGAAACAGCCGGTGGCGATGCGCGTCATTGTCAACCGTATCTGGAAAGGACATTTCGGGACCGGCATAGTGGATTCGCCGAGTAACTTCGGCATGACGGGCGAGCGGCCTACGAATCCGGCGCTACTCGAGTATCTTGCCAGTGAGTTCGCAAAGAACGGAATGTCGATGAAGAAGCTTCACCGGCAGATTATGTTGAGCGCAGTGTACCAGCTCGGTACTGAGATGGATCAGGTCAATTTCGCCAAGGATTCGGGCAATCGGCTCTACTGGCGCGCCGACCGTAAGCGCATGGACGCGGAGCAGATCCGCGACGCGGTACTTATGGTGGCCGGCAATCTGGATAACTCGCTGGGCGGACCGAGCGAAGACTTGACTCCGGCTTTCACGCGGCGCACGGTTTATGGCAAAGTGAGCCGTTACAAGCTGGACGAATACCTGCAACTGTTCGATTTTCCGCCGCCTAACATCAGCGCCGAGAAGCGATTCACCACCACGGTGCCGCTGCAGAGGCTATTCCTGATGAATAGCGATTTCATCCAGGTGGAGTCCGAGGCGCTCGCCAAGCGCGTGGCCCCTGAGCCTGATAACCGATCGCGCATCCACAAGGTCTACATGCTGGCGTACGGCCGCGAGCCCAGCGAAGAAGAAGTCAAGCTCGGCCTGGACTATCTGCACGCCGAGCCATTGCGGGAATACGAAGAGAACAAGAATAAACCGCCCGAGGGCGGCGGTCGCGGAGGCCGCGGCGGCAGGGGCGGAATGGGTACGGCTCCCGCCGTCAGCACGGAACCATCCGAAGGTGGCGCAGGCGCGGATGGAGCTAATAACGCAGAAGACGCTGCGGCTGGAGCCGCGCCCATGGGCATGGGAATGATGGGCGGCATGGGTGGATTCGGCGGCCCTGCTGGCGGTCGTGGTGGACGCGGACGCGGCGCGGCCCCAGATGTGAAGTATGAACCGACCGCATGGGGACGCTATGCCAAAGTGTTATTCAGCTCCAGCGAGTTCTTGTTTATTAACTAGCTAGTAGCGCGGGCCCATGGCCTGCGAAGGAATCTTTAAATGTTGGAACATAAATCTTCGAATCCGGTAACTCGCAGGGATGCGCTACGGCGCGTCGGCAACGGTTTCGGCATGATGGCCTTCGCCGGAATGCTAGGTAACTCGCTGGCCAAGGCTATGCCTCTGGCCGGGCCGGATGGCGCTACACTCGGAGCCGCCAGGTTAGATTATCCGCAGCGAGTCAAGCGGGTAATCTTCCTGTTCATGAACGGCGGCTTGTCTCACGTCGACAGCTTCGACCCCAAGCCGGCTCTCGATAAGTACGATGGCCAGCCGCTGCCCGGCGGAACCGTCAAGACTGAGCGCCGGACCGGCGAGCTGATGAAGTCGCCGTTCCAGTTCAAGAAGTACGGTAACTGTGGCATGGATGTCAGCGAGTTATGGCCGCACTTAGGCGAAGTAGCCGACGATATTTGCTGGGTGCGATCGGTCTACACGGATATACCCAACCACGAACCGTCGTGCCTGATGTTGAACACCGGCGCGAACCAGGCGGGCCGGCCGTCCATGGGCGCGTGGCTCACTTATGGCTTGGGAACGGAGAATCAGAATCTTCCCGGCTACGTTGTCTTGTGTCCGAACGTTCCCACTACCGTTGGGCCCCCGCTGTGGAGCAACGGGTTCCTGCCGGCCATAAACCAAGGTACTTACATCTCCAATCGCGTCCAGACAGCGGCCGACAATCCGGATGCCGATCCAGCCGATCAGGAAATGGCGGATGCCATGGCCGAGGCGGAGGAAAAGGCCGACAAGGCAAAGGATGGTAAGGATGCTAAGCCTAAACCAGTCGTCATTGAGCGAACGTTCGATCCGAAGAAACTGATCAGCTACGTCAATAACCCCAAGTTCTCCATGGTGGAGCAGCGGCGCGAGCTCGATCTGCTTCAAAAGCTGGAAGGCATGCGCGCCGAGCAGACGGGGTCCGATCAGCAGGTAGAAGCGGTGATCAAGTCGATGGAAATCGCCTACCGCATGCAGACCGACGCGCCGGAAGTGTTCGACGTGCGCAAGGAATCGCAGGCCACGCTGGATCTTTATGGTCCGGGCCCGGTGGCGCGCGGATGCCTGACCGCTGTGCGGCTCGCGCAGAAGGGAGTCCGCATGACCCAGGTGTACTATTCGCAGGGCGATCCCTGGGACGCCCATGGCGATATCTTCGCGCATAAGACCAACGCCAAGAATTCCGACCAGGGCTTTGCAGCGGTGATCAAGGATCTCAAGTCGCGTGGACTTTGGAAAGACACGCTGGTGGTATGCGGTTCGGAATTTGGCCGGACTCCGGTGCGGGAAGTGGGCGGCGCCAGCGGCAGCGTCAAGCGCGGCCGCGACCACAATCCATTCGGGTTCACCATGTGGCTGGCCGGCGGGGCCGTCAAGGGCGGCACGATCTACGGCGCAACCGACGATTTCGGTTTCAAGGCCATCGAGAAGCCCGTTCACGTGCACGATATTCACGCGACTATCCTGTATTTGTTCGGCATCGATCACACGAAATTGACTTACCGCTACAGCGGAAGAGATTTCCGCCTGACGGACGTATCCGGCAACGTTTTGCACGACCTGATCGCCTAATTGAACTACTGACTACCTGAGATTACCGTGGCGCACGCACTCATGCGTGCCGCGTTCACACTCGTGTGAACGCGCTTTCGCAGACTACCTAATGAACCGCTCGAGCGAGAGGCGCCTTGCTACCCTGAAATAAGCTCTGAGGCGGCACCGGCGCTATCGATGCAGTTCGCGCTAAGATACGAGTTTTGAAACCTATACTCTGCATCTCTTGTCTCCTGCTTGTGCTCGCGTCAGCGTGGGCGCAAGCGCCTCTCCCGGTTCTGCCCGCAAGCGTCGACCCGGGAGAGCTTCCCAAAGTCTGGATCACCGGCGGTCCTAACTGCCTGGAGGTCCCTGCATGGCAGATTCATGAGTACAACCCCACCCTTTACATATTGCGCGAATCGGGCTGCACGAACTACGAGAAGCCGTTCCTCTATCTGTTCTTCGGGCGCGACCGCGCGCTGTTAGTCGATACTGGCGCGGGCCAGAGCGATGCCGCCGTGGTGGTGCAGGGGCTGATCGGCAAGTGGCTGAAGCGCGAGAAGCGCGCCTCTATCGCGCTGGTGGTGGCGCACTCGCACGGCCATGGCGATCACGTGGCGGGGGACAAAGGCTTCGCCGGGATGCCGGATACCACGCTGGTTCCGGCTACGGTGGAGGCCGTGCAGCAGGCTTTCGGCATAGCGAACTGGCCCGAGCAGCCGGGCGCGATCGATCTGGGAGGACGTGTGCTTGACGTCATCGGAATCCCCGGACATCAGGCGGCGGCGGTAGCTTACTACGACCGGCAGACCGGCATTCTGCTGACAGGCGATAACCTGTACCCCGGACGCCTGTATATCTCCGATTTTCCGGCATATCTCGCGAGCACGCAGCGTCTGGTGAGGTTTACCGAAGGCCGCCCGGTAGCGCATATCCTGGGCTGTCACATCGAACAGTCATCCATCCCGTATGTGGATTATCCGATCGGGACGACTTATCAGCCGCACGAGCATAGCTTGGAATTAGGACGCGCGCACTTACTCGAACTATTGGCTGCGTTGGAGCAGATGCAATCGAAGCCCGAGAAGCTGGCGCTACGCGATTTTACGATCTTCCCGAGAGAGCCGCGGCCGGCGACGCAGAAGAAGTAGCCGTGCCCTGGGAGACGCTCTCCAGCCGGCGCACTAACCATGGTATATCCTCTTCGCTGCGCGGCTCCGGCAGCGGCAAATCCAAAGCGACTCGCGAACCACCTTCGCCTTCCTTAGCCAGCACGACCACGCGTGTGCCCAGTGTCAGCGCCTCGTGCGTGTTATGAGTCACGAAAAGGATCGTGGCGCCGAAATCCTTCCACAGTTGCAGGATGAGACACTGCATGTCTTTGCGCGTGCCCGGGTCGAGCGCGCTGAAGGCTTCGTCCATCAGCAGGATTCGCGGGCGCGTCATTAGAGCCTGAGCGATGGCGACGCGCTGCTGCATGCCGCCGGATAGCTGGTCGGGATACTTGCGCGCATCCGTTTCATGCAGGCCGATGCGGCGCAGATAGTCGAGCGCTTCGCGGCGGAACTCGCGCCTGCGCCGGTAGAATCGCGGCGTCAGCCGGCCGAGCAGGCTGAACTCCAGCGCCTCCGGACCGAACGTCAGATTATCGAGCACGGTCTTATCCGGGAACAGCGAGTACTTCTGTGGAACGTAACCGCGCGTGCGGTCGGGACGGTCGTGCACGCGGCCGTCGATGAGCACGCGCCCCCTCATGGGCTGCTCCGAGCCCAACACCATGCGCAACAGAGTGGATTTTCCGCATCCCGTCTGCCCCAGCACGCAGACGAATTCGCCTTCATGGATATCGAGGTGAATGCCGTCGAGCACGGTCCGCAGTGGCGACCCGGGCGCCGCGCCGTATGCCACCGTGATGTCACTCATTTCGATCAGCGGCATGGCGTCTAAGACTCCCGGAACCACGGATGCAGTTTGCGGTTCAACAGGCGCATCCCCAGGTCCACCAGAAACAGCAGCAGCGCCACCCAAAGCACGTAGGGCACGATCACATCCATGCCCATGTGGCGGCGCAGCAGCGCGATGCGATAAGCCAGGCCGTCGGTGGAAGCGATCATCTCTCCCGCAAAGAGAAACAGCATGACCGATTTGAGATTCAGCCGGATGCTATTGAGCACGCGCGGCAGGATCTGTTTAAACACCACGCGGTACGCCGCATCGAAATCGCTCGCGCCCAGCGTGAAGGCCTTGACGGTTTGTTCGCCGGGTACGCTGCGAGTCAGGTTGAATGTGTCGAGGATGATGGTGGGCCCCACTCCCACCACGATCAGCATGACCTTGGCTAGCTCATCGATTCCGAACGCGATGAACAGAATCGGCAGCAGCGAAAGCGCCACGATTTTGTCGAAGAACAGGACGAAGCGCAGAAAGAACGCGCCCACATAGGGGAACAGTCCCATGTGCAGACCTATCAGCACGGCGGGAATCAGCAGAATCATGCTGAGTATAAAGCGCCGCGAAGTGGCCTTGGTATCTTTCCACAACATGCTGTTGAGGAAGCGCTGCGCCAGCGAGCCATCGGCCGGCTGCGCCTCATCTTCTTCCGCCGGGCGCAGCGCCGCGTCATACATTCCCCGCGCCATCTGCGCGACGGTCGGCATCACCCGGTCTTCCGGGTTATCCAGATGCCGCGCGTGCGAGACATAAAGATAAGCGCCGATTCCGGTAACGAACAAAGCCCACGAAAGCAGCAAGCTCCAAATACGGCCGGGCTTGGCGTAAATGGAAAGCAGGCCGGCGGACATGCTATAGCTTCCCCTGCGCAGCCATCTTCATGTACGCCAGCTCGAACTGCAGGCGCACGCGATCGGGTTTGCCTTGCACCGCGCCATCGGGGTAGCGGATGGCTACATCGTCCACGGATTTCGTGTTGGCGCCGAGCAGGCTACGGTCGAAGCAGAACTGTCGCACCAGCGCCATCTTCTGTTTCAGATCGGACGAGGCGCCGAAATCCACCGCGGATTGCGCAGTGTAGAACATCTTAGTCGTGCTGAGTTGTTCCTTGTAAGAATCGAGCGTATCCTGCGAGCCTTCCGCGATGGCGGCGAGCACTTTGTCGCCGGCCGGGCCCTTGACGGACATCAGCGCCAGCATCTCATACCAAGCGCCCGCGAGCGCTTTCGCGAATTTCTGTCCGGAGCCATCGGGACGGTCGATCACATCGGTACGGACCACCATCAGGTCGAGTATCTCGCCGGGAATCTGCGACGAATTGAACAGCGACGTGACGCCCTTCGTCTTCGCGAGCAGCGAAACCATCGGCTTCCACGTGACCACCGCCGAGGCTCCCGTGTCGCCGATGAACGCGTTGGCGATATCGGAATCGGATGTATTCACCATGCGGACACGCTTGATCTGGTCGCGCAGGCCGCCGATAGTCATGGCGCGGTCGAAGAGGTATTCGGAGACAGTCTTCTGCACCAGCAGCATCTTCTTGCCGGCCAGGTCTTTCATCTGCAGGCCGTTGCGCACCAGCAGCGCGTCATTGCCGTTGGAGTAATCGCCGATGAGCACTACCGTGGTGGGCACGCCCGACGCCGCGGGCATATCGAGCGCCTCCATGTTGGTCATGGCGCAGGCTTCGATGTTGCGCGCTACAAAGGCGTCGAGGGACGGCGCATAGTCGAAGCGCTGCACCTTGATGGCGATGCCATACTTATCCGCCCACTTGCGCAGAATGCCCGCCTTGTTCATGTAGTAGTAGGGGGTCCAACCGGCGTAGATGGACCAACCCACTGTAAACGTGGGCTTCTGAGCGTATGCGGATAGGGCGAGAAAAAGAAAGATGGCAAGCTTTCGCATCGTCGTCGACCAAAGTTCGAAGCTTAGTGGCGACGTGGCCTGCCTAAGGAATTTCTGTATTTTAACATGCCGCTTGCGCGAGGTACTTACGCCATCCGCCGAAATGCGTAATCTCAGTAGCGCCCGCGATGGCGTATGGTTCGCAGATGAAACACTTGACTGTGCGGCCGTCTTCCAGCGTGGCGTTGCCGATGCCGAGCGGCGCAGGGACATCGGCCACGTAGCCGCCAAACCGGTCCGCTGGAACAGCCCACACTTCCAGTTCGACGCCGGGGCCCTGGAACGCTTCGTCGCGCACCAGGCCAGGCTTCGGCGGAACGGTCCCAGGCAATGCGTAGAGCCGGTAGCCGGGCGCCGTGCGGCTGGTCTGCATCAAACGCGCGCCGCGACCGGTCAGTTGCCAGTTCAGGGGCTGACCGCTCAAGTGTGCGCCCACTACCGCGACTGGGATGCATCCCGGTGGACTGATTTGCAACTCCAGCGGCGGACCGGGCGCACGATGGTATCGGTCCGCGACGGCCAGCAGAGCTTCGTCGCTGAATGCGGGGCCGATGAGAGAGACGCCGAACGGCAGACCAGTGGTGCGGAATCCGGCAGGCACAGCGACCGCGGCCAAGTCGAGTAAGTTGACGAAGTTGGTGTAATAGCCCAGGTTCGTATTCAATTGGATCGGGTCGGCCGCAACCGCTTCGCGCGTGTAGATGGTTCCCGTAGTAGGCAGAAGCATCACGTCCATGCGGCGCCATTCGGCTTCGGAGGCGCGGCGAATTTCCCGAAGCTTATATTCGGCGGCGAAGGCATCGACAGCTGTGTATCGCTTCGCGCCCGAAACGATTCCGTGAACCACGGGGTTCATCTGATCGGCATGAGCTTCCACGAATTCGCGAATGGCCGCCAGCCGCTCCGCCACCCATGGGCCGGAATACAGTAGATCGGCCGCCGCGCGGAAAATGGAGAAATCGATTTCGACTTTCTCGCCGCCGATAGCTTCCATGTCCGCGATGGCTTTCGCATAGAGCGCTGCCGCTTCCTCGTCGCCGAAGAATTGCAGTTGACTCGCCGCCGGAACGCCGAAACGGAAGGGCCCGCCGAGCCACGGCGCAGCATCCTGCCCCTCGGTGGGCGCGCGCGAAAATGGGTCGAGCGGATCGAAACCGCGCGCCGCTTGCAGCACGGCGTGGGCCTCGCGGCACGTCTTCGCGAGGATGGAAACGCAATCGAGAGTGCGGCAGGCGGGCACCACGCCGTGCGTGCTCAGAAGGCCGCGCGTGGGCTTCAGCCCGATCAATCCGTTGAACGCCGCCGGAACACGCCCGGAGCCGGCGGTATCGGTGCCAAGGGCAAACTTCGCCAAGCCGCTGGCCACGGCGACCGCGGAGCCCGAACTGGAACCGCCGGAAATGTAGCGGCTATCGAAAACGCTGGAGCACGCGCCGTGCGGCGACCGCATTCCCACCAGGCCGGTGGCGAATTGATCGAGGTTGGTTTTGCCGATGGCGATAGCGCCGGCATCGAGCAGGCGCTGCACCACGGTCGCGTTAACGGTTGGCGAATACGCATAGGCAGGGCAGCCCGCGGTGGTGGGCAGGCCGGCCAGATCGATATTGTCCTTGATGGCGAACGGCAGGCCGTAGAGCGGTTTCTCGGCAGCTTGCAGGTCGGCCTCAAGCTCGTGCGCGCGGGCTAGCGCAGTCTCGCGCGGGACCAGAGAGATCCAAACCGGCGCGAGCGGGGCACTGTCGATGCGGTCGTAGATGCCGGCTATTATTTCCGACGGTTTCAAATTGACCCCCTGCGAAGCGTGACCAGGTTCTGTCCGGCCGAAACCAGCGACCCTGGCGCGCAGTTCAATTTTTCGATGGCGCCCGCGAAGGGCGCGGTTACTGCGATCTCCATTTTCATGGCCTCAAGCACTACCAGTTTTTGTCCGGGCTCCACGCGTTCTCCCACTTCCACCGCGATATTCCACACGTTGGCCGCAACCGGCGAACACACCGGACGACAGCCCTCAGGCACCGCTTCTTCCGGCGAGGATACTAGCGCAACCGGCTCCACTGGCTCGCGGAATTGGTCTGCGCCGGCGGCCGCCCAGCGTTCGCGCTCAGCCTCGAAAGCAGATTGTTGCCGCTGCTTAAACTCCGCGGCTTCGGACACTATGGAATTCAGAAACGCGTGGTAATCCTTCAGGCGAAACTCGCGCGGCTCAATGCGCAAATGATATCCGCCATGCGGGAACGCATCGCGAATCTCGATCAGTTCTTCCGCCGAGACCGGATGAAACTGAATCTGGTCGAAGAAGCGCAGCAGCCACGGCTTGCCCGGCTCGAATTCCGGCGTAGTGCGATAAGTGTTCCACATCTGCACCGTGCGGCCGACGAACTGGTAGCCGCCGGGGCCTTCCATGCCGTAGACGCACAGGTACGCGCCGCCGATTCCGACGGCGTTCTCGGGCGTCCACGTGCGCGCCGGGTTGTATTTGGTGGTGACCAGGCGATGACGCGGGTCAACGGGCGTGGCCACCGGCGCGCCCAGATACACATCGCCCAGGCCCAGCACCAGGTAGTTCGCGGAGAAGACAATGCGCCGCACCTCGTCGATGGATTCCAGGCCGTTGATGCGGCGGATGAATTCGATGTTACTGGGACACCAGGGCGCGTCCGGCCGTACCGATTGCGTGTATTTGCGGATGGCGAGTTGAGTGGCCGGGTCGTCCCACGAAAGCGGTAGATGAACCACGCGGGACGGCGCGACGATGTCGTCGATGGCGGGGATCCGGCGCTCGCAGTGATCCAGTGCTTCGAGCAGTCCGTCGCGGGTTAGCGTTTTGCCGTCGTAATGGATTTGCAGCGAGCGCACGCCGGGGGTGATGTCGAGAATACCTGGCAGATTTTCCTCACGCAGTTGCGTTTCGAGCGCGTGTGCGCGGAAACGGAGGTTGAGGTCGAGCACGTTCGGACCGTATTCCACCAGGAGGTTGCGGTCGCCGTCGGCGCGGCAGACCACTGCGGGAGAGGATTGAGTGGCGGGTTGCGATCGCAGGATGGGCTCTTCGCGTTTTGTGGGGCAGGCGCTTTCGCCTGCCAACCGACTGTCTCGTTGCTTCTCAACGTCGCGGCTCTCTTCCAATGTCATAGCTCGGAAGCGCACCAGATCGCCGGGCTTGAGCTGCCCCATCTTCCACAACTCCGCCGCCACAATGGTCGCCGGACATACGAAGCCGCCGAGACTTGGACCGTCCGGTCCGAGAATCACCGGCATGTCACCCGTGAAATCCACCGTGCCGACGGCGTATGCGTTGTCGTGTATGTTCGA
This sequence comes from Bryobacteraceae bacterium, assembly GCA_049522755.1. Taxonomy (GTDB): domain Bacteria; phylum Acidobacteriota; class Terriglobia; order Bryobacterales; family Bryobacteraceae; genus PALSA-243. The sequence goes on along the minus strand of JBEKNN010000267.1, from coordinate 417 downwards.
AGGATGCAGCCCCGCCTCGCCGCCGTCCTTGCGCGCCCACTCGGGCTTAGGACCGATCAAGCGGATGCCGGTGCGGTCGGAATTGTGATGTACTTTCCAGGCCGTCGAGAAGAACACGTCGATGTCCGCGGGTGTGAAGAAATCCGGCGCGCCGTGCGGTCCGTAGAGTACGCCGATTTCCCATTCGTGGGCGTACAGCGGAATCTGCGCATGCCAGAGCGGCGCGACCAGGGGGTCGCGCGCGGACCAGGGGGTCCGCCCTACTTCCAACACATCGCCAGCGCGTAGTGGGCGGCCGGCATGTCCGCCGAATTTTCCTAGTATGAAGGTGCTGGCACTGCCCAGATATGGCGCCACGTCGAAGCCGCCTGCAACCGCAAGATAAGCGCGTGCGCCGGGGCCTTGCGCCGCGGCCAT
>JBEKNN010000266.1:0-12407 GCA_049522755.1 Bryobacteraceae bacterium | reverse complement strand
GAAGAATTGGTGCGTGTCTTCCGCGAGGAATTCCGGTGGTCGCTCTTCGCGTTACTGAGCATCGCGCTCTTGGTTGGCCTCGGGCTCGGGATGCTGGTCGAGCAAAGGCTCTCTCTGCCGCCGCATAAAGCCGAGCGCACGCCGGTGGTACAGCAGACTCAACCAATCAAACCGAGGATCAAGCCGTAGGAAGACCCGATGCTGACAATTCGTGCCATGTCAGACGGGAAGGGATACTCGTCGCGGCATCTCGAACACAACGACTACTACTCGGAGGGCGAGCGCGTAGCCGGCGAATGGAAGGGGCGTGGAGCAGAGCTGCTGGGATTAAGCGGACCCGTGAATACCAGGGACTTCGAAGCGTTGCGGCAAGGTCTCAATCCAGGGACCGGTGAGTTTTTGAGAGTCCGCCACAGCGCGGACCGCACGGCCGCGGACGGGAGCAACCTCGCACAGGGGCGGAGCCTTTATGATTTCACCATCTCTGCCCCGAAATCCGTTTCGGTAGTCGCCATTCTGGGAGGCGATCATAGGCTGATCGAGGCACATCGCGCCGCCGTTACGGAAGCCTTGAAAGAAATCGAGACGTACGCGGCGAGCCGGGTCCGGCAAGCCGGCGCGAATGAGAACCGAGCTACCGGCAACCTGGTGCTTGCGGTCTACCACCATGACACCAGCCGCGAACTTGATCCGCAGCTACACACGCACGCGGTTGCGGCTAACCTGACGTTCGATGGCGCGGAGGGCCGCTGGAAGGCGCTGCAGGCGTCGGACATTTATGAACGCCGGGCCTATCTCTCGGAAGTCTACCGCAATGCGCTGGCGCGTCAGGTTAGAACTCTCGGCTACGAAATCGAGAATCGGCGTGACGCACGGGGTCGAGATGTCGGTTTCGAGATCCGAGGCGTCGCGGCGGAACTGCTCGCAAAGTTCAGCCAGCGCAGCCATCAGCGCGACCGGGACATTGTGGCTTTCATAGCAGAGCGGGGTCGGCGGCCGACGGACAATGAAGTCGCCGTCCTGGTGCGAGAATCGCGGGCCGCCAAGCTCATTGCGATTTCGACGCGCGAGCTGAGGCAGAAGCAGCGGGAGCGACTGACTCCCGACGAAGAACAGATGCTGGCGTGTGCGAAAGGCACGCCGTGTCCATCCGTGTCTATAGATTCGAGCGCGCCTTCCTTGGAGCATGCTCAGGAGCACATCTTCGAGCGCGTATCGGTCGCGTTGGACCATGAACTGCTCACGGAGGCCTTGCGGCATGGCAGGGGACGAATACGCCTTGCCGACTTGAAGGGCGAACTGAATTTGCAGGAATCCGCGGGCAAGGTCTTGCGCTCGGGCCGCGAGATCGCAACGGCGGTGAGTCTGGAGCGCGAACGCAACATGATTGCCGCCGTCAACCGTGGTCTCGGCACATTCGACCCGCTCGGAGACACCCGCTTGCTGGTCGTCTCGGACCGTTTGCGCCCCGAACAGAAGCACGCCGTGGAATTTGTCCTTCAATCGCGCGATCGTGCAGTTAGTATCAGCGGAGCCGCAGGTACAGGCAAGACGGCAATTCTACAAGAGCTGCGGCGCGGACTGATGGAGGCGGGGCGTATCGTTCTCGCCGTCGCTCCCACGATGAGCGCCGTCGAGGAACTGCAGAAGGTCGGGTTCACTGACGCCATCACGGTCGAACGCGTCTTGCAGGACCCGCGCACTCGCGGTGAGATTCGTGGCAAGGTGATCATCCTCGATGAGGCGGGTATGGTTTCGGCGCGCCAGATGGCGGACCTACTCCGGTTGGCGGAAGAGTGTTCGTTGCGCGTGGTCTTCAGCGGAGACACGAAGCAGATCCGGAGCGTGGAGGCCGGCGATGCCCTGCGGATACTGGAGAAGGAATCCCGATTGAAGACGGTCGCGCTGACGCAGGTGCAGCGGCAAACCAGGAAGGACTATCGCGACGCAATGAAGGAACTCCGCAGGAACCCGGAGCGCGGATTCGCGAAGCTGGATGCGATGGGCGCTGTTCGTGAGGCGGCAATCTCTGAACGAGCCGCGGCGATCGCCGACGCCTACGATTCCACCGCGAGCCCAAGCTGTCTGGTTGTCTGCGCGACTCACGACGAGATTGACCGAGTGACCGAGGCGATTCGTGAACGCCGGAAGACGCGCGGAGCACTCCGCGAAGGTGTAGCCTTGACGCGTCACGTTTCGCTGAACTGGACTGCGGCACAGAAAGCGGACTTCCGGAGTTATCGACCGGGGCAATTACTCGGGTTCCACCGCGCGGCAAAGTCCATTGCGAAGAACGACACGGTGGAGGTCGTGCGTGTTGTCTCCGGCGGTCTGGTAGTCCGCGGTGCGGACGGCACGGAACGCACCATTTCAAAAAAGCAAGCCGGGAGTTTCGATGTCCTGGAGGCGCAGCCGATTGAGGTGTCTGGCGGAGATCGACTTCTCCTGACTGCAAATCGACGCGAAACTAAGTGCCGGACCACAAACGGCGAATTGGTCACGGTGTCTGCCGTGGACGCCGCCGGCCGGATTCAGCTCGACGATGGCCGGCGCCTGCCCGTCAACTATCGCAGCTTCGCCCACGGTTACGCCGTCACCGCCCACCGCAGCCAAGGCAAAACCGTCGATTCGGTAATCATTTCCGGTGACGGCATGCAGAAGGAGTTATTCTATGTTGCTGCCTCGCGTGGCCGGCAAAGCGTCACGGTGATAACCAGCGACAAGGAGCGGCTCCGAACCACCGTAGCACGGTCGATGGCGCGAACATCGGCGTCTGATCTCGTGCGTGGAAAAGGGACGGTCTTGCGTCGAGGAGCCCACCGGGGTCTGGAGATGGCGCGAGAGATGGTTCGCCGGACGGCCCAGATGCTCACGTCTGTTTCGAAGCAGATCGTCCAGCACGTGGTGATTCAGCCTCGAAAGGAGCGCACTCGTGAACACGGCTTCAGTCGATAAAAATAAGGCGCCGTGGGTTATCAGCACGGCCGATCAACCGCCGGCGCTGGAGATCGTGCTGCTGCGGCAGACGGTGATTATCTCGTGGAATCAGTTCGTCTACGCCGAGGGCGGCGACGACGAAGTGCGAATCGCCTTTGCCAGCCACGATGTGGCCGTGAAGGGCGCTGGGCTTGCCCCCCTGCTGCGCGCAATCGCCGCCAATCGGGTCGTGTTGATTCGCGAAAGTGACCGGGCCGAGCGCTTTCCCGACCCGGCCGAGCGGTTCGTTCGTGAGATCGTCCTCCGGAAGATTGATGCTGAGTATGAGGCGAATGCGAGCGAGAACGGGAATCGAGGTGGCGAATGAGCTTCGCAATCGGATTCGTCCGTTTTCGAGCATGGCAAGTAAAAGGAGACACCATCCCTAAGCCTGTCGGCTTAGGTTCGCGCGGCCCGCGCGAAGGCCGTTTTATTCGATGCGCGTTAATAGAATATTCAATGAATATTCGATGCCTGTTCAAGGTCTGTTCAAAGTTTGTTCAGTGTTGCTGGGGGGACCGATATGCTCAGACCAGGAACGTTTTAAGGGGGATCGCCAATGGATGATAAGGTAAACGAGATTCTCGATAGACTGCCGCCCAAACCGCCTCGCTCACGTTTGGACCCGCACGCCGCACTAATCGAAGAGTTGCGTCGACGCGGCCGGACCTATAGGGAAATCGCGCGGGTGCTCGCGGAAGATTGCCAAGTCCAGTCTTCCCCGAGCAACATATATTACTTCGTGCGGCTTCGCGCACGAGAGGCAAAGCAAGCAAAAACACAGCAAGCGAAGCAAGGGCAAGCCGGTCCGTTCGGTTCCCGCAAGGTCGCCTCCGCCCAGGGGACCGTCAGCAATACGGCAGCGAAGGGGAATCTGCCAGAAGACGTTGCGAAACGAATCGCAGCATTCAAGCAGCGTAAGGTTTCGCCGTCAACCTCCCCAGGATTTCACTTCGACCCGGACGAACCGCTCCGGCTGATTACAGAGAAAAAGCCGGTATCGGACAAGTGAATCTGAGCGCTTTCTTGTAAAACCCCACCCGCTTTTGTGAAATCCATAGCATGTGGACGGGGTTCCCGCGGGATGGGGAACCCAAGCCCGGCTCAGAACGAATCCCAGCCCATTAGGTGTATCATTGAGAAAGCTGTTTCCGGCGGCAACGCTTTTCAGGCCCCTCGTCGTACCGCCCTTTACGGCAAATCGACGGTACGGAAGCGGTTTCCATGCGAGAGGCATCAGAAGTTTTCGGTGCCAAGCCTGTGCCGGCTGCGCAGTACGTGCGCATGTCAACCGAACACCAGCAGTACTCGACCGAAAATCAGTCCGATGTAATCCGCGTGTATGCAGAGGCGCACGGGATGAACATTGTTCAGACGTACGCCGATGATGGGAAAAGCGGCCTTAACGTCGAGGGCCGCGGTGCGCTTCAGCAACTGATCGCTGATGTGGAACGAGGCACAGCTCCCTTCGAGGTGATCCTGGTCTACGATGTGAGCCGTTGGGGGCGCTTTCAGAACACGGACGAGAGCGCCTACTACGAATATCTTTGCAAGCGGGCCAATATCGACGTCCACTATTGCGCCGAACTCTTTGTCAATGATGGAAGCCTGCCATCCACAATCATCAAGACTATGAGGCGAGCCATGGCTGGCGAATTCAGCCGGGACCTTTCGGTCAAGGTTTTCGCAGGCCAATGCCGACTGATCGAGCTTGGTTTCCGCCAGGGCGGATCGTCAGGGTACGGCCTCCGGCGACTTCTCATTGATCAACACCGGAATCCTAAAGGCATACTCGCCTGGGGGGAACGCAAGAGCATCCAAACGGATCGGGTGATTCTGATTCCTGGCCCCGAGGAGGAACTCGCCGTCGTACGAGAGATCTTTCAACGGTTCACCGGTGACCGGCAGGAAGAGCGCGATATCGCGGAGGTCTTAAACGTGCGAGGCGTGCTTACGGATCTCAAACGCCCCTGGACTCGCGCAACCGTCCATCAGATTCTCACCAACCCAAAGTACATTGGGGCCAACGTGTACAACCGGCGGTCCTTCAAGTTGAAAAAGAAGCGTGTCGCCAATCCGCCGGATATGTGGATTTGTCGCGATCAGGCCTTCGAAGCCATCGTCGACCTTGATGTTTTCCGCCGAGCTCAGGAAATCGTTGCCGCTCGGCGCCATTCGTATTCGAATGACGAGATGCTGGAACTTTTGCGTCGCCTACTGGCGCAGAAGGGCACGCTCTCGGCAATTCTGATTGACGAAGCAGATGGCATGCCAGCAAGCGGCGCCTACATCCGCCGGTTCAAGGGTCTCCTCCGGGCGTATCAACTTATCGGCTACACGCCACAGCGTGATCATAGGTACCTCGAAATCAATCGGCGCCTGCGGGAGTACCACCGTACACAGTATGCGGAGATCGTCAACGAACTGAAATCGGCGGGCGCAGATGCGCGGACAGATCCCGCAACGGACATCCTGACGATAAACGAAGAGTTTACGGCATCTCTCTTATTGGCGCGCTGCCGCGAAATCCGCCCTGGCACGTTCCGCTGGCTCCTGCGGCTCGACACGTCTCTCGCGCCAGACATCACCATCGCCGCGCGTATGCAACCAGGGAATCAGGCGATTCTCGACTATTACCTGTTGCCGAATATTGATGCACTATCTAAGCAGATCCGACTTGCTCCCGAGAATGGGTTCGTGCTCGACGTTTATCGATTTACTGATTTGTCATTCTTTCTGGGCCTCGCCCGCCGCCGGAGTATTGAGGAGGTAGCATGAAACCGCAGCACATTGAATCAATCCCGATCAGCGAGATTCGTGTCGTAAATCCCCGTGAGCGCAACAAGGTTACGTTCGCTAATATCGTTTCCAACATTGACAAGGTCGGGCTCAAAAAGCCCGTCACGGTCGCGCGGAGGGACCTTGAGGCGGATGGGACACGCTACGATCTCGTCTACGGTCAAGGACGCCTTCAGGCGGTGGAGAAGCTTGGCGACTCGACAGTACCGGCCATTTTCGTTGATGCGCCAGCCGAGGAGCGGTACTTGATGAGCGTCGTGGAGAATATTGCCCGCCGCCGGCCGTCCAACTCTGAACTCGTCCGTGAAGTGCGGAGCCTGATTGAGCGGGGACACAAGAGCGCCGCGATAGCAGACAAACTGGGTCTGGACGTTACGTACATTAACAACGTCGTCCGACTGTTGAAGAAGGGAGAAGACCGCCTCATCGCGCAAGTGGAGGCCGGTGCTATCCCCTTGAGTATAGCTGTGCAGATCGCATGTGCTTCCAGTGCCGACGCGCAAAAAGCGCTCAGCGATGCATATGAGAAGGGGGACCTCCGTGGCTCAAAGTTCCGAACGGTGCAGGCACTCATAGCACGGCGGTTTGGAAAGAAGCGAAGCGTTGAGACGAAGGTGAAGCCGGTGTCCGGCAAGGATCTCGTCCGAGAGTATGAACAACACACTCAACGCCAGAGATCTCTCGTTCGGCGGGCCAATATGGTCAGAGGCCGGCTTGCGATGCTGAGGTCGGCCATGAGCCGACTCTTGGAGGATGATCATTTCGTAACTCTTCTGCGCGCGGAGGCGCTGGACAAGCTGCCGGAGTCACTTTCCGCGCACGTGGTCTAAGGAAAGGAGCTGCCAATGTCTACCACTGTTAAAGTGGCATTTCGTCCGGATATCGTCGTTTTGGAAATCGCGCGTTTGACATTGCTCAAAGAGATTGGTCCGGCTACCCGCCGTGACCAAAAATACAAGCAAATCGCCGCATCGCTGGAACACGTCGGTTTGATCGAACCGATCGTCGTCTTCTCCGCGGGTCGCGGAAAGTACTTGGTTCTGGACGGCCACAAGCGTCTCGATATTCTGAAGGCTCGCGGTATTACGGAAGCGTGTTGCCTGCTTGCCACCGATGACGAATCCTACACCTACAACAAGCGCGTCAATTACCTTTCGCCGATCGGCGAGCATCACATGATACTCAAGGCGCTCACTCACGGGGTTCCAGAAGACCGGATGGCCGCCGCCCTAGACGTCGATGTAGCCACCATTCGGCGGAAACGCAATCTCCTTAATGGAATTTGCCCGGACGCAGTGGAAATTCTGAAAGACAAGCGTGTGAGTTCGAATGCCTTCGCAGTGCTCCGCCGAATGAAGCCGGCACGGCAGGTTGAAGTCTCGGGTCTGATGGTCGCAGCGGACAATTACTCGCGCAGTTTCGCTCAGGCGCTCTTGTTCGGTACGCGGGCGGACTTTCTCATCGAACCCGCGGCCACTCGGGCGACGAAGGGCGCTGATCCCACGCAGAAGGCTATGCTCGAACAGGAGACGGACGCTCTTTTAAGAGAGTTTAAGGCGGTTGAGAAGTCGTACGGTGCAGATATTCTCACGTTAGGGGTATGCTGCCGGTATCTTGACCGGATGCTAGGCAACGCGCGGGTTCAGCGGTATCTACTGAAGCGACACCCGGATGTTCTTCAGCAACTTCAACAGCTTCTGACAGACGTCAACGACGACAAATCCCGGAGTTCGAAGATGCCTGATAGAAAAGCACCGACGGCGGAGAAACTGCGTTCATCCGGGCAGGCACAGAAGGGCCGTGCCGCAGCGGGTTGATGCCCGACGGCCGATAACGCGTTTCTCGGATTCGTGAATCAGCTCGTCGGATCGTTTCGAGGCATCCAAGACCGCCGTGGCAGCGCGCGGAGCTCTCCGCGGGGTAAAGGCGCCACTATCTGCTACCGCTGGGGCCAAGTTGCTTGGCGGTTCCAAAGGGTAGGCAGCGACTCAATCGCCCGGCGGACTGTGGTAATCGCCCAACCGCATTAACCGGGGACGCCTATCCAACAGGCTGTGGGAAACTTGTTCACCAGCCCGCACCAGCTGCGCCGCTGCATCCCAGGTCGGCCAAGACGGTTCGCCAACGTCGTTCGTCCATGCGGGATCATCCGCGAGACCGCGAGACCCGCAACGAGTCGTCCCGGCGTTCCACATCCGAGACGTCAGATCATTATCCCGGAAAGCCGCCGCGCGTCGCGCCACACTTCCCCCCACGCTGGGCACGGTGTTCACCCGACCAATGTTGCCAACTGGGCGGCGTGGGCGTGGCCAGAGCCAATATGTCCAGCGCGAAGCCCGTTCACGCAGATCACTACCGATATTGCGGAATATCGGGGCGTTATGGGACCTTAGTGCCAGGAGTTTCGTTAGGCAGCTTCCCACGCTCATCAATTGTCAGTGGGCGATGGACTTCTCAAAGTGTTATGTTGAGCGGGAGCTACCCTGGTCTGGGTCCAGGGCGGTGCTTGGCCTGTTGGCATTCAAATGACGCAGTGAAAATGGACAACCAGTTCTTCGAGCGGCCGGTTCTCAACTCGCCCTATGAATACCCAACGCAGTACTGGGAGCTGGATGAATACGGCCAGCCTACGCAACGAATCGTCGAAAGCCGCCGCCAGGCCGAGTTCATCACCCCCATTCCCAAGCCTCGGAAGCAGAAGGCCGCCGCCGGGCAGCAACAGATAGTTCTCGATGAAGGCAAGGGGCTCTCGACCGAGAAGCAGGAGTACGATGCGGCTTCGGCAGTCATCAATGAGCTTCGCTATCACGTTGACCAGTGGCGCAGACTCCCCAACCCCAACGATTGGAAAGTCACGCCCGACACTCAGCGCCTTCTCCAGCACTGGCGCCATCACAAGTTCACCGGTGTCCGTCCGTTTTTTTGCCAGATCGAAGCAGTGGAAACCGCCATTTGGCTTACCGAGGTCGCCCCGCAATGGGGGAGGATAGGCAAACGGTTTCTGGAGCATCTCGCCAACGCCAACAACGCCGCCAATCCGGAACTGATGCGCCTGGCCTTGAAACTCGCCACCGGCGCCGGCAAGACTACCGTTATGGCGATGATCGTCGCGTGGCAGACCGTCAACGCAGTCCGCCAGCCTGGCAGCGCCAGGTTCACCCGTGGTTTCCTCGTCGTGACGCCCGGCCTCACCATCCGCGACCGGCTCCGCGTTCTTCAGCCCAACGATCCCGACAGCTACTACAGCGACCGGGAATTGGTTCCCAACGACATGCTCGGCGATCTTGACCGCGCCAAGATCATTATCACCAATTACCATGCCTTCAAGCTTCGCGAGCGTATCGAGCTCTCCAAGGGCGGCCGGTCCCTGCTCCAGGGCCGCGGCGAAGAATTGAACACCCTGGAAACCGAAGGGCAGATGATTCAGCGAGTCATGCCCGGCCTGATGGGCCTCAAGAACATCCTTGTGCTCAATGACGAGGCTCATCACTGTTACCGCGAAAAACCCGAAGTCGATGAGATAAGCGATCTCAAGGGCGATGAAAAGGAAGAGGCCAAAAAGAACAATGAGGCCGCACGGCTATGGATCTCCGGCCTTGAAATCGTGAAGCGCAAGCTCGGCATAACTCGGGTGATGGACCTTTCGGCGACGCCCTTCTTCCTCCGCGGCTCGGGCTACGCCGAAGGAACGCTGTTCCCGTGGACTATGAGCGACTTCTCGCTTATGGACGCGATCGAATGCGGAATCGTCAAGCTGCCGCGCGTGCCGGTCGCCGACAACATCCCCGGCGGTGACGCGCCAAAATTCCGAAACCTCTGGGAACATATTCGTAGCAAGATGCCCAAGAAGGGACGTGGCAAAGCCGAGACTCTAGACCCGCTCAGCCTACCCACCACCCTCATAACGGCCTTGGATGCGCTTTATGGACATTACGAAAAGACCTACGAACTCTGGAGCAGGGCCGGCATCCGGGTTCCGCCCTGCTTTATCGTCGTCTGCAATAACACCTCTACCTCAAAGCTGGTCTACGACTACATCTCGGGCTTCCAACGAAAAAAGGAGGATGAATCGACTACGCTCGAAAATGGGCGACTGGCGCTGTTCCAGAATTTCGACCAGCACGGGAACCCGCTCGCGCGGCCTCGCACTCTATTGATCGATAGCGAGGAAATCGAATCGGGCGATGCGCTGGACGACAACTTCCGCTCCATGGCCGCCGACGAGATTGAGCGCTTTCGCCGCGAGATCGTCGAACGTACCGGCGATCGCCAAGAAGCCGAAGACATCACCGATCAGGAGTTGCTCCGCGAAGTTATGAACACCGTCGGCAAAGAAGGCCGCCTTGGCGAATCCATCCGCTGCGTGGTATCGGTTTCCATGCTCACCGAGGGCTGGGATGCCAACACCGTCACGCACGTCCTCGGCGTACGGGCCTTCGGCACTCAGCTTCTCTGTGAGCAGGTAATCGGCCGAGCGCTTCGCCGCCAGTCCTACGAACTCAACGAAGACAACAAGTTCAATGTGGAATATGCCGACATTCTGGGAATTCCGTTTGACTTCACCGCGAAGCCGGTGGTCGCCCCGCCCCAGCCTCCCCGCGAAACCATACAGGTAAAAGCCATCCGTCCCGACCGCGACGCGCTCGAAATCCGCTTCCCGCGCGTCGCCGGCTATCGCGTGGAACTGCCCGAGGAGCGGCTCACCGCTTCCTTCAACGACGATTCCATCCTGGAATTGACGCCCGACCTGGTGGGCCCATCCATCACCAACAACGAGGGCATCATTGGCGAGGGCGTCGAACTGAGCCTCGACCACCTGGGCGACATGCGGCACTCCACACTGCTGTTTCACTTGACCAAGCGCCTGGTTTACACCAAATGGCGCGACGCCGGCGAGGATCCCAAGCTCCACCTCTTCGGCCAGCTCAAGCGCATCACGAAACAGTGGCTCGATTCTTGCCTGAGGTGCACCGGCGGGACTTATCCTGCACAGCTCCTCTACCCGGAATTGGCCGACATGGCATGCAACCGCATCACCACCGCCATCAGCCAAGCCATGGTAGGCTCTTGCCCCATCAAAGCTGTGCTCGACCCTTACAACCCTACCGGCTCCACCAATCACGTGAAGTTCAATACCTCGCGCACGGACCGCTGGCGGACCGACCCGCGCCGCTGCCACATCAACTGGGTGATCCTCGATAGTGGCTGGGAAGGCGAGTTTTGCCGCGTGGCCGAATCCCACCCGCGCGTTGCTGCGTACGTGAAGAATCAAAACCTCGGCCTGGAGGTCCCCTACCGCTATGGCTCCGAGATGCGGCGATACCTTCCGGACTTCATCGTGGAAGTGGACGACGGACACGGCAGAGAGGACCTATTGCACCTGATCGTGGAGATAAAGGGTTACCGTCGTGAGGACGCCAAGGAGAAGAAGGCGACCATGGAAACCTACTGGGTCCCGGGAGTGAACAACAACGGCAAATACGGCCGCTGGGCCTTCGCTGAATTCACGGACGCTTATCAGATCCAGGCTGACTTTGCTGCTAAGGTGGAATCCGAGTTCAATAAGATGATCGAATCCGTTGCCGCGCAGGGAACCACGGCGTAAGGATCTCCATGGCAGATAGAACGTTGAAATCCGAGAAAAAGAAGACGGTGGAGACACTGACTCATGAGGAGGCTTCGAGAAAGAACATTCCCACCGCCGAATTCCAATCCGTGATGCACAAAGAGGAGCAAAGCCCGATCCGCGTCGCCTATGAACGCCGCAACCGCGACCTGGACCCCCAGCTGGTCTGGCGCGGCAAGGACGAGCAGGACTGGTCCGATCTGGTCACGCATGCGCCACCGATCTATATTCAGGAAAAGGTTCATCCCAAGGTTCTGATCGACGACTTGCTGCGGCGGAGCGCGGTGGGGCAGAAGGCCGCGGACGATCAGTTCGACCTATTCGCCGATTTCAATGGCGTACCGGAGGGGAATGCTAAGACCGAGTTCTACCAACACGACGCCAATTGGAGCAATCGGATGATCCTCGGCGACAGCTTGCAGGTCATGGCGTCGCTGGCCGAGCGCGAAGGGTTGCGAGGACAGGTCCAATGCATTTACATCGATCCGCCGTATGGAATCAAGTTTAATTCTAACTTCCAGTGGTCAACCACGAGCCGGGATGTTAAGGACGGCAACGTCGAGCACATCACGCGCGAACCGGAGCAGGTGAAAGCATTTCGGGACACATGGCGGGACGGAATTCATTCGTACCTCACTTATCTGCGCGATCGGCTGACAGTGGCGCGAGATCTACTCGCCGAAACTGGCTCGATCTTTGTGCAGATTGGGGACGAAAATGTTCACCGGATCAGGGACGTCCTAGACGAGGTGTTTGGAGAAGAAAATCGGATTGCTCAGGTCTTTTTCCGGACAACATCTGGCCTGGGCGGATCATTTCTGGCCGGGACTGGCAATTTCCTTCTGTTCTATGCCAAAAGTAAAGATCACGTGAAATTCCGTCCGCTCTTCTCTCCGAGTGGCCTAGCAGGCTGCGGAAAAAGTAAGTTGGGGCTTGGCTGCCAAAACATAATCGTATAGAATTGTTTTATGCGTGGCCTCGATCATCAGCAGTCAGCAATGTTCAG
>JBEKNN010000265.1:0-12425 GCA_049522755.1 Bryobacteraceae bacterium | reverse complement strand
GTGGAGATGCCGCCGCGCGCGAAAGAGGCATCGGCGCAAATCTGACGCAGGTATTCGAGATTGGTTTCAATACCCGCGATCCGGCTCTGGGCGAGAGCCGTGCGCAAGCGCTCCTGAGCTTCCATGCGACTCGCACCGCGCACGATGATTTTCGCCAGCATAGGGTCGTAATACGGAGTGACTTCCGTGCCCGCTTCGACCCATGTCTCCACGCGCGCGTCCAACGGCCACTCGACATGTGTGAGGCGGCCCGCGCTGGGCTGGAAATCTTTGGCGGGGTCTTCGGCGTAGAGGCGCGCCTGCATCGAAAAAACCGGCGGCAAGACCACCGGCGCTACCAGGGCTGCCTCGCCCGCAGCCTGCCGCACCATCCACTCCACCAGGTCGACCCCTGTGACTTCTTCAGTGACGCCGTGTTCCACTTGCAGCCTTGTGTTGACTTCCAGGAAGTAGAACGCTCCAGCCCGGTTGTCGTAAATGAACTCCACCGTGCCCGCGGATTGATAGTTCACGGCTTCGCCCAACCGCACCGCGGCGCTGAGGAGACGCGCGCGCACGTCCGCGGCGAGGCCCGGCGCCGGGGTCTCTTCGATCACCTTCTGATGGCGGCGCTGCGCGGAGCAATCGCGCTCCCCGAGAGCGATCACCGAGCCCCTGCCATCGCCAAAGATCTGCACCTCGATGTGGCGCGCTTCGGCGACGAACTTCTCCAAATAGAGCCCACCTGAGCCGAAGCTGGCCTGGCTCATCCGCTGTACCGCGGCGAAAGAATCGTGCAACTCCTCGGCCGAATTGCAAAGCCGCATGCCGATGCCGCCGCCGCCCGCCGTACTCTTGAGCATCACGGGATAGCCGATGTCTCTTGCGGCCAAAAGCGCTTCCCCGGCGGTCTGCAACAAGTCCGTTCCTGGCAATAAGGGGGCGCCGTTTTCCGCCGCGATCCGCCTCGCGGTGTGTTTCAAGCCGAACGCGCGCATCTGCTGCGGAGTAGGTCCGATGAATACGATGCCGTTGCGCGCGCACGCCTCGGCGAAATCGGCGTTCTCGCTGAGAAATCCGTAGCCCGGATGAATCGCCTCCGCGCCCGTGCTGCGCGCGGCTTCGAGCAGCGACGCCGTGGAAAGATAGCTCTGTGCGGCCGGCGGCGGACCGATGGCAACCGCTTCATCCGCCTGTTCGACATGCAGGGAATGCCGGTCCGCTTCCGAATAGACCGCCACCGACCCGATGCCCATTCGCCGCAGCGTGCGGATAATGCGGCAGGCGATGCTTCCGCGGTTGGCGATGAGTACTTTGTGGAACATCAATTCTCCGGGGCAACCGAGATCACGGCATCCCGAATCGGGGCATTCCAGATAAGAACCTCTACCGGCGTGGGGTCATACGCATTACAAGGGTTATTCAACTGCGGGCAGTTACTAATCAGCGCCAGCACATCCATTTCCGCGCGCATTTCCACATATCTGCCGGCTTCTGAGATACCGTCTTCGAATGTCAACTTACCTTCGGGAGTTACCGGCACATTCATAAAGAAATTGATGTTGTTAGCGATGTCGCGTTTGGTCATGCCGTGGTCCCAGTCCAGCACGCCCTTGAGAAAACTGCTGCGGCAGGCGTGCATGTGCCGCTTCTCGATGGCATAGCGCACCATATTGCTCTCATTGGCGCATGCGCCGCCCAGCGTGTCGTGGCGTCCGCAGGTATCGGCGACGATGGTCAACAGGACCGTACCTGCGGTAGACATTAGCCGCGTACCGGTTGTGAGATAGAGATTCGCCTGGCTGCGGATAGTGTCCTGCGCGCTGTAGCGGTCGGCGTAGTCGTGCGCATTGTAGAACAAGGTATCCACGGCCTGATTACCGTTCAAGTCGACAATCCGGAAATACTGGCCCCGCCGGATTTCGTGAATCCACGGTTCACCCGCCGGAATGACGTGCCGGTAACTGGCGCTTTTCGGGTCCAACTTACTTTCGATTGTCCTGGCTTCACTCATGGCCAAGTCTCCTTAGAGAAAATATCGTTCCGTCAACGTGAATCCGCGCCCGTTTTCGGGGCGAGAGAGGCGGCACGGGTCGTCCGGCTGAACCGGCGGTGCATGCCGTACGGAAAGCACCACGGGCTTGGGAGCGTACTCCGGATTCGGGTCGAGCGGGTGCTGGCAAGTGTTCAAGATCGTCAGCACGTTCATCTCGGCCCGGAGCTCGACATACGATCCCGGCGCCGAGTTACCGGCGTGATAGCTCATCGATCCGTCTGCCGTCACATCCACGCGGCTGAAAAAATTAACGTTGGATGTAAGATCGCGCGGCCCGAGCCCCCACTTGCTCATCTCCACCAGGAAGCTGTCGCGGCCGTTCTGGTGGCATTCGTTGCGATGCTCCTGGTAGCGCGCATCGCCGTACTTCGACGTCACTAGCGCTGCATTCGAGCATCCGCCTATCGGGTCGTGCCAGCCAACTGTATCTTCCACCATCGAGCAGAGGATGCGGCCCATATCCGAATACAGAACGAAGCCTTTAGTCAGTCGCGCGATATGCTGCGCCTTCAAGGTGTCGGGCATATTGTAGCGCTCCACCGGGCATTCGAAGTTATAGAAAAGCGCGCCCACGTTAGCGCCGCCCTCGATATCGGTGATGCGCAGCGCCGTACCGCGCTTCAAGACGTGCGACCAGCTTGCGCCGGGCCAAACCGTCTCTTCCCAAAGGATGGACGGATGATTCATAGTTACACTCCTTCTATTGGATTTACGAACTTACACTAAGACGCCGGCAGGCGGCGTTGCTGGACTATTGGAAAGACAAAGAGGGAGGCGGGCCGCAACAAACGTCCATCGCAGTCAGGCGGAGGAACACGCGAATGGCGATGAGCGCCCGGGTGGTCCGCTTGCAAAACGAAGGCATGACGGACAGTATGGCACAAAATTGGGCAAGAGCGGTATTGGATATGACAGTGGCAGACAGTGGCAGGCCATGGGTCCCGCCCACCTGGTTCCTACTCTGGACGGCGAAAGAGCCCGAAGTACGCCGCTTTTCCCCGAATGTGTCCCACCATTGCCTGAATGATTGACGCTCGGATTGCTTGCACATTTGGATTCGCTTCCTGCGGCCCCTGCGGATTGACCTTGATGTCGAGCATCGTATCCAAAGCGTAAAGTTCCATCACATAATGATGAATTGGTCCGGTCGCCGATGCCCCCGGGCCGCGATAGCGGGAGCCGCTGACGCTGATCTGGCGCGTGCCATCCTCTAACTCAAAGCCATCCGGTTTCCCTTGTGCGATCGCCGTAGCCGTCCCCGGAATGTTCCACAGCATCCAGTGCAGCAGGTCATCGGTAGAGTTATTGACCAGCGTATCGGCGTCGTGGAATACCAGCACGAAGCTGACTGTGCCTTGAGGCGCCGCGCTCCATTGAATGGCGGGTGACAATTCAGGTCCGGCCTGGGTGTATCTCAGCGGTATCATTCCGCCATCCGGCCATGCGGTGGTCGTCAGCGTCATGTTTTGAAAAGCGCCGCCACGGCCGCGGCCGCCGCGTGCGCCTCCTCCACGTCCCGCCGGAGTGGCGGCCTGAGGCGCGGCCGATGCGTCTGCCCCTCGTTGCTGCGCGCCCGCCTTATCCGCGACGCCGAACACCAAGGTGAACGCGATCATCGGAACCGGTATAGATTGAAGTGATCGAATGAACTGCACGTTTCTATCTCCTGGTTGATGTTCGAATAGTTACCGTTTGAACTCGGGGTGAGCCTTGAGCCACGCTTCGTAACGCATTCGGAGGGTCTTGACCGGATTCAGGTTCTCGCCGGGTTTGATATTGAAGGCCGGCCCGTGGTTAGGTTGAGAGACCGTCACGTACATACTGTACTTACCATTGTTGTGTGAGTTGGCCTGATCGGCCGGGCCGTTTGTATCCTGCGGATCGGCAGCCAGAATATAGGCGACAAGAGAGGAGCGCGTGGTGCAGGGAATAGAGCTGCTCTCAGCGGGCACCGCCGGAACCTGACAGGTGCACCGGCTGTCGCCACCGGCCGCATCGGCGGCTTCCATCGCGGCCATGACTCGATCCGTGACTCCGCCCTTGGCTGCAAGGAACGCCTTCACGGCGTTCGGGATCACTGCGGCCGATCTAAGAATATTGCCTTGAATCGAATAGAAGATTTCAGTTCCCGGAGCTTGGCCGTGCATGTCTTGAGTCACAAAACCATTGGTTAGTCCCGAGTGTCCCGCCATGCGGCCTTGCAGATCGACGATTCCATATTGCCGCCCCTGGAATCCGGGATCCTGACTCAGTAGCTCGATAATTCTGGCCGGCTCGGTTCCTCTCTGAAGTTCCGCAAATACCAATGTCTGGTTCTGATGGGTTGCGCTGTCCACGCCAGCCTGACACGCAGCCACGCCTTTGCCGGGTACCACCACCGCTTGGACATCCTTCAAGAAATCATCGGTGCTCCCAGTGCAGGTGGAGGACGCGATCACTACCCGTCCCGTGCCGCGATCAACGGCGATTACCGACCATGTCGCGAGTGCAGAATTCTCCACAACAAACAAGAACGGCAGAAGAAGAACCACTTTTCGCATGTCGCCCTCTCTCTGAGTCTTCGCGGCCTCTATTGCGGCCGCCGAAGCTTGATTGTGCGATTGTACACCAAGCGTTTGGTGGAAGTCTGGGCCGCCCTTTGACGCTCCTCGCGTGAATGGACCTCGTGGAAATCGGGACCGGCGCCGATTTGGGTCACGTCTCAAACCGCACCGTGGCCCCCGCGATGCACATAACATTTGCAGGAGGCGAATATATGCATCGCAATCTGTTAACCGGCGCGCTCGGAGTCGCTCTGGTACTAACTCCGCTCAGCTTCGCACAGCAACCGCAAAACGGGTCGCAAAAGACGGCTCAACCCAGGGGCGAGTCTGATGGCGTCCAACAAGCCATTGCATTTCAGCGCGCCAAAGACCGCGCCGACGCCCGACAGGCCAAACTGGAAACGCGTCACCCCAGCGTCGATTACTCCAGTGCCGACAGGCGTACGGATGATTCGAGCGATGGCCACCACGCCCCGGACCCCGGTCCGCCGCAGCCGAAAAAGGACAAGGACCGACAGTAACTCGATTCTGTGCATGACCTCACTAATCGGCTCACGCAGTCTGTGCTTTCGCGTACACGTAAGTGACCTGACCGGACCTTGTGACACTAATCTGTAAATAGCCCATTTGCGATGGCTATTTCCACCTTGTCATGAGGTACTAATGAGCGCACGAAGCATGGTCACGAAGGATCGGGAGAAGCGCATCGAATCGGGCGCGTCCGACTGTATGGCCAAGCGTGTCGACCTCGATCAGTTTTTCTCGCTGATGCGCGTCTGGACTCATGACCGCCGCCATAGGAAGGCATTGCGAGCGAGCATGGCCGTATGAGCTTCGCCGCGCCCCTGTTCGATAGGGATTCGCAGAGCATGGCCGCCGAAGCGCCTGAGCCGATCAAGATTCTGCTGGTGGACGACCAGGCCGATAATCTGCTCTCCGCCGGGGCCGTGCTGGAATGTCTGGGCCAGGAAGTGGTCAAAGCCGAATCGGGCCGCGAAGCCCTCCGTCATCTGCTCGAAGAAGATTTCGCTGTGATCGTCCTGGACGTGATGATGCCGGAAATGGACGGCTTCGAAACCGCAGCCTTGATCCGCCAACGCGACCGTTCGCGCCATACGCCCATTATCTTTCTCACCGCGCTGGGCCGTAGCGAAGAGCACATCCGGCGCGGCTATACGCTAGGCGCAGTGGATTACCTCGCCAAGCCTTTTGTCCCCGAAATCCTGCGCGCCAAAGTCAGCGTTTTTGTGGAGCTGCACCGTAAGTCCGGCTTGCTGGCCCATCAATCGAAGCTGCTGGAGCGGCAGAACTCGGAGCTGCAGGAGGCGATTCACCGAAGCCGGCGCGCCGAAGAAGAGATCAAGGCTCTCAACCGTCATCTGGAGCGCCGCATCGCGGAGCTGAACGACCTCAACCGCGAGATGGAAACCTTCAGCTACACGGTTTCTCACGACCTGCGCGGCCCGCTTAGCCGCATCGCCGGCTTCAGCAAAGCCCTAATCGAATCTCACGGCGACCGGCTTGACGACCGGGGCCGGCTATACCTTGAGCGCATCGAAACCGCGACCCACCGCATGAATGACCTGGTGGAAGACCTGCTCAACTTCTCGCGCCTCACCCGGCTTCAGATCAACGAGCAAAACGTGGACCTGAGCGGGATAGTGCGCGCCCTTTGCGCCGAGCTGGACGCCCGCGACCCGCAGCGTAGCGTGGAATTCGTCATTCCCGATGGCATCGACGCCTGGGGCGACCCGACCCTGCTGCGGGCCGCGCTGCTGAACCTGCTGGAAAATTCCTGGAAATTCACCCGCAAGCACGCCTCGACGCGCATCGAATTCGGCGTGGCGGAGACGGCGCACGGCCGCGCGTACTTTCTGCGCGACGATGGCGCGGGTTTCGACATGTCTCAAGCCGGCCGCTTGTTCAATCCGTTTCAGCGCTTGCATAAGGATTCCGAATTCGAGGGTACGGGCATTGGACTCGCCACTGTGGATCGCATCGTCCGCAGGCATGGCGGGCGCATTTGGGCGGAAGCGGAAGTCGAGCGCGGCGCCGCCTTTTATTTCACGTTGCGCCGGGAGGAAGACCAGTGACCCACCCAGCCGCTCAACTCGAACGGACGCCCCTGAGAGTCATCATCGTGGAGGATTCCGAGGAAGACGTGGACCTGATCGTCCTCGAGCTTAAGCGCGGCGGGTACGACCCGGAATTCCGCCGCGTGGACACGGCCGAGGATCTGTTGCGCGCGCTCGGCGAGAAGCCGTGGGACCTGGTGCTTTCGGATTTTTCCCTGCCGCGGTTCTCGGTCTCCGAGGCTTTGGCCGTGCTGCAGCGGGAAGAGGCCGACTTACCCTTCGTCATCGTTTCCGCCACCATCGGCGAAGAGGCCGCGGTTGAGGCGATGAAGGCCGGCGCCCACGATTACGTCCTGAAGCATCGCTTGAACCGTCTGGTCCCCGCGGTTCGCCGGGAGTTGCGCGAATCCGTCTTGCGTCGCGAGCGGCAGGCGCTCGAGGAGCAGTTGCGGCGCGCCCAAAAGCTCGAGAGCCTGGGACTGCTGGCCGGCGGCGTCGCGCACGATTTCAACAATCTGCTCACCGGGATCATGGGCAACGCCAGTCTGGTGATGGAAACGGCTTATCTGGATTCTGGCGTGCGCGGCATGCTGCAGGATATCATCCGGGCCAGCGAGCGCGCCGCCGATCTGACGCGCCAGTTGCTCGCTTACGCCGGCAAGGGCAGGTTCGTCGTGCAACGGGTGGATGCTTCCGCGGTAGTGCGCGATATCAGCGATCTGATCCGCTCTTCGGTGCCGCGAACCGTCGATTTGTCGTTGGAGCTTCACCCGGATCTGCCGCCGCTCGAAGGCGACCCGACGCAAATCCAGCAGTTAGTCATGAACCTGATCCTGAACGCAGTGGAAGCCACCGGCGAGCGTCCAGGCAGGGTGCGTGTGTCCACTGGCATCCGCGACATCGGCCAATCGGAACCGGTGACGCAGTTTCGCCCCGACCCGCTTCCTCCGGGGCGGTATATCAAGATCCTGGTATCCGACAACGGGTGCGGCATGAGCGAAGCGGTGAGGGCGCAGATTTTCGATCCGTTCTTCACCACCAAATTTACCGGACGCGGCCTGGGCTTATCGGCGGCGCTGGGGATTGTGCGCGGCCACAAGGGCGCAATCGCCGTCGAAAGCGTCGAGGGAACGGGCAGCACCTTCAGCGTTCTGATGCCCGCCATCGGGGCCGCGGCAGCGCCGAAAGATGTGGAGCGCGCGGCGACCGCCCCTGTGGAAACGGGCGCAGGCGTCATTCTGATCGTCGACGATGAAGACCTGGTCCGGCGCGCGGCCCGCGCCACCCTGGAACATTTTGGCTACACTGTGTTTGAAGCCGCCGACGGCCGGGATGGCGCCGATCTGTTCAGCCGCTTGCACGACCGCATCTCAGCCGTGCTGCTTGATCTGACCATGCCCCACATGGACGGCCACGCCGTGTGGCAATACATCCGCCGCACTTGTCCGGATATGACGGTCGTGATCTCGAGTGGCTATGAGGAATCCGACGCCATGCGGCAGTTCACGGACGACCCGGCGCTGTTGTTTCTCAAGAAGCCGTTTACCGCGGCTGCGCTCGGGCATAAGATCCACGCGGCGCTGGAGCGCAAGAAGAAAAAGTAGGGCCGCGCCTGCGGTCCCACTGCCCCGCTATTGATGCAGCGCGCCTACTTCGTGCTTGACCCTCGGACCGCGCGCCCGCCGCCCGATGCCGGCGTAATCAAAACCCGCCGCCGTCGCGTCGTCGGGACTGAAGATATTGCGGCCGTCCACCAGAATTGGGGTGGTCATGGCCGCCGCGAGGGCGGGTAGATCGACCCGCCGGAATTCGTCCCATTCCGTGACCAGCACCAGTGCGTCCGCTTCGCGCACGCACTCGAGCGCCGAATTGCAGTACTTGATCTTCAACTCCGGGCGCTGCGCGCGGCAGGCGTCCATGGCGATGGGGTCGTAAGCGTTCACCCGAGCGCCCAATTGCAAAAGCCGCTCGATGATATACAGGCTGGGCGCGTCGCGCAAATCGTCCGTATCCGGCTTGAACGCCAATCCCAGCACCGCGATGGTACGGCCCTTCAGAATGTACAGCTTTTCCTGCAGCTTCTGAATCGCCATTAACCGCTGCGCGGCGTTCACCTCGAGCGACGCCGTCAGCAACCGGCTTTGGTAGCCGTACTCGCGCGCGATATGGATCAGCGCGCTGACATCCTTGCCAAAACAGCTTCCGCCCCAGCCGACTCCGGGGTTGAGAAACCTAGCGCCGATGCGCGAATCGAGGCCGATGCCCGTCATCACTTCCGGAGCTTCGGCGCCCACGCGCTCGCAGATATTCGCCATCTCGTTGGCGAAGCCGATCTTCATCGCCAGGAACGCATTGGCGGCGTACTTGATCATTTCCGCGCTGGTCAGCGAGGTCGCCAGCACCGGCGCCGCGGTCATGCCGGCAGGCCGGGGAAGACCGGGCGGCGGATCGAACGACTGCGTCACCAGCGGCTCGTACAGTTTGCGCATGGTACGCAGCGTTTCCGCGTCGGCGGCGCCGACAACGATGCGATCCGGGTAGAGCGAATCGGCCACCGCGCTGCCTTCGCGCAGAAACTCCGGGTTGCTGGCTACGCCGAAGCGAATCTCGCGGCGGGCGCCGCTTGACGCTTCGCGGCCGATGCCTTCGCGCACAAGCGTCTCCACCAGATTGCCCGACCCGACGGGCACTGTGGATTTATTCACCACCACGCGGAAGCGCGATCCATCCATAGCCGCCCCGATGCTGCGCGCGGCCGCCTCCAGATATTCCAGGTTCGGTTCGCCGCTCGGCAGAGGCGGGGTTCCCACAGCGATGAAAATGACGTCGCTCGCGGCCGCCGCTGGGCCCACGTCGGTACTGAACTCGATGCCGCCTCGCTGGGCCGCCATTGCGACGATCTCCATCAGATATGGCTCGTAGATGGGCGACTCGCCCCGCTGCAGCTTTGCGATCTTCGCCTGGTCGGTATCCACGCACGTCACGTGGTGGCCGATATAAGCAAGGCAGGCTCCCGTGACCGTTCCCACGTAGCCTGTTCCGATAACTGTTATCTGCATAGAGTCCTTAGAAGTATATATGTATTGAGGCCATGGAGTATATATGTCCAAGGTCTGTAGGTACTAGAGCAAACTGCAAATTTATTCGGAGGCGTACTGGACCCCACACCGGATTCGATACAATCAAAGATGCCCCATGCAGACAATCCTCGTGATCGACGACGACGAAAGCCTGCGCGACACCATCGGCGTGATGATCGAGCAGGAGGGGTTTCGCGCGGTCCTGGTGGGCGACGGCCGGGCGGGATTCGACAAGGCGCTCACCCTCAAGCCCGACCTTGTGCTGGTGGATCTGCGCCTACCCGGGATGAGCGGAACCGATATCTGCAAGCAGCTTCGGGCCGCCCATGTGAAGACCCCGATCATCGTATTGAGCGCCGTGGGCGACGAGTTGGACAAGGTGCTGCTGCTCGAAATCGGGGCCGACGATTACGTGGTGAAGCCGTTCGGCACGCGCGAATTGATGGCGCGCATCCGCGCGGTGCTGCGCCGTTCCTCGCCCGACGCCCGCAAGAGTGCGCATTTTTCGGACACCGAAGTGGATTTCGAGCGGCGCATCGTGACGCGCAAGGGCGACGAGTTGAAGCTGACGCCGGCCGAATATAATCTGCTCTGCTACTTCGTCCAGAATGCCGACCGGGCCCTGACGCGCGACATGATTCTGAACTCGGTGTGGGGCTACGAATTCTTTCCCAACACCCGCACCGTGGATGCGCACGTGGTCAAGCTGCGGCAAAAGCTGGAGCCGGACCCGAATACGCCCAAGCATTTCCTGACCGTGCATGGAGTGGGCTACCGGTTCGTGCCGTGAGCCAAAACACCTGAGCTGACAGCTGCGCCTCGATGCGCTCTGCGAAGGGACGAGCGTCCGAAGTTGGTTGCCGGCCCACATTAGAAGGTGTTTTGGGCCGCCGATGAACGCAGATAAACGCCGATAAATAAATCATAATTCTTATCGGCGTTCATCGGCGTTTATCGGCGGCCAATGCCTCTTTTCGATTTTGGTCCTCTGCCTCCTCGTGTGAGTGATGCCCGCATCACAAACAAAGCATTATGGATATGTTTTATGGAAAACGTTATACTAGCAACCTTCGATGGGCGAACGCGCCCGGCGATGTCTCCCTCTCCGCCCGCGTAACCGGGCTGCCGAAGGACTCGGTTGCCAACGTCTCTCAGATGGTGACGTTGGACAAGGAACTCTTCATCGAGGGGGAGGTAAGCTTCCGAAGGCTAAGTTGGAACCGCTTCTCGCCGGGATCGACGTTGTCCTGGGTAGATAGAACGGCAAGCTCAAGCAGGCCGCACCCGATTTTACATAACCGGCGCCTTTCGGCAACGCCTGTCCGTCAGGAGATAGAGGACAATAACGGGATGATGACAGAGGGTGAACGCGGCCCTGGAGACAGCGCCCGCTCGGTGCTGATTGTGGACGATTCCGAAAACGCCGCAGCCACGCTCGAAATCGCACTGCTCGGTATTCCCGGATTATCCGTCACGCTGGCATCGTCGGGCCTCGAAGCACTGCGCATTTTGGGACGGCCCGGACAGGCGGTTCGCGCCATTGTTACCGACCTGAACATGCCGCGGATGGATGGGTATGAGTTGATCCGGCGCGTGCGCGGCGACCACCGGTATTCGGCCACGCCCATCGTGGTGGTGAGCGCCGATACCGACCCCGGCACTCCCCAGCGCGTAGCCCAGATGGGCGTCAACGCGTTTTTTTCCAAGCCGTTTTCCCCCGCCGAGGTTCGCCGCAAACTGGAGCAGATTCTCAATGCTACGACTCAATAACCTTTTCTGCCTGGGGCTTCTGTGGCCTGTTTTCGCCGGAGCCCAGCAGACGCCGGAAATCAATCAAATTCTCGAACGCCTCGACAAACTGGAGCGGCAGAACCGCGCCCTCGCCGAGCAGGTGCAGCAACTGAAGAGCGAGCTGGCCGCATCGCGCCCCGAGGTTCCCCAAAACGCCGTTCCCGGAAACGCCGCTCCAGCCAACGCCGCTCCAGCCGACGCCGCCTCCGCGGACGCCGCCAGTCCCACCGTCGACGAACGCCTGGCGATTCAGGAAAGCCGCGTCGAAGAGCAGGCGCAAACTAAGGTCGAGGCGTCTGAAAAATTCCCCATCAGTCTCACGGGCATGGTTCTCTTCAATACCTATCTCAATTCGCGGCTGGCCGGCGGCAATGAATATCCCACGGCGGCGGCGCTGACGTCCAGTCCGGAAGCCGCGGGCGCCACGTTGCGGCAGACCGTCATCGGCCTGGTTTACCACGGCCCGCAAACGTTCCTCGGCGGAACGATTCACGGCTCGATCTACATGGATTTCTACACCGGCGGCGTCAACTTCAACTCCACGTTACGCCTGCGCACAGCTTCCATCAACCTCGATTGGAAGACGCGCAGCGTGATGGTGGGAATCGACAAGCCCATCTTCAATCCGCGCGAGCCCGCGTCCCTGGCGCAAGTAGGAGTTTCGCCGCTCACCGGCGCTGGAAACCTGTGGCTCTGGCTGCCGCAGGCGCGCGTCGAACAGGATTTCGCGTTCAACGCCTCCACCGGCGTGCGCGCGGTCACCGGCGTGGTGGAAACTCACGAGGCGTCGCCGTATAACTATTCGCCGACTCCGGTCGACGTGACATCCGGCCGGCCGGGAATCGAAGGGCGCTATGAGTTCTATCACAAGTTCGACGACGACCGGCGCATCGAAATCGCC